>CALDOK010000087.1 GCA_937912125.1 uncultured Pseudomonadota bacterium
GGGAAGTTGTGGTCCTTGATGGGCAGGCCCAGCAGGCCGTCATTGCCGTGGTGCAGGCGCACCACCGGGAAGTCGATGGGGCCAGGCGCCTGGCCCAGCAGCTCGCGCATGAAGGCCACGCCTTCGCCCCGGCACTGGTGGTCGGCGAAGGGCTCCATCAGCTCGCCCAGGCCCAGCACGCCGGGGCCGCCCACCACGGTGACCACCCCTGGGCACTCCTGCTTGGCCACCGCGCACATCCGCCGGGCCTTGCCCAGGGTGGAGACCACGCAGCCCACGGCCACGACGTCGTAGCCGCCGCCGCGCACCTGCTGGCCGAAGGCACTCAGGGTGGGGTAGTCGAGCACCGTGACGTCGGCGTCCAGGTTGTGGGCGATCAGATGCAGGGGGTAGGTGTGCTGCTGCTGCAGGATGCTGAACATGCCCTGGTGGCGGGTGAAGCAGCGGTGGAACACTCCCACCTGGTAGAAGTTGTCCGGGGCCTCGTAGGGGCCGCCAGCCTGCTCGAAGGGGGCGAACACGGAGCACAGCAGCACCCGCGGGCGGCGACCCTGGAGCTGGACCTCCGCGCTCACGCCTCGATCTCCTGCAGCAGCCGCTCGCCCCAAGGCTCACCGTCGGCGAAGGCGTCCCGGGCCAGCCGGTTCATGTTGAGCTGGGCCCACCAGGGCAAGCGCAGGCGGCGCACGTTGCGCATCCGGCGGGCCACGTGGCGGTAGCGATAGAACTCCTGCCGGGCCCAGCAGGCTCCCTCGAAGAGCTGGCGCGGGGTGAGGTGCAGGGGCTCGAACACAGGGAAGCAGCCGTCGTAGTACTGCCAGTCCCGGGTGAGGATGCGGCCCTGGGCGGCGAGCTCGTCGAAGTAGCGGGTGCCCGGGTAGGGCGTGACGATCTTGAAGTAGGCCTGATCCACCTCGAGATCGTGCATGGCCTGCACCGTCTCGGCGAAGCTGTCGGGGGTGTCGTGGTCCAGCCCGAAGAGCATGGCGGCCCCCACGGCGATGCCCGCCTCGTGGCATGCCTGGATCATGGCGCCGTAGGCGGCCACGTCGTTCTGGGTCTTGTTGGCGGCGACCAGGTTGGCCTGGCTGATGGTCTCCATGCCGGTCAGAAAGCCCGTGCAGCCCGCGCGCCCCGCCAGCTCGATGAGCTCGGGGTCCTCCATGATGTCCACGCTGGCCTGGCCCATCCACAGCTTGCCCAGGGGGATCATGGCCGTGAACAGCTCCCGGGCGTGCTCGCGGTCCGCCACCAGGTTTTCGTCGTGGAAGCCCAGGTAGGGGGACAGGCCACGCAATTCGTCGATGGTCTCCCCCACGGGCCGGGCCCGGTAGCCGGGGCCGTAGACCGATCGCATGCAGCAGAAGCCGCAGCTGTGGCTGCAGCCCCGGGAAGCGTGCACCGCGTCGATGATGTAGCGCTTGGGGAGCAGATCCCTGCGGGGCAGGGGCAGCCCGTCGAAGCTCACCGCCCCGCCGATGTAGCGGGCCTGCAGGCAGCCGTCGGCGGCGTCGAAGAGCAGCTGCTGGATGATGGGCTCGGCTTCGCCCAGCACCACGGAATCGACGTGGCCCTGGACCTCGTCGGGGTACAGCGAGGCGTGACACCCCCCCATGACCACCGGCACTCCGCGGGCCCGCAGGGTGGCGGCGACGGCGTAGGCCCGGGGCGCGTAGCAGGTCTTGGCGGTGATGAGCGCCAGGTCCATGGGGGCGCCCAGATCCAGGGGCGCTACCTGCTCGTCCTGGATGGTCACATGGTGGCGGGGGGGGATGAGCCCAGCCAGCCATGGCAGGGTGAGGTTGGCGATACCGTGGCTCGAGAACGCCCAGCGCACAGGCTTCATGGCCCGCTCGAAGGGCCGCGCGCCGGCGATGAGGTGGATGTTCATGGCCATGGTCTAGAGCCCGACCCGCCCGTCGCGGGAGCCGGCGCCGCCCAGCTTGCGGCCAAGGACGCTCAGGATCACCGCCCCTCCGGCACCCAGGGGCGCGAAGGAGCTGGCGAAGTGGTACACGTCGGCGGTGTGCTGCCAGTAGCGTGACAGATGAGGCGAGACGGTGGTGATCAACGGCTCGGTCAGGGGCAGACAGGCCATGGCGAACAGGGGGACTCCCACCAGCACCGCCAGGCCCAGGGCGATGGCCAGGGCAGGTTTCCTGCTGTCCCTCAGCGCGTGGAAGCCCACAATCCAGAGGAAGCCCAGCATGGCGTGGAACATGGGCACGCCCAGGTGGAAGTCGTAGGGGTAGGGCGCGAAGCTGGGCACGTACAGCTCCATCAGGCCCGCCCCCAGCAGGGTGAGATCCCACTGGTACTCGAGCAGCCCGAAGATCACGCCAGCCACGACCGCCAGCCCGATGGGCTCGTGACCCCGGCCCAGCACCCGCTCGGCCACGCACAGGGCCAGGTAGTAGAACGCCCACCACGAAAAACCGAGGTGGAAGGGCAGCCCCAGGAGGGTCCACTCGCCGTCGAAGCCGTAGTGGCCGAAGATGTTGACGTCCACGAAGGGGAAGATGTAGCCGAAGCCCACCGCGGTGATCAGCAGGTGCAGGGCCTCGCCCCGGGGCCGCGTGCCGAAGGCATGCACGACGGCCAGCGCGGCGGAGATGACCATCACCACGGCCATGGAGAGCTCGAAGCTCATCGCTCCCCCCCTTCGCCACGATGCTTGGGCATGGCCAGCAGGAAGCAGATGACGGCACCCGAGCCACCGAGCCCGGTCCACAGGCCCAGCTTCATGTCCCAGAAGGACCAGAACAGCGCGAAGACGACCAGCAAGGCCATCGGGATCCAGCGCAGGCGCTCAGGGGTCACAGCTCACCTCCAGCTCGTGCGGGGCCGATGCGCAGCTCCGCGTGGTCCTCTCCGCCCTCGTCCCGCCACAGCTCGACCCAGGCCTGCTCGCCCCGATCGCCGCAGTTGGCCCAGGCGCCACAGTTCAGGTAGCGGCGGCCATCCTGCAGCTCGCGCTCGGTGGGGCGGTGGTGGTGGCCGAAGACCACCAGGGGCACGTCCAGCAGCCGGCCCACCCTGTTGGCGGTGATCACGAGGTGGCGGTGCAGATCGGACGCGTTGGTCAACGGAAGGATCAGGAAGGAGTAGGTGGTGACGAACACGGCGTAGGTCACCAGCACGCCTCCGAACAGGGTGGCCGTGGGCACCAGCAGGCTGGCAGCGACGCAGGCGCCCACCAAGGCCGCCAAGGCGATCCACTTGTGGTGCCGGCGGCCCTTCTTGAGCTTCAGACGCAGCAGCACCCCCACGAACAGGGCGACGGGACCCAGGCCCGCGACGGCCAGCAGGGCGGGCTCGGTGAAGGGAAAGAGCCCGAAGATCAGCCCCAGGGCCACCATCAGCATGCCGAAGAGCACGATGGCGGCGCGGTCGAGCCCGAAGCGGTTGATGACCCAGCCCCGCTGGGCGGTGACCGGCGCCGACTGCAGATCCTGGAGGGCCTCGAGGGTCTCGATGGGGATTCCGTAGAGCCGCTCCATGGCCACCAGGCCCTCGTCCTGCCGCCCCGAGCCGGCCTGCCAGCCCTCCTCGGAGAACAGCCCCGAGCCGATCACCGAGTGGTACAGCACCGTGAGGCTGCGCCCGATGTACTTGCGGGACCACTTCTGGCCGGTGGCCTCGAGGTAGTTCATGAACGCGCCGGCCTCGGGCTGGGGCTTGTAGTCCACGAACGCGTTGGTCAGGTAGGTGGTGAACCGCGAGCCCATGGGGGAGAAGCTGCGGTTCGGGTCGGTGACCAGGGCCGGATCGAGGAAGTTGGGCAGGCAGTTGAACTCGTCGTACTGGTTGCCGTGCTCGACATACACCCGACCGGGCTCGTAGTAGAACCACACGTGGAAGTCCACGGCGGCCTCGAGCATCCCCGGCTCGGGGGCCTCGCCGGCCTCGGCCATGATGGCGGCCAGGGTCTCGAGGAAGCTGCGCTGCACCGTGGCCCACTGCAGCTCCACGTCGTGGTTGCCCTTGATGAGCTCGAGCCGATTGCCTGCGAGCAGGAAGCGCCCCAGCGCCAGGAACACCGGCGCCCGCTCCCGCATGGTGACCCGCAGCCGCCAGGCCAGCGCCTGCACCGGCCACAGCTGCAGGAAGCCCGCGCCGTCGGGCTCTGGGGTGTCGGGGCCGGGGTAGCGGGCGAGGAAGTGCGCCATGTCCGGGTAGACGAACTCGAAGATGTCGCCAGCCAGCACCAGGCGCCAAGGCCGGCCGCGGTTGCGGTGCTGGCGATGGTGATCCAGGAAGGCCGCGATGGCCCCATCGGTGGCCGTGTCCTCGTCGTCGAGGCTCAGGGTCAGGTGCAGGTCGGAGATGATGAGCAGATCGTGCTCGCCCTGGGGGACCTGTTCGCCCACCCGGGGGCCGCAGACCTCCGTGAACCCGCTCTCCTGGCCCGCTACCATCGATACCTCCTGCGGATGAGCCCTGGCTGCTGCAGGGCATGGTATCGCAGGGTGAAGCGTGTCCATCGCTCGGCCACGGGCAGCACGCCATGGGCGATGATTCGCTCCTTCAGGGCCGCGGGGCCCAGGGCGTTGTCGAGGCGATCACCAAGGGCCACCAGGCGGCTGCGCACAGCGGGGGTGGGTGCCCGGGCGATGCCCACCGGCAGCAGCGGACGGCAGCCAGCGAGCTTGCGCTCGTAGACCGCGGCGCGGGCCTGCAGCCAGGGCTCGGCTGCGTCCCGGAGGTTCGTCCAGCCCTCGTACCAGGTGGCGACCGCCCGATAGATGCTGGGCCCGTGGCGCTCGAAGTCCAGCTCAGTGCAGCGCCGCTGCAGGCCTTCGAGCTCATCCGCGCTCATGTGGGGATGCTCGAAGCCCAGCTGGAAGCCGTCACAGCGCTCGTAGGGCACTCCACCCCGGCCCGGAGGACCACCTCGCCAGCGCTGCTGCTGCTCGAGGCGATCCCACAGGGCGGTGCCGGGGGTGGGGCCGTAGATCAGGCACTGCAGGTAGGTGGGCTCGGCGTCGAGGATCTCCTCGAGCTCGTCGTGGATGATGGCTGGGGTGTGGTAGTCGAAGCCCACGATCATGGAGCCCACCACCAGGATGCCGACACGACGAAGGCGTGAGATGAGCGCCGCGAGCTTCTCCCCATGGAGCTTCGAGTAGCCCGCGTGCTTGCCCTCGAGGCCCACCCACACGGCGGACACTCCGATTCGGATGAGATCTTCGGCGGTGTAGTCCGCCAGAGATCGAAGGGAAGCAAAGGTGAAGAAGTCGAAGTGGCGGTCGTGCTGCTGGCACAGCTCGGCCAGGCGCTCGGCCCGGGGGCGATCCACCAGGAAGTTCTCGTCGAACAGCTGGAACTCGTCGATGCCCGTGCGCTGGTACAGATCGTCCATCACCGCGAACAGCGCGTCGCCGTCGGCCACCAGGGGCTGGTAACGCTGGCGGAACTTGGCGGAGCTGGCGCAGAAGTCGCAGCCCGTGGCGCAGCCCAGCCCAGTGCAGATCATCACCTTGCGGCCCGCGTCGATGGGCAGGGACAGCAGGCTGTTGCCGTAGACGATGGTGGGGTGCTCGATGGGTTGGCCCACCCGCTCCCCGAGGAGCTCGCGCATGAAGGCGATGCCGTCTCCATCGCAGACGTGGTCCCCCAGGGCATGGGTCTCGGGGGCCGCGGTGCCGTAGCCCCCCAGGACGACTCGAACGTCCGGGGCGTAGGTGCGCACCAAGGCGACGATGCGGGACAGGCGCGGCACCAGCTGGAAGGTGTAGCTGATGCCCACGGTGTCGTAGTGGCCGTCGCACAGCTCCCGGATCAGCTCGCCCTCGCTGGGCCAGTGCAGCACCGTGGTGGGGCTGGTCAGGTTGGCGGCGATGTACTCCAGGCCGTAGGCCCAGCCCACTCCGGCGGTGCGCAGGGCGCCCTGGCTGACACAGAGCTGCCCCTTCATCACGTCCACGCCCATGCTGGGCCCTTCGTGGGCACCCCCCACCGGGCGGCACACCGTGGTGAGCAGCAGCCGGCTCACGCCGGAGCCTCCCCCGGGTAGCGGGTGACCACCAAGACGGGCTGGTCGAAGGGCATCATGCCGTGGCGGAGCTCATCGACGCAGGCCTGGTGGTGGCGCAGCAGGCCCAGCAGCGATCCGCAGCGATCCCGGGAGCGCGGGTCCCAGCGCAGGATGCGGGCCTTCAGCCAGCGGCGCAGCACCGGCTCGGCCACCGGCGAGGTGAACAGCAGGAAGCGCCCGAACGAGCTGGTGGAGATCTCCTTGCGACGCCACTCGCGGTAGGCCTCGCCACGGGGCAGCTCCCGGGCGAAGCTGCGCAGCAGCGCGTGGCTCTCCTGGCGCAGCGCGGGTGTGGGGCTGAACACCGTGCCGGTACTCAGAGCAGCCATGCTGTCCATCATGTCGTGGCGGAACCCCCGGGCGCGGGCGCGCAGGGCGGGCCGCTCGGAGCGGCGGTGGCGCTTGTAGCCCTCGAAGCGCAGCTTCAGGTAGCGCAGGGACATGGGGCCGTGGCGCTCGTAGTCCCGCCGGTGGAACTCGGTGGTGTGGGCCCGCAGGCCCGGATCATCGAACCGGTCGTGCTTCACGATGTAGTGGGACATGCCGATGTGGTCGAGGCGCCGCAGGTCGAGCCGATCTTGGGCTCGCAGCGTCTCGAAGGTGGCGGTGCCGGGCATGGGGCAGACCATGGCGTACTGGAAAGCCGCGGCGCCCAGCTCGAGAGCCTGCTCCACGTCGTGGATGATGCTCTCAGGTGTCTGATCGTCCCGGCCAGCCATGAACGAGACGATCACCTTGATGCCATGGCCCTGCAGGCGCTGGACCAGGGCGGGGAAGTCCACCCCCTCGTTCTTGGCATAGCCGCCGCCCTCGGAGTCTTCCCAGCCGATCCACAGGGAGTCGATGCCCATCTCGAGCAGCTCTTCGGGGGTGAAGCGGCTGACGGCCCGGGCGTCGGCGAAGACGAAGGGCAGGTAGAGCTTGCCGGCCTCGAGGGCCCGCCGGTTGTGATCCAGGAAGTCCCTGGCGAAGGCCTCGTCGGACAGGAAGTTCTCGTCGAAGAACATCAGCTGCAGGGCCGGGGGGGCGTCGCCGGGGCCGTCGTACTCGTCCTCGAGGCGCTCGATGGCGGACATCAGCGCGGCGCCGTCCTCGAACAGGCGGGTGCGGCGCCCGCCGAACTGAGCCGAGGTGGAGCAGAAGGGGCAGCGGCGCTCGCAGCCCATGGCCAGGGCGATGCTCCAGGCCGCGCTGTTGGCCCGGAATGAAAAGATCTCGTTGGGGAAGTGTACCGACCACAGGGGCGGGTGTACGAACGGCGCGCCGGGGTCTTGGGCCAGCAGCTGGCGCATGAAGGCCACGCCGTCGCCCACGCAGACCTCGTCACTGAACTGGGGCACCAGGTCGCCGATGGCCAGGCCTCCAGCACCGCCCACAGCGGTGCGGGTGGTGGGCGAGAGAGCCCGAACCCGCTCGCAGATGACCTGTGCCTTGGGCAGATAGGCGGCCACCGTGCCGACGCCCACCCAGTCGTAGGGGCGACCTTCGGCCACAGCGTCACGCAGCATCCCCTCGAGCTCTTCGAGGCTCGGGTACTCCACCACCTCGACATCCGCCTCGACATTGGCGGCGATGAGGTGCAGGCCCAGGTGGGAGCACTGCTGGTGGATCGTGAAGACCCCTTGCTCCCTGGTGAACTGGCGATGGCAGCTGCCGTGCTGCACCTGGTGCAGGGCGGAGTCGTAGGGCCCCTCGACGCAGAAGGGGCGGAAGACTGTGGTCAGGAGGATGCGCTTCATGATCGCCAGGCCGGAACGAGCCGGCATTCTATCGGTCTTTCAGGATGTCTTGCGCTGACTGGCAGTCATGTTTATGCCGCTGAACCACGAATAACAGCCTCCACGGAGCGCAATATCAACGGCGAGAGCCAGAGCCACCCCCGGGCCTGGCGAGTTTGAATGACCGACGGTCATTTCCAACCAGAGGCCAGACCGGCGTCCAAAACGATAGACTCTGGGTTCGGAGGTTCCATGCAGTTCAGCCATCCCCTCGCCCTCGTCTTCGCCCTCGTCTTCGCCAATGGCTGCGCCACCAACGGCGCCATGCCCACACAGCCCGTGCCCGCTCAGGCGGCCCCCATCCCGGACATCGCCCAGCCCGGTCCCGCAGCCCAGCCCGCGGCCCCGGTCAGCGAAGCCGAGCTCGACACCCTGGTGCAGGGCAACACCACCTTCGCCCTGGACCTGTACCGCTACCTGGCGACCAGCCGCGAGGGCAACCTGTTCCTCTCCCCCGCCTCCATCTCCGCGGCCCTGGCCATGACCCGCGGTGGAGCCAGGGGAGCCACCGGCGCCGAAATGGACGCCACCCTGCACTTCGAGCTGACCCAGGAGCGCCTGCACCCGGCCTACGCCAGCCTGGACGCCAGCCTGAACAGCAGCGACGACCCCTGGGAGCTGGCCATCGCCAACCGCCTGTGGGGGCAGCAAGGCTTGGCCTTCGAGCAGCCCTTCCTGGATCTCACCCGCACCCACTACGGGGCCGAAATGGCCAGCGTGGACTTCGCCGGGGCCGCCGAGCCCACCCGGCAGCAGATCAACGGCTGGATCAGCGACAACACCGCCCAGCGCATCCCCGAGCTGCTGAAGCCGGGGGTGATCGACGCCAGCACGGCCCTGGTGCTCACCAACGCCATCTACTTCCTGGGCACCTGGAAGAACGCCTTCGACCCGGCCCTCACCAGCGAGCAGCCCTTCACCACCGCCGATGGCGAGCAGACGAAGGTGCCCCTGATGTACCAGGAGAGCGCGGTGCGCTGGACCGACAACGGTGACCTGGCGCTGCTGGCCATACCCTACAGCGGCGATCGCCTCGAGATGCTGATCGCCCTGCCCGCCGCCCACGACGGCCTGCCCGCCCTCGAGGCCAGCATCAGCCCCGCGCTGCTGGCTTCCTGGGACCAAGCCATGCACCCGGCCAAGGTCAAGGTCTGGCTGCCCCGCTTCGAGCTCAACGCCGACTTCGAGCTCTCCAAGGCCCTGACCGACCTGGGCATGCCCTCCGCCTTTGGCGGGGGCGCGGACTTCTCGGGGATGACCACCAGCACGGGCCTGTTCATCTCGGCGGTGGTGCACCAGGCCTTCGTGGACGTCAACGAGCAGGGCACCGAGGCCGCCGCCGCCACCGCCGTGGTGATGACCCGCAGCGCCAAGCCCCGGGTGACCGCCTTCCGCGCCGACCACCCCTTCCTCTTCATGATCCGCGACACCCAGACCGGGGCTGTGCTGTTCATGGGACGAGTGGTGCGACCCCACTGATCCAGCCGGGCCTGGCGCCGCCTCCACGGCCCAGCCCCGCGGATAGAGGTGCTACTATGGCCCTCTACCGCGAAGGCTCGGGAGCACTGTCATCACGCCCCGCCATGCACGAGACAACGGACCAGGCCCCACCCTGCGCAGGCGCGCGCTGATCCCCGCGAGCCTGCTGCTGGTGGTCCTCGGGACCTACACCGCACTTCAGGGCCTGGCGCTGGGAGTGGTCCCGCTCCCCGGGTCCGTCCACACCGAGTTTCTCGCAGACTCACTCCAGGTCAACCTGGCGCTCGACGGCGCGATCCTCGCCTACCTCGCCCTCAACCTGGTGGCGCCCCGCCGGCGCTGGGATGCCGAGCGGATCCTGCGGCTCTCCACCAACCTGCTGGTGGCGCTGATCCTGGCCGGCTGGGGGTTCCAGCTACACTTCGGGGGCAGCCAGTCCTCGCACATGCTGGCCTTGATCCTCGCCACCCTCGTGGTGGTCGCCTGGCTGCTGCCCGAGCGCACGGCCATCGCATTCACCCTGGGGACCTCGCTCTACATCTGCGCCATCGTCGGCCTGGAGATGAGCGGACGGCTCCCCTACTCGCCCCTCGTCCACGGCCGGGAGGATCTGGCGGACGTCTTCCTGGACAGCCGGATCATCGCGATGAACGCCGTGATTTACCTCTGCGTCGTGGGCGTCACCGTCACCCTGCTGCTCTCCCTGCGGCGCGCGCTGCGCCGTGGTGAGGCGTCGCTGCAAGAGAAGAACGAGCTGCTGGAGGGCCAGGTCGCCGCGAGATCCCGTGCCGAGCTGACCCTGCAGCGGGCCGTCGAGGAGCTGAGCGCGACGAACAGCTCCCAGCAGGGCCTGATCCGGGGCGCCGCCCACGACCTCCGCTCGCCGCTGAGCTCCATCGCCGGCTTCGCCGAGCTGCTGGACAACGACCTCGAGAGCGCCAAGGCCGAGGACATGCGCAGGTGGATCAAGCACATCCACGACGGCGTGTGGCAGATGAGCACCCTGCTCGACGACCTGTCCCAGCTGGTGCTGTGCGGACAGGACGCCGCGGATCTCTCGCCCTGCCAGGTCGGCCCCGTCTTCGACCGGGTCGCAGGCATCCTCGACGCCGAGCTGCGCGCCACCGGCGCAAGCATCCAACGCGGCGCCCTGCCTACGGTGCTGGCGCAGGAGAGCCGCCTGGCCCAGGTGTTCCAGAACCTGATGGGCAACGCCCTCAAGTTCCGCGGTGACGCCCCCCTCGAGATCCAGGTGGACGCCGTTCGGGAGGGAGACCTCTGGGTCATATCCATCCGCGACAACGGGATCGGCTTCGACCCCGCCCAGGCCGAGCGCATCTTCGAGCCCTTCGAGCGCCTGGTCCTCCGCGACCGCTACCCCGGCCACGGCGTGGGGCTGTCCGTCTGTCGGCTCCTGATCGCGGGGATGGGAGGCCGGATGTGGGCCGAGTCCAAGCCAGGGCAGGGCTCCACCTTCCACTTCACACTCCTGGCGGGCTGATCCGCAAGTCCACGATGCTGCGCCGCGAGCCTGGCGGAGCTAAACAGCGCAGATGTTGTTCATCCTGATCCTCTCCCTGCTCGCATGCAGCCACGACGCGGACCGCGACGGCTTCGCGGACGCCGAAGACTGCGCCCCCGCCGACCCCACCGTGTTCCCCGGCGCGTGGGAGACCTGCGACGGCATCGACAACGACTGCGACGCCCAAGTGGACGAGTTGTACGATCTCGACGCCGACGGCTTCCTGGCCGACGACGCTGGCTGCCGAGCGCTGGGCGGCGCCATCGACTGCGACGATCTGGACCCCAGCGCCTATCCAGGCGCGGTGGAGATCGCGGCCGACGGGGCCGACAACGACTGCGACGGACGGGTGGACGAGACCCCCGACGCGGACGGCGACGGCTACGAGGCGGCGGACGACTGTGACGACGCCGACCCCTTCGTGTTCCCTGGCGCCGCGGAGGCCTGCGACGGCATCGACAACG
The DNA here is from genome assembly GCA_937912125.1 of uncultured Pseudomonadota bacterium. Lineage (GTDB taxonomy): Bacteria > Myxococcota_A > UBA796 > UBA796 > JAFGLY01 > CALDOK01. The sequence continues at coordinate 11,281 of CALDOK010000087.1, forward strand.
ACTGCGACGGCTCGGCCGACGAGGACTGGGACCACGACGGCGACGGCTCGGCCGGCTGCTGGGGCGACTGCGACGATGACGACCCCACCAACAGCCCCGGGATCACCGAGATATGCGACGGCGCCGACAACGACTGCGACGGTGAGGTGGACGAGGACTTCGACGCGGACGGCGACGGCTGGAGCACCTGCGCGGGCGACTGCGACGACTCGCAGGCCGCGGTGAACCCCGGCGCCGAGGAGATCTGCGACGGCCTGGACAACGACTGCGACGACAGCACCACCGAGTACGACGACAGCGACGGCGACGGCATCGCCTGGTGTGACGGCGACTGCGACGATCTGGACGAGAGCGCCCACCCGGGTGGCGAGGAGGTCTGCGACGGCGCCGACAACAACTGTGACGGGTACGTGGACGAGTTCGCCGAGTGCTGGGAGTGCACCGCCGTGAAGGGCTACCTGGTGTGCCTGGTGGAGACGGACCAGGAAGGCGCCCGCGACGCCTGCCTGGCCCTGGGCATGGACCTGGCCGTGTTCGCCACCGCCGAGGAGAACAGCGAGGTCTCGGCCCTGGCCTACGCCATCAGCCCCTCGTCCTACTGGATCGGCCTGAACGACTTCGAGATCGAGGACACCTGGGTGTGGGTGGACGGCACCCCCCTGCGCTACGACACGGCCTGGTACGGCTCCGAGCCCAACGACTCCGGCGGCGAGGACTGCGTGCACACCAACTGGCAGGTGGTGGGCGAGTGGAACGACCTGGACTGCGGCGGCGATCAGCCCTTCATCTGCGAGCCGTAGAGCGCCCCCGCGCGGGCCTCACGGGGTCGGCAGCACGAAGCGCAGCACTGCGTACCAGTGGCAAGCGGCCCCCACCACCACCATCAAGTGCCAGACCGCGTGGCTGAAGCGCACCTGGCGCGCCAGGTAGAAGATGGTCCCGAAGGTATAGGCCAGCCCGCCGGCCACCAGCCAGCCGAGCGCCGCCCACGGCAGGCGCTCCAGCAGCGTGGGAAGGGCGAACACGATGACCCATCCGGTGGCGACGTAGTGGATCACGCTGAGCACCCGGTGGCGCCCGGCCGTGAAGACCTGCATCGCCGCTCCGGTGAGAGCGAGGAACCAGACCACGGCAAAGATGGGCAGGCCCCAGGCCCCCTGCAGAGTGATCAAGGTAAAGGGTGTATAGGTGCCCGCGATGAGCAGAAACACCGCGGCGTGGTCCAACACCTGAAGCCGTGGCTTGGTCCGGGGGCTGGTGGCTCCGTGGTAGCAGGCGGACGCCAGAAACAGCATCACCATGCTGGCCCCGTAGACGGCCATGGCGACCACGTGCAGGGCCGTGCCCTGCTGGACGGCCAGCGTCACCAACACCGCGAGCCCCACGAGGCTCAGGACCATGGCTGACCCGTGCATGGCGACGTTGATGCGCTCCTCCAAGACAGTCTGATGTTCCGTGCGTTCCCCCAGGACGGGGTCAGGGCCAGTCTCGGCGCGCTGGAGGAAGCTTGGCAGGTGCATGGGGCTCCATGAGTCTGGTGAACGCGCGCCCCTATCGTCACCACTTCATCGATGTTTCACAGAGGCAGCTCCATGAAGCCTCGCGACCGTAGAACCGAGGCGGGCGACGCGACGCCCAGCGGGACATCAGGCGCCCCTCTGCCTACACCCTGACAGCCTCGTCAGCCCCTGACCACACAGGCCCCGGCCCCTCACCCGCCCCGCTCGGCCACCATCCCCCGCACCACGTCCGGCCAGCTCAACAGGGTCTCCCGCGTCGCCTCCAGCTCGTCGCTCGCGCCCTCGGGGCTGGTCTCCGATCGGGGGTCGACCTCGATGTACGGCATCAGCCAGTCGTGCAAAGGATCGAGCTGCCGATCCAGGGCCAAGCCGTCCAGCAGGTCGGCTGCGTACAGCAGCGTGATGTCGTACTCGTGGGCGCAGCGCGGCACCGCCAGGCAGTACTCGAACACCCGGCCCCGGCCCTCCCAGGGCCCCAGGTACTCGTCCACGAAGGTCTGATCTGTGCCCCATGGGATGATCTGGAAGCGCCCGCTCACCGGGTCCAGGTAGAAGCGCCAGTTGTTGGACGTGGTGTAGCCGTCCCAGTGCAGGATCAGGGCCTCGATGGCCATGTTCAGCACGAACTCGTCCACGTCCACCCGCTCCCGCAGCCGAGCCAGCCCCGCCTCGGTGGGCGCTTCATCCAAGATGTCGGCCACCGCCTGGAGCGCCTCGCGGTCCTCGGGATCCGGCCCCTCGTCGTACTCCAGGTCTTCGATGTCGTCGTGGTCGAAGTCCTGACCGTAGCTGCCCTCGTACAGGTGGCCGCTGGGGTCCGCGTACCAGCGGGCCAGGAAGCGCTCGTCGATGGACTCCACCAGCAGGTAGAGCCCGAGGTCTTCGCCGTTGACCTCCAGCCACACCCAGCCCACCCGGGGCGCGGGGATACCGGCCGCACGGTAGACGCTGTAGGCCAGGTGCTCGTGTACGTAGCTTGGGTCCTGCACCATGTTGTTGAGGGTCAGCATGGTGAGCCCGCGCAGCTCGTGGTCCTCGTACTCGTTCAGGTCCACCTTCAGAGCGACCTTCTCGTCCAGCTCACGCAGGGAGCCCAGCTGACCCTTGATGCGCACGCCCACCAGCGGGAACCACGCGCCCTCGAAGGCCAGGCTGGCGGGCACCTCGAGGTAGGGCTCGTCCTCCAGCGAAGCCCAGGATCTGCCGGGGATGGTCAGCTGCAGCCGCTGCACCCGCTCGGTCTGGAACAGGCGATCGCTGGGATCATCGCTGGTGGGGGGGCGCGCGCCGTTGCTGCGACCCGGTGTAGGCAGGGCGGTGACCTGCCAGGCGCCCCCGTCGGGGTAGCGGGCCCAGGCGCGGTCGTCGCCGATGGGGCCGGTGGCGATGCGGTCCACCGCTTGGCCATCCACAAACAAGGTGAGCCGATCACCGTCGGCGCTCAGGGCGAAGGGCAGGTGGTCCTCTCCTTCTTCGCCGTCGGCCCACAGCAGCAGGTGCTCGCCAGGGAGAAGAGCGCCCCCCACGCCCTGCCAGCGGGCACCGTCGCCGTCCTCGATGGCCACGGTGGCGAGGTCCACCGACAGCCCGCCCCCGTTGTACAGCTCGACCCAGTCGGAGAACACGAAACCAGGGTCCATCACGGTGGAGTCATTGTCGCTCTGCAGCTCGTTGATGCGCAGGCCGCAGGCAGGGGTCGGAGCCGGGGCCTCGATCGCAGGAGCGGGCGCCAGGTCGGTGACCTGCAGCTCGGGCGTGGTGCAAGCGACGGGCAGCAGCAGGGGCAAGGCCTGGAAGGTGCGCATACGCGCCATGGTAGCGCAATCCTGGCAGTGCCGCCCACACCCCATCTCGGCACCAGCGGCGGCTCGACGAGCTCTACGGACGGATGGCGGATGAGACGGGCCCTTGGCTGGGAAAGAGCGCCTGTTCGCCCAGGCCGTGCGCCCATGATCCACTTCACCCAACCTCCGCCAGCGGTTCGGCCTGTGGCAGCAGCCCAGGACGACGCGGGGGGAGTGGCGCGGCTAGTGGCTCGGTGAGGGGGGGAAGGTGCACACTAGCGGACCAGGATCGGGGATCAGGGGGCGGATCGCCCCAGATGGTCC
>CALDOK010000088.1 GCA_937912125.1 uncultured Pseudomonadota bacterium
CGTCCAGGGGATCGGTGCCGTAGACATCGACCTCTTCGCCGTCGAGCAGGCCGTCATCGTCGGTGTCGTCGTCCAGAGGATCGGTGCCGTAGACATCGACCTCTTCGCCGTCGAGCAGGCCGTCATCGTCGGTGTCGTCGTCCAGGGGGTCGGTGCCGTAGACATCGACCTCTTCACCGTCGAGCAGGCCGTCGTCGTCCGTGTCGTCGTCCAGGGGATCGGTGCCGTAGACATCGACCTCTTCGCCGTCGAGCAGGCCGTCGTCGTCGGTGTCGTCGTCCAGGGGGTCGGTGCCGTAGTCATCGACCTCTTCGCCGTCGAGCAGGCCGTCGTCGTCGGTGTCGTCGTCCAGGGGGTCGGTGCCGTAGTCGTGGACCTCTTCGCCATCGAGCAGGCCGTCGTCGTCGGTGTCGGGGTCGTCGGGATCGGTGCCCTCGTCGCACTCGTCGAGATCCGTGAGCCCATCACCATCGCTGTCGGTGGTGGCGTCCACGATGTCCATGGTGATCACCAGGCGCGTGGACTCGTCCATCCAGGAGTAGGTGTCCAGGGCGTTGTTGTCGCCCTTGCCGTCGACCGTCCAGTCGCCGTAGCTGCGGGCGTTGACGTTGGGCACCGCGGTGCCGCCGTAGCTGCCCGAGGCGACGCCGGACACGCCGGAGCTCTCGATGCCCACGGCCCCGCTGGCCATGGTGTGCGCCAGGTGCTGCACCTCGGCGTCGTTCCAGAACATGTCCAGGCTCGTGCCCGTGAGCGGGTTGTCGAGCTCGAACATCCGGAGCCCTTCGTAGCTGGTCTCCGCGTCCAGGTGCATCCAGTGCACCTCACCCACCGCGATCCAGACCTCGCACTGGTAGCTGCCAGCGGGCACCACATTGCCCAGGTGGTCCAGGCCGTCCCAGGGGATGATGTTGGTGACCGGCGACACCTCGGCCAGCAGGTGCAGATCGTCGTCGCTGGTGTGGTCGTAGACGCCATCGGCGTCGAGGTCACAGGCCACGTGGCCGGTGCCATAGCCGTCGGTCAGCAGGTAGAAGCCCGCCGCGGTGCCCGAGGTGGGGTCGTAGGCGTCGCAGGGGTCGGTGGAGCTGGAGCTGGAGCTCGAGCCACTGTCGAACCAGGCGTCCAGCAGGGTGGGCGTGACGTAGGTGTAGGTCGCGATGGAGGGGGCGTTGAGGTAGACCGCCAGGTCCACCTCGATGGCGAAGGAGGGCCTGAGCTCAGCGCGGGCGTGGGGATCGAAGCCCTCTTCGGAGGCCCCCAGGTAGTAGTTGAAGCCGGCCCAGCCCTCGAGATCCACCTCGGTCACCGGGTAGTGGCCGCTGTAGCCGCCCTCTGGGACCACATAGAGCGACGCGTTGGTCTCGTAGTCCGAGGTGAAGTTGGTGGCGTCGAACTCCCAGATGTAGGACCAGAGCCGCCCGCCGGGGTCCACCGCGTTGATCACCGTGAGGTCCCAGCCGCTGCTGTCCTGATCGTCGAGCACCATCACCTGGTAGGTCGTGGAGGTGGACGGCGTGAACACATCGCCGGAGCTGAGCAGATCCAGGAAGGTCCCCGAGAGGGAGTACACAGAGACCTGGCCGGTCCCGGTCCACTGCAGCTCTTCGACGGTGGAGTCCAGGATGTCCACGAACAGCTCGGTGCCAGCGGCCAGTGCCTGGGTGGCCCCCAGATCGGTGGAGCCCTCGGCCAACGCCGTAGATGGAGCCGCAAGCAGCAGCGCCGCGAACCCCGCGGCCCACAGCCGGGGGGCAGAGGCCGCCGCCAAGGGCGCGGCCGCTCCGGAGGAGGCGGAAGCGCGGTGGCCGGAGAGACGGCGAGCGAGAGCCAGGAGTGCTGGTTGCATGAGGCTTTCCCTGAGGTTCGAGGAGGGCTGCGCACCACCCGCTGGGCAGGAAGGGCGAAACCTGTGGACGACGACAGCTATGATACCGCAAGATCCGGACCAGTGGTGAGCAGATGCGTTTGCCAAAGACCTGTACAGCCCGGCCCATGCGGCCCCGCCGGGACCCGCGGGCATGCTAAAGAACTCACTCCGAGAACCACTGGAGCGCAGCATGCGACGCAGCCTGGTGAGCGCGCTGGTAGCCTGCTTTCTCCTCACCCTCGCTGGAGGCAGCCGCGGGAAGGACGACACCGGCCCAACCGGCGATCCCCTGCTGGACACCGACACGGGCGCCACCCCACGGCCGGGGGTGCTGATCTACTATGGCCACGGCGGTGTGGGTCCCGAGGGCATCGAAGGCTCCATGACCCACCTCGAGTCCAGCGCCTGGCTCGAGGGCGCGGGCCTCACGGTCAGCCACACCTCCACCTGGCCCCCCAGCTTCGACAGCTACCGCCTGGTGATCCTGCCGGCCCCGGGCACGCACGACAGCGGGGTGGAGCTCGACGCCCTCGAGCGCGCCGACCTGCTGGGCGTGATGAACGCCGGCGGCACGGTGGTGGTCGAGGCCGAGCCGGGCAGCATCCTCAACGACGACGTGCTCAACGCCCTGATCTGGGACCTGGGGGGCAGCATGTACACCACGGGCGAGGCCATCAACGGGCCGGCCATCCCCTGGGGCGACCACGAGCTCACCTCCGAGGTCACCAGCATCGGGCTGGACGTCAGCACCTCCGTGGAGCGGGGCGAAGAGACCTGCCTGCTCGTCACCGAGGACGAGTGCGTGGCCGTGGCGGCCGCGGCGGGCGCGGGCTGGCTGGTGCTCCTTGGCGACGGCAACCTGCTCTCCGACGTCTCCCGCTGGAGCGACGGGGGCTTCGACAACACCCGCTTCCTCTCCCTCCTGGCCCAGCTCTACTGATCACGGAGCCCCCATGCGCAGCCACACCTCGAACCTCCTCCTCGTCAGCGCCGCAGCCCTGCACCTCGCCATCGCCCTGGCCTGCGGCAAGGGCAGCGACACCGCCCCACCCGAGGCACCCGAGGGCACCTGGCGCGACACCAGCTGCGGCCTGGTGTGGCAGCAGGACCTGGGCTCCTCGCTGCTGTGGGGCGACGCCGCGAGCTACTGCGAGTCTCTGGACCTGGGCGACATGAGCTGGCGCCTGCCGGGCATCGGAGAGCTGCGCTGCCTGGTCAATGGCTGCCCGGACACCGCCCTCGATGGCGCGTGCGAGGTCACCGACGACTGCGCCGATGTGGGCTGCCTCACCACCAGCTGTGATGGCTGCGGCGACGCGAGCGGAGGCGTGGACTGCTACTGGTCCGGCCAGCTGGCCGGCGCCTGCGACGACCCCCTGTGGAGCGCCTCGGCCATGAGCGACGAGGCCGCGTGGGTGCTCCACTTCCGAGACGCCAGCGTCTCCCACGATCTCGTCGACAACGTACACTACGTGCGCTGCGTGTCCGACGGATAGGCCGCGGAATCCAGCCGAAGCGAGAGCACACACACCCTCCAGGGTCTTCGTGTCTCATGTTTGAGTTACGAACTTGACACACCGGCACGCGCGCGTAAGCTGTGCCTCCTCTGGCGGGCCCGGCCCGCCCCTCACCAACAGCTCCATGCCCAGCCCCGAGGTCAGCATGTCGGCCAACGCCGCCTACGACAAGGCTCTCCAGATCGGTCGCCCCCCCAACATCCAGCGCCTGTTCCCCAACAGCCGCGCGCTCATCGTCAGCGGCAAGGTCATCGACCGTGCCATGCGCGCCAAGGGCAAGGCCATGACCATCGCGGCCAACGGCCGCAACCATCTGGTGGTCCGCGGCGCCCTGCAGGCCGCTCAGCGCGCCAACGCCGCCATCATCATCGAGATCGCCAAGTCCGAGGGCGGCCGCAGCGCCTACTGCGCGCTGAACTACTGGAACCTGGCCCGCCAGGTCGACGCCATCGCCAACGAGCTCGGCATCACCGTGCCCATCGCCATCCACGCCGACCACTACGGGGTCAAGGGCGCAGTGGACATCGCCGAGGCCAAGGTCGAGATCCCCTCGCTGTTCGATCACGGCATCACCTCCATCGCCATCGACGCCTCCCACCTGCCCGACGACGAGAACCTGCTGGCCAGCCTCGAGCTCGCGCCGCTGGTCCCCGCCTGGGCCGCCTACGAGACCGAGGTGGGCGAGATCAAGGGCACCGAGGGCATGTCCACGGCCGAGGAGGCCTTGTTCCTCATCCGCGGCCTCAACGCCCACGGCTTCGTGCCCGACTGGATCGCGCTGAACAACGGCACCGCCCACGGGATCCAGACCTCCGACCAGGGCATCCAGATCGACCTCACCCAGGGTATCCACGAGGCCCTCGTGCCCTACGCCATCTCCGGCGCTCAGCACGGCACCTCGGGCAACAGCTCCGATCGCCTGCGCACCATCGCCGCCACCACCAACACCACCAAGGCCAATGTGGCCACGGCCCTGCAGATGATCTCCTGGGGCGTGCGGGTCAACGACTACGGCAACGCCGTGCTCAACGACGACGGCAGCTTCGCCAAGGTCGAGGGCGCCGGCATGAGCGAGGAGCTGTGGGCCGAGATGATGGCCTACGCCGCTGACAAGGGCTTCCGCGGCGGCAACATCAAGAAGCTCAACCTGCCCTTCGAGAACAAGATCCTGGCCCAGCCCGCCGCGATCCGCGCCCGCATGGCCCAGGCGGTGGAAGACTTCGTCTACACCCTGCTGGTCGATGTCTTCAACGCCCAGGACACCGCCCCCCTGGGCATCCAAGCCATCCTCGACGCCGGCGGCTACGCCATGCCACCCCTGGTGGGCCGGATCGAAGATCCCGCCGAGTGGACCCCCGAGCTCATCCGCGAGCGCGCCGCGCTCATCGAGAGCGACAAGGGCCCCGAGGGCGACTTCGACGACTAGCGGATCGAGCAGCCGCCTCAGAGCAGCGACAGCGCCACTTCCACCATGCTCATGAACTGGGTCTGGCGCTGCTCCGGCGTGGCCCGCTCGCCCGAGACCAGCTGGTCGCTGACCGTGAGGATGGACAGGGCGCGCACGCCGTGGGCCGCGGCGATGGTGTAGAGCGCGGTGCTCTCCATCTCGATGGCCAGCACGCCGTGGCGCTGCCAGATGCCCCACGGATCTTCCACGTCCTGGTAGAAGCTGTCGGAGCAGAGCACAGGCCCCACCCGGACGCTCAAGCCCCGCTCACTGGCGGCGTTCCAGGCGCCCTGGAGCAGCCCGAAGTCGGCGCAGGGCGCGAAGTCGCGCCCCCCGAAGCGGAGCTGGTTTACGTTGGAGTCGGTGCAGGCCGCCTGGGCCAGGATCACGTCGCCGATGGCCATGTCTGGCTGGAAGGCGCCGCAGGTGCCCACCCGGATCAGGGTGCGCACGCCGTACTCGCGCACGAGCTCGGTGGCGTAGATGGCGATGGACGGCACGCCCATGCCCGTGCCCTGGATGCTGACGGGCTTGCCACCATAGACCCCAGTGAAGCCGACCATGCCGCGGGTCTGGTTCACGCAGGTGGGTTCCTCGAAGTAGGCCTCGGCTACGTGGCGAGCGCGGAGTGGATCGCCTGGCAGCAGCACGAAGGGGGCGATGTCGCCGGGCGCGGCGGAGATGTGGATGCTCATGGACGGCCTCTGGTTTCGAACCCCGCCCGGCTAACACCACCGCGGGGGCGAGCGCACGCCCGGGTTATCTGCAGCCAGGCCACCACCGGAGCGAACCATGTGCGACATCGCCTTCCAGGACTGCTACCCCCAAGACGTGGCCCACTGCTTTGGCTGCGGCTCCCTCAACCAGCACGGTCACCGGATCAAGACCTACTGGGACGGCGAGCGCACCATCACCCGCTTCACCCCCAGGCCCGAGCACACCGCTGTGCCAGGCTTCGTCTACGGCGGCTTGCTGGCCTCGCTGATCGACTGCCACAGCACCGGCAGCGGGGCCGCCGCCCTGGCCCGCGCTCGGGGCATCGACATGGTGCGGGATGGGGCTCCCCGCTGCGTGACCGGCTCCCTCGAGGTCCGCTACACCGCCCCCACCCCCTTGGGGCCCGAGCTCGAGATCCGCGGCATCATCGAAGAGGTCAAGGGCCGCAAGGTGGTGGTGAGCTCCCAGCTGCTGGCCGACGGCGTGGTCTGCGTGACCGGACGCGCGGTGGTCATCGAGATGCCACAGGGCATGGGTATGGACAGGGGCTAGGCGCCTGGCCGCTCGCCTTCGGGCCAGATCGACGCGAGGATCTCGACGGCGGGGGCCCGAAGCTCGGGCGCTACGTCGAGCAGGCGCGCCGCGTCCCCGCCCTGGACGGCGAGCAGCGCCTCGACCACCGGCCGCCAGCGCTCGGCGAGTCCCGGCCGGGTCAGCAGGGCCAACGCCTCGGACACACGCCCTTCCTGCACGAGCTCCCGCAGGGCCGCCGCGCTGGTCGGCCAGCAGGGGGGCGCCCCACCCGGCTCCACCCCCGGCGCCGCTGCCTGGAGCCGAAGCAAGGGGTCGACGGGCGCTGCGTGGGCGTCCTCCAGGCTGGCGTCGTCCAGCACGGAGCCACGGGCGAAGCCAGCGGGCCTGCCCTGCACTGGCGGATCCGCGAGCAAGCCTGCCCGATCGATGGCTCCCTTGCGCCAGGCCTTGGAGCGGAACAACGACAGGCCGCCGCCAGAGAGCGGGAGACGAGGGCTGCGGGGCGCTGGCGCGAGCTGCCGCTCCAGAAAGCTCACCAGGTTCCGGAGCTCCTGACGGGTGCGACGCCCTCCGACCATCAGGCACCACAGCGCCAGCTCCCGGTCCGCCAGCAGGAAGCCGTGGCGTCGAGTGGAGTGGAGCGGCGTCTTCTGCACCAGCCCCGCCCCCTGCAGGCGCACCAGCTGTGCCGAGGCCTTGTTGACGTGCATCCTGCACGACCGCGCCACCTCGGCGGCCGAGCAGGGGTCCCAGGCCCTGCCCAGGGCCAGCACGATCTGCGCGGCCTGGGCAGGCAGGGCATCCAGCTGCGCCTGGAAGCCCGGGGACAGCAGATCGAGCACCCGCTCCAGGGCCTGGTGGCCCTGGATGGAGGGGGACAGCGCCAGCACCTGGGCGAGCAAGAGCACGCCGCGGGGGCGGCCGCCCACCAGCGCGTGGAGCGCCTGGAAGCGCGCAGGCTGCAGCGCGAGAAAGTCCAACACAGCCTGGCTTCCCGTGGCCTGGGCCAGATCGGCGACCACCGCGCGTGCGTCCGCGAGGGAGAGGGGCCCAAGGCGCTGCTGCCGAACCAGATCTGGGCCGCCGAGCCAGGCGAGCAGGTCTGCGGAGGGCTCACGCCGAGTGGTCGCCACCAGGCGCAGGGAGGCATGGGCCGAGAGCCGCGCCAAGCTGGGAGCCACGGCCGGAGCGAGGTCGTCCAGGCCGTCGACGAACACGAGCAGGCCGCGGTTGCGCTCGGCCCAGGCGCCAAGGGACCACAGCGCTGCGTCGTTGCGCATGGCACTGTCGCCCTCGGGCAACGCCGCCACGACCGCGTGGATGGCGCCCGCCGCCTGAGCGTTCCCCCCGCTGGTGAGATCCTCGGCGAGCAGCCCCAGGACGGCCTCCCAGATCTCGAAGGGCTCGATGAAGCCCTGGACAGGCCCTTGCAACAACAGGGGCGCCCAGCGGCGGCGAAGCTCGGTGTCCTGCCCAACCGCGGCGGCGATGAAGCGCAGCAGCGCAGACTTTCCCGAGCCAGGCCCACCATGGAACAGCCAGTGCGGGACGCTGTGGGGCAGCCGCAGGCTGTCGAGCACCCGTTCGAGCAGCGACGACCGCACACAGGAGCTGCGAGCGAGCCCTTGTTCATCGAGCAACGCTGGATTGTAGACAGGTGGCCAGATGGCACCGGAGTCAGGCATGGGAGCCTCCAATGGATTTGCCAACGTATCTGTTTTCTAAAGAACGCTCAATCACTACCTTCTTGTTGTTTTCTCTTTCCCACCTTTCTTTTGACGTATTCTCGATCTCAAGAGATTCCCGGGTGGCCATATCAAGGCACCACCCGCGCCGAGCGCAGCGCAGCCGCCATGCCCTCCCACAGCGCCGCGAACCGCGTGCACGACGACTGGCCACCGCGCCTGATGAACTACATTCTCGTTGTAACCATGTCATGCATGGGGGCGCGCAGTGGACCCACCAGTGGATCGGCCAGTGCGCCGAACCCGCATCGCGCTCCCCATTCGGGGTGGATGGGATACCGGATTCTTCGTGGGCCCTGGAGTTGCCATGGATCTGTTCGTCGTCGCCCTGCTGCACTTCAACCTCCAGTACGTGGCTGGCGGCATGGAGGGCACCTTCGAAGACTGGCCCTGCGATGAGCGGTCCGTCGAGGACCAGATCATCGTCGAGAGCTTCGAGCCCATCCTGGACCTGATGTTGGAGCACTCGGACTGGGCCATCGATCTCGAGCTGCAGGGGTACATGGTCGAGGTCATGGCCGACCGGCACCCGGATGTGCTCGCCAAGCTCCACACCCTGGCCCACGGCGGCCAGGTGGAGCTGGTCAGCTGGCACTACAGCGCCCAGCTCTGGACCGCATACCCATGGCAAGACCAGCAGCGCAGCATCGAGCTCACCCAGGCGGTCTTCGCCCAACACGACCTGCCCCTGTCAGGGGTGGTGTTCTCCCAAGAGGGCCAGTTCAGCCAGGGGCAGCTCGAGCGGATGCCCGAGTACGGCTACGACATCGCCTGCCTGCCCCACAACCTGGGCGAGCTGTTCTGGGGCGCCGACCCCGACGAGTCTCTGTTCGACTACCAGGATGTCTGGGTCATCCCCACCCGCAGCGTCACGGGCCTGGACGGCAGCTACCAGGTGCGCTGGAGCTTCTTCGACGACGGCGAGCTGCTCGCCACCGACGACCAGAACCCGTACATGGGGCCCTACTTCGTACACGACCCCGAGGCTGTGGCGGCCTGGGAGGCCGAGGTCCAGGCCCTGGCCGACGGGGGGGCGCAGATCGTCAGCATCAGCGCCTATGTAGACGCCGTGAAGGACCGAGGTTCCCTGCCTCTGCCCCCCGTGCTCGACGGCACCTGGCAGCCCGCAGACACGGGCAACCTCGAGCTCTGGATGGGCGGCCCGGGCCTGTGGAGCGCTACAGAGGACGACAACGTGGTGCTCACGGGCAATGTCAGGGCGCGCCAAGCGGTGGCCGCCACGGCCCTGGCCGTCGCCGGCGATGCTCAGGCCGAGGCCCTGGTGGACCAAGCCTGGCGCCACGCGCTGCTAGGCCAGGTGAGCGACGCCACCGGCTGGAACCCCTTCCACACCGAGGTCGAGTACGCGCAGGAGCATGCGCAGGCCGCGGTCGCCAAGGCCGAAGAGGCGCTCGCGCTGGCCTGCGATGCCGAAGGCGCCAGCGGCGTGGTCGTGAACCTCGAGGACGAGACCGTCACCTGGGGCGGCCAGATCGACCGCGGGCAGGACACCTCCGCGGGGTCCCTCGAGATCATCCCCGAGCTCTGCGGGCGCAACGGGACCGCCACATGGGGGTCCCTCGTCGAGGTCTCGGGCGCGCACCGCCTCGTCATCGACTTCCCCGCCGGAGACGGCGCTCCCTGCCTGGCCTTCCCCTGGGACGGCCTGGTCTACGCCACCATCCCGGCCCTGATGGACGACGTCATCGTCTCCGTGGACGCCACCCTCTACGGCACCGAGGGCATGGGCCTTCCACTGTCGTCGGGCCTGGTCCGGCTCGAAGAGGGCCTCTGGTTGGTCAAGGACACCCGCTCCATGCACCTGGCTGCGGTGTTCGAGCACAGCGCCGGGCGCATCGTCTTCGAGGATCGAACGGCCCACGACGGCGATGACGTCCGCTGGGAGCTGCTGGTGGTCGAGGGCGACGAGGCGGTGGCCCTGGACGTGGCCCGGCGCACCAACCTGCTCCCCACGGTCCAGCTGAGCTGCCCGCCCGCCGGGATCCCAGAAGAGCTCCCCTCCTGCGGCTGCGCAGGCCGCCGTGGCGCCCCCTCCGCAGCGCTGGGCCTGCTGGCGCTGCTGGGCCTGGCCGCCCGCCGGCGCCGGTCCGAGGGCTGACAGGCCGTGCACCGCTCCCCCGCCACACCCCCCTGGCTGGACAAGCTCGCCGTCTGGAGCGGCTGGCTTGGAGCCCTGCCCGTGGTCGTCCTGGCCCTGGTCCTGATGCGTCCGGTGCTGAGCGGCGGCGTGCCCACCTCGTCGGACCACATGGCGCACCTGTTCCAGGCCTGGGATCTCTGGAGCCACCGCCTGGGTCAGCTCCGGGTGGGCGGCTGGAGCGAGTGGTGGTTCTTCGGCTACCCGGCCGGGGAGCTGTACCACCCTGGCGCCGATCTGTGGGTGGCCGCCTGGCGGGTGCTCACCCTGGGCCTGCTGGAATGGGCCGACGGCTACGCTGTAGCCTTCGTGGCCTTCTTCGTGTTCTCGGGGCTGGCCCTGTATCGCTACGGGGCCCGAGAGCTGGGCTGGCTCGCGGGCATGGTGGGCGCAGCCCTGTGGCTGATGGACCGGGGCGAGTACGAGCAGGGGGGCTGGCTCTACACCGTCCGGGCTGGGGTGTGGCCCCAGGCCCTGGGGCTCGCGTTCTTCTTCGCAGGGCTGGTCTGGCTCGAGCGGGCCATCGCCACCGCCAAGCCGCGCTCGGTGGCCGTGGCGGCCCTGCTGCTCGGGTGCGGCGTGCTGGCCCACCCCATGGACCTGGTGCTGATGGCGCTCTGCCTGCCCCTGCCCTGGCTGGCCCGCCTCCTCACCCGCCGCTCTCCCGGGCGGCTTGCCCTGCTCCTGCCCCTCGCGATGGCGCTGCTAGGGGCCGCGCTGGCGGCGTTCTGGTGGCTCCCCTTGGCCGCCCGGACCGCATGGACCGAGGCCGTGGGCTACCCCTGGCTGCCCGCTGCCGAGATCTTCACGGGCCTCCTCGAGGGCGACCTCTTCCCGGGCAGCCCTGCCTGGGTGGTCTGGCTGGGCCTGCTGGGCGGGCTGCTGGCGCTGCTGCGACGTCGCCCTGGCGGCGTGCTCCTGCTGCTGCTGTTCGGCCTGCTCATGGCCGCGGCGGCCTCCGAGCTGTCCCAGGGCCTGGCCGAGCTCACGGGGAGCGAGGCCCTGGCGCGGTTCCAGTACCGACGTTTCTCCATCCCGGCCAAGGCCTGCCTGTTCCTGCTGGCGGGCTACCCCATCCAGAGCCTGCTGGATGGGGCCTGGGCCCTGGCGGGCTCCCCTCGCCTGGCTCCCGTCCGCGTCCCGCTGGCCCGTGGAGCTGTGGCGCTGGCCGCCCTGGGCCTGGGCCTGGGCCTGCTGGGCTGGCAGGCACCCGCCCTGCGGGCCCACCTGGCCACCCTGGATCTGCCCACCGCCGGCTCCGCAGGGCTGTGGAGCGACTACCAGGCCTTGAACGCGTGGGTTCGTGACTACAAGGCCGAGCACCCTGGCTGGTGGCGCATCGCCTACGAAGGCCGGGAGCACGACCAGTTCTTCTGGTCCGCCCCCGTGTACAACGGGGTGCCCGGCTACAAGCCCGGCTTCACCTGCTGCCGCATCTTCGGACAGGTACCTCAGGGTCAGGACGACGCCCTGTACCGCGCGCTCTCCGTGCGCTTGGTGGTCTCCCAGGGCCAGGTGGAGCGCCCGGGGCTCGAGCCTGTTGCGCAGTTCGGCGAGCTGAACGCCTACCGCTTCGAGGACTTCCAGGCGGATCGCTGGACCATGGAGGGCCCGGGTACGGTGGAGGTCCTGGCCTTCGACCCAGACCACATCCACCTGCGCCTGGCCGGTGCCGACGCCACCAGCCGCCTCCGCCTTCACGTGGCCGGCTTCTCCCGCTGGAGCGCCACCATGAACGGCAGCCCCGTCACCATCGGAGCAGGCGAACCCAGCCCTGGCCAGCGGCCCATCCTGATGGAGGTGCCGGTCACCGATGGCGATCTGGTGCTGCGCTACCGCAGGCAGCTGGTCGACTGGCTCGGGATGGCCCTGAGCCTACTGGCTGCGGCGGGGTTGGGGTGGCTGCTGTGGCGAGGCCGCTGGCCCTGGACGCAGGAGCGCGCCTAGGCCGGATCTGGGCCCTCGGCAGGCGGGCCTTCCGATGGCTCCTTGAGGGCTCGGAGCATGTGCCTCCAAGCGTCGTCATCGATTCCCAGGCGGCGCTGCCTGGCGGCGGCGCCCGGCTCGATGGGATGCGCGGCTTCACCCTGCGTGGGATCCCTGGGCTCCACTTTGCAGGGAGGCCGTTCCGTCTTGTTGGGCCTGGACATGGGATGCTCCCTGGAGAGACCGCGCCCTCACCGCAAGGGCCCGGACAGACCCAGCGTAGCACAGCTATTTCCCCCTTGTAAGGTTTGTTTTCGCAAATATTCTCGACTCACTATTCCTAGCTCTTGCGGATCTTGGACTCCTGCTCACCCCGACCGCCAGGCGCGAGCCACCCATAGGACCCGACCGCACAGCCCTCCGAACGCCCAGGCGGGGGTGGTCCAGCAGAGCCCTGGAGCTCCTACTCCTCCAGGGCGACGTCCGACACGCTGCCACCGATCACCTGATCCAGGAGGTACAGGGGCCGGCGCTTGGCCTCGTCGTAGATGCGGCCCACGTACAGCCCGAGCAGGCCTATGGTGGCCAGCTGCACGCCACCCAGGAAGAGCACGATGACCACGGTGGAGGCCCAGCCGATGACCGCCGAGGGATCCGTGAGCTTCTCCCACACCGCCCACAGCCCCAGGAAGAGCCCCAGAAGGGCGCTGGCCATGCCGACGTACGACGCCATGGTCAGGGGCGCAGAGCTGCTGGACAGGGCGCCATCCATGGCGAAGCGCAGCATGCGGCCGAGGTCGAACTTGGTGCTGCCGGCGTGGCGCGCGTGGCGGTCGTACACCACCTCGGCCCGGGAATACCCAAGCCAGAAGACCATGCCGCGGAGGTAGCGGTGACGCTCGCGCATGACCCGGAGCTGAGCCAGGGCCCTGCGATCGAGCAGGTAGAAGTCCCCCACATCGAGCGGTGTGGGCGAAGGCGAGATCCGCTGCATGATCCGGTAGAAGCCACGGGCGGTGACCCGCTTGAACCAGCCCTCACCGGCCCGGCTGCGGCGGCGACCGTAGACCACAGCGTGGCCACGACGCCACTGCTCCACCAGCTCGATCACGACCTCGGGCGGGTCCTGCAGATCGGCGTCCATGACCACCACGGCATCGCCACGGGCGTGGTCGAGGCCAGCGGTCAGGGCGATCTGGTGCCCGAAGTTGCGCGACAGGCGCAGGCCGACGAAGCGTTCGTCCACGGCATGCTGCGCCTGGATCATCTCCCAGGAACGATCGGTGCTGCCGTCGTCCACCAGCACGACCTCGAGGGCCAGATCCTCGAGCTCGCCCAGCACCGTCGTGAGGCGATGGAAGAGGCTGGGGAGGGCCGCTTCTTCGCAATAGACCGGGATGACGACGCTCAGTAGCTGCATGGAACCTGGAAGCCCTCGGGGGAACGGCACTGCTGGGGTTCAGGGACGAGCTCGGGCCGCAGCGGCGGGCTGCGGACCTCGCCATCCTGCCACGAATACTCCGTACCGAGGTGTGCGCCGCTGTACAAGCTGGCCCTCCACACGCCGAGCAGCCCGCCGGCCACCACCACAGAGGCCGCCATCCCAGCCCAGCGCCAGCGTCCCCGGAGCAGCCGGAAGCTCGCGAGCAAGCCCAACATCATCAGCGAGGCCGAGCTGATGGTGGCGCCGGCTGTCCAGGCGCCGGAGCCGTAGCGCAGGTCCACCTCGCTGACGCCCGCGGGCACCGGCAAGGCCAGCTCCAGCCCATCGGCGCGCAGGGGCGTCACCTCGCGCCCGTCGACCCAGGCCCGCCAGCGACCGTCCAGGGGGTGGTGGACCACGAGCCACGCGGGGACGGGACTGGTGACAGAGAAGGCCTGCCGGTTGAAGGTCGCCAGGGTCAGCACCACCCCGCCCACCGCGGCCCCCTGCGCGTCCGTGCCCCCGCCCTCGAGCACGCACGCCCCCGGTCCTGGCGGGTCGGCGGAGAGCGCGGCGTAGGCCCGGTCCCGGTCTACGACCCAGCGAGGAGAGGTACACAGGCGGGCCAGCTCAGGGTGGAAGGGGGCGCCGCGCTGACCGTGCTCCCGCACCGCGCCCTGCTCCATGCCATCGCCCTGGCCGTGCAGGCCGTAGTAGTACTTGAGATCGGCCTGCTTGCGCTCGGCCTGGTCCTGCCAGCTGGGGGTGGGCTGCGCCGGCTGGACCCAGGTGCCTCGGGCCATACAGAGGCCCAGCTGCCCCAACACACACAGCGCGAGCAGCCCCCCGGCCCAGCGCCACCGCGGGCGGACCAGCAGCACGAGCAGGCTGGCCAGCGCCGCGCCCCCCAGGGCCACCAGCGCCAGCTCGAGGCTCCAGGGCACGGCGCGGATCTGCTGGGGGGTGACCATGGTGTGGCGCGGCGCGAGGGCGCTCCAGATCCAGGGCGCCGCCAGCTGGAGCAGCAAGGCCAGGCCCGCGGCCAGCGCCAGGCCTCGCCGCGCGCCCTGCTGGGCCTGGCCCGCGCCGCGCCAGGCACCCCAGCCCAGCAGGGCCAGCACGAGCAGCAGCACGGGCATCAGCTGGGCCAAGCGGCCCGGGACCCTGAAGGCCTTGGCGAAGGGCACCAGATCCCAGGCCCAGCGATGGAACGGGGTGTAGCCCCCCAGGGTGTAGAGCGTCACCAGCAGGATCAGCCCCATCCAGAGCCACGCGCTGCGGGCGATGCGCAGCCCCGCGAGCCTGCCCAGGGGCAGCAAGAGCGCCAGCAGCAGCAGGGAAGAACCACCGAAGGCGCCGTGTACGTCCGCCCTCAAAGGCATCAGCAGGTTGGCGAGCACCCCGCCGGGGGTGTCGGAGTAGCCCAGGGTCCAGGCGTACTCCCGACCCACCCGGCCGCTGTTGCTGGCCATGAAGTCCAGCGCGAAGGGGATCAAGAGGGAGGCGGAGAGGCCCAGGCCCAGCGCCACCCAGGCGGCAGCGCGGCCGTAGAAGGCCCGGGCCGTGGGCCATGGTTCCGCGGGGTCCCCCACACCAGCGGCGCCCAGCAGGGGCAGGGCGAGCACGAAGATCCCAGCGGCCATGGCGCCGAAGTAGGCGAACTGTGGGTGGCCGGAGCACACCAACCACCAGGTGGCCAGGGCCAGGGCCAGTGGTGCCGCCCGGCTGCGACGGTCCAGCCAGAGCCAGCCCGCCGCGGCCACCACGAACCAGGTCCCGGTCCAGGCCTCCAGGGTGGCCGCGAAGCGGAACATGTCCAGCATGCGCAGGCTGTAGACCGCGAGGGTGGACAACAACCAGGCCAGCCCCAGGGGGGCCCGCATGCTGCGCAGCAGCCGCCACAGGGCCAGGTGAGCGCACCCCAGGGAGAGGAGCCGGAACAGGGTGTTCCAGTCCAAGGCGTGGCCCCGCCAGTAGCCGGGCATCAGCCCGCAGACCCAGGCGATGGGGTGGTGCAGCCCACCAAGGCTCAGGGCCGCCGCGCTCTGGCCGTGGTGAAAGCCCGGCACGTACAGCGGGTAGCTGCCCGAGAACACCGAGGAGAGCAGCTCCATCTGGTACTCGATGGCGTAGACCGGGTAGTCGTTGCCGATGGTCTGGCCGCTGACGAAGGGGACCAGCCACCACAGCAGCACGAAGGGCTGCAGCAGGGCCACCAGGGTCCAGCCTCGCTCTCCCCACGAGGGGACGGTTCCGGGTCGCGCCATGGGCCATGCCTGCAGGGTCGTGGGACGCGCGCGGCGTCCGAGCGTTACGAACGTTACACGGGCGCTCAGGGCGCTGCAAGCGAGCTCCTCCTCCACGCCAGGGCCATGTCCCAAACACCCACCCCGCATCCCGGACCCATCGCACGCCTTCGGAGTGGCTGGAGAGCCCTGCCCGCGCTCGCCAGAGCCATCCTGGCCGATGGCCTGCTGCCCGTGGGGCTGATGCTGGCGGGGACCCTGTGGCTCAGCGGTCCTGTGGCCCGCAGCCCCGGCGCGGTCGTCAGCCAGAAGCTCACCAGCCTGCAGCCCATCGACTACGGTGCCACCGTGTGGTTCTACGACTGGGTGGCCACGGCGCTGGCGCGGGGAGCCCCGATCCTGGAGCCGGACACGGTGTGCGCACCGACAGGCACCACCCTGGGCGCCAACTTCCCCAACTGGGCCGACGCCATCCTGGCCGCTCCCCTGATGGGTCCCCTGCCCTTCCCCACCGGCTACAACCTGTGGCTGGCCCTGATCCCCGTGCTGGGGGGCCTGGCGGCCTACGGCGCGCTGCGCTGCCTCACGGAGCGTCGCAGCCTGGCGCTGCTGGGGGCGTGGCTGTTCGGGTTCAACGCCTACTCCGCCTACGAGGTGGCCATGGGCCGGCCCAGCATGGCGCTGCTGGCTGTGCTCCCCCTGTTCCTGGCCGCCTGGTTGAAGGCCACCGGCTCCAGGGGCCCACGGGTGGTCGCCTGGTCCCTGGGCGCGGGCATGCTGGCGGGCTTGGCCCTACACTTCTACGTGCTCTACGCCCTGCTGGCGTGGCTGGTGGGCGGGCTGCTGTGGCTCTCCCGGCTGGTCCTGCCCGTGCCGGGGCGCAGCCGGGGCTGGCTGCTGCTGGCGGCCGCGGTGGCGCTCATCGCCGCTGGCCTCACCACTGCCCCCTACCTCTACCAGGCCACCGCCCTGCAGCTCCGGTTCCCGGCCCCCAGCGCCCAGGCGGTCACCGCGGGCGCAGACGGCATGGTCCCCCCGTGGACCGCGGGCTCGCGGATGCCGGTGCAGCAGCGCCCGCTCATGCCCTGGGAGCCAGAGCTCTGGGCGTTCACCGCCGCCTTCGCCCGGGACCGGCTGCAGCACCTGGGCGAGACCTCCCAGCCCGCGCCGGGGGTCCTAGAGGCCAGCCTCGACGCCATCGCCCGCCACTCCCTGCCCGCCAGCTTCCCGTGGCGGGGCGCCGAGGTTCGCGGCGATCCCAACGGCCTGCTGCCCCTGCCCTGGCTGGCTCCCCTGGTCTTGCTCCTGGCCCTGGTCGCGGGGCCCCGCACCTGGCCCTGGGCCAGCCTCTGCTTGCTGCTGTGGGTGCTCACCCTGGGTCCCTGGCTGATGGGGATCGAGGGCCTGCACACCACGCCGCAGCTGGTGGAAGGGCAGCGGCTGCGCCTGCCCCTGTGGTACCTGGTCCAGGCCCTGCCCGAGGCGGGCTCTTTCCTCAAGCCCGCCAGGCTGTTTCCGGGCTTCCTGCTGGCCCTGGTGCTCACCCTCACCGTGGCCACGGACCGCCTGGCCAGCCGCAGCCGGGCCTGGCTGGAGCGCCTCTGGACGCCGGCCGCGCGGTGGCTCTGGCCTGCGCTGGCGGGGCTGCTGATCCTGGTGTCCGGCTTCGCCCAGGCCCGGGTGGTCCGCGACCTGGACGACACCGTTCCCTTCGAGCCCTGGGCATTCCACCAGCAGCTGGCGCTGGACCCCGAACCCGGCGCCATCATCGAGCTCCCCATGGGCCTGGGCCAGGCCATGGCGGGCTTCCAGGCCATCCACGGCCGCCCCCGCGCCGACGACCACCACGACTCCCTGGCTGCCCAGCAACAGGGCGAGCCAGCACCCACCGACTGCTACCGCCTGGGCCTGCTGCGCGCCCTCTGGACCCTGGGCCGGGATCCCGCCGGTCCCACTGTCCTCAGCGAGCGGGACCTCACCCAGGCCCACCAGGCCGGCTTTCGCTGGGTGCTGGTCTACCCCGAAGCCTACGCACCGCTGCGCAGCCAGGGCCTGGACTACGACCTGGACACCGTGCTGGTGGTCCTCGAGGGCGCGCTGGGGCCGCCCATCGCCCAGGATGACCACCTGATCGTCTACCGGCTCCCGACCCCCTCGAGCGGCCAGCAGTAGAGCTCCAGGTCACCCAGCGGCGCCCCCAGGGACGCCTCCAGCTCCGGCAGCCGGCTGGGATCGTCGAGCCAGGGCCGCCAGCAGAGGTAGCGGTAGCCCCGCGCCGCCAGCAGGGCGCCCGCTGCTCGCGAATCACCCAGCCCCAGGGCCTGGTCCACCAAGGCCGCCAGGCGCGCAGTCTGGGGCAAGTAGCTGGCGGAAGTCTGTCGAGGCAGCCCCGTAGTGGAGCGACCGTGGATGGTGGAGGCCACCATGGCGTTGCCACCTTCCCAGCTCCCGCCCTCCACCGGAAGATCCAGCACGGCGCCAGGCAGTGGGTCGGCGGCCATGGCCTCGAGCATGGCCTGACCCGGCACGGGACCCGAGGGCGGCGGCCACAGCGTGCGGGTGGCCCGCCAGCCGTCCGCCACCTGCAGCAAGCCCAAGCTCCAAGCAGCCAGCCCGAGCCAGCGTCGGTGACGGCGGGGCCAGCCGGAGGCCAGCAGCAGGGGCAGCCCCAAAGCCGCCAGCACAACAGCGCGGTAGTACATGCCACTGCTGCGGGTAGGGTAGTGCAGCGCCTCGAGCAGGACCACGGGCAGGCGTAGCCGGCGCCCATGCCACAGGGCGAACTCGTCGCCGCTCACCAGCACCGGCCCCAGGGCCAACACCACCCCGAGCACCAACAGGCCCCAGCCCGCCCAGCGACCCTGCCCCCTCCGAAGCCCCGCCAGCATGGCCAGCGCCAGCAGCGGCAGGCCCAGGTAGACCACGTGGCTGGCGTCCCAGGCCTGCTGAGCCAGCCCACCGAGACCCAGCAGCAGGCCCTCGGGCTGAGCCACCGGCGCCGGATAGGGCAGCGAGCTGAGCTCGAGCACGCTCTGAGAGCGGGGCTCGAAGGCCAACAACATGCCCGCGCGACGCAGATCCCCCAGGTAGAGCCGGGCGGGGAGCATCCCCAGGCCCAGCGCGGCGAGGGCCAAGCCGGAGAAGGCCAGCCGGGCCCTGTCCAGGAAGGGGCGCTGGTCCAGCAGCTCGGAGAGCACCCAGGCGCCCGCAGCGAAGGGCAGGAACAGGGCCGTGCTGGGGGTGGTGAAGGCCATGGCCGCCCCCGCCAAGACGCAGGCCACCAGGCCCAAAGACCGGCGCGGGCCGCGCAGGGCGTAGCTCACCGCCAGCAGGCTCGCGGGCAGGAGCCAGTGCTGGAGCTTGGCCACCTGGCCGCTCTGCAGGACCCCCAGGGCGTAGGGGCACAGCCCGAAGGCAAGCGCCAGGCCCGCGGCCGTCCAGCTGTCCACCCGGGTGGCCCGACGCAGCAGGGCCCAGGCCGCACCGACCGCCAGGGCCGGGCTGAGGACCATCACCAGGTTGTAGGCCCCCAGCGGCCCCAGCAGGGGCTGGAGGGGGGCAGCCATCAGGGCGGGGGCCCAGCCGATGAAGCGAGCCAGCACGGGGCCAGGGTAGCCGATGCGCTCCGTGACGCCGCCGTGGCCCTCACTGCCCACCAGCATGCGCGCGATGTGATCGAAGGCCCACACATGGCCGTCGTGGAACGCCGAGACGATCCGAGTGTCCGCCAGATCCCAGGGCGCCAGGCCGAGCAGCCACAGGGTGATGGCCAGGGCCACCAACATGGCCGTCCCGGGCGCAGTCAACGCGCTGAGACTCCACCCATTCTCTGGGGAGGCGTCGGTGGTGCTGTGGGTCGGCGCGGTCATGCAGGGCGTTCGTCCAGGGGATGAGCCGCGACACCTGGGCGCGGTCGGCTCCAGCAGCGCGGACCAGGGCCGCGAGAGGCCGACCCAGGCCCAGTTATAGTACCGGAGAGGGCCCCCATGCACCCCCGTTCCATCGCAACACGCCCACTGCGCCCCTCGCACGCGAGCCTCGGCTGCCTCTCTTCGGCGGTCCTGCTGCTGGCGGCCTGCCAGGGCCCCTCCCAGCCCAGCGCCCCCACCGTCCCGCCCCTCTCGCCCGCCGAGCACGGGGCCGTCAACCTGCTGCTGGTCACCATCGACACCCTGCGCGCCGACCGCATGGGCGCCTACGGCAACCCCCGCGACACCACCCCCAGCTTCGACGCCCTGGCGGACCAAGGTTCTCTCTTCGAGCGGGTCTATGCCCAGCGCGGCTCCACCTGGCCCTCCCTGGCGAGCATCCTGAGCTCCCAGCACCCTGTCAGCCACGGCGTGCGGCGCAACGGTCAGGCCCTCGAGGGTGACCCGGCCACCCTGGCCCACGCCCTCGCCGCCAGCGGCCGCCGCTGTGGGGCCGTGCTCACCAACGCCTCCGAGCTGGGCTGGGGCGGATTCCACGACCTGTTCCCCGTGATGCAGGAGCCCCGCGACGTGGTGGCTGCTGACCGGGCCTTGGCGTGGCTGGACCAGCACGGCGACCAGCCCTTCTTTCTGTGGGTACACTTCGTGGCGCCCCATGATCCCTACCAGCCCGACGCCGCCCACCGCGGCTTCGTGGACCCCTCCTACGACGGCCCGGTGGACGGCTCCATCGTCTCCACCACCCGGCTGCTCTTCGAGCCCGGCCCCGCATCCAGGGCCGATCGGGATCAGCTGCTGGCCCTGTACGACGGCGAGGTCGCTTGGACCGACGCCCAGCTGGGGCGCCTCATGGATCGGCTCGAAGACCGCGGCCTGCTGAACAACACCCTTGTTGTGGTGAGCGCCGATCACGGAGAAGAGCTTCTCGACCGCCAAAACTACGCGTTCCACAACGCCAGCGTCTACGAGAGCACCCTGCGCCTCCCCCTGGCCATGAGCCTGCCCGGAGCCATCCCCCAGGGCGTGCGCTACCCCGAGCTGGCCGCCAGCATCGACATCGCCCCCACCCTGCTCGAGCTGCTGGACGTGCCGGCCCCGGCGAGCTTCCAGGGCCGCAGCCTGGGGCCCCTGCTGCGAGGCGAGCCCTGGCCCGCACAGCCCGTGTTCACCGAGCTCGAGGACCAGATCCTCAGCGTGAGGACCCCAGCCTGGCGCTACGTGGACAACCCCACCGGCCACCAGCCTCCCATGGTGCCCGCCGGCCACATCCAGCAAGCAGGGCTGGCGGTGGACGCCGTAGACAACCAGCTGCACATCGCGCCCAGAGAGCTGTACGCCGTCGCCGACGATCCCCTCGAACAGCGGAACATCGCCACCCCCGACCACCCGCAGCTGCCCGCCATGGGCCAGCTCGTCCGCGCCTTCTCGGCCACCCAGGGCTGGCGGGTCGGCGGCGCCGCTCCCCCGCAGCCCCTGGACCCCGAGCTCCGCGCCCGGCTCGAGGCCATGGGCTACGTCCTGCCCTGACCCGCTCCGGAGCTCCCATGCCCACCTCCCGCGTCCTCTTCGTCTGCCTGGGCAACATCTGCCGTTCCCCCACCGCCGAGGGTGTGATGCAGCACCTGGTGGAACAGGCCGGCGCCGATGTTCGCGTCGACTCTGCCGGTACCGGCGGCTGGCATGCGGGGGAGCGCGCTGACCCCCGCATGCGCGAGCACGCGGCCAAGCGCGGCTACGACCTGACCAGCCGCGCCCGGGCCTTCGACCGCAGCGTCGACTTCGAGGCCTTCGACCTGATCGTGGCCATGGACGACTCCAACCTGGCCAACCTGCGCCGCCAGGATCGCGCTGGGCGCTATGCCCACAAGCTGGTCAAGATGACCGACTACTGCAGCCGCCACCCCCACAGCGAGGTCCCCGATCCCTACTACGGTGGCGACCAGGGCTTCGAGCTGGTCATCGACATCATCGAGGACGCAGCTGGGGGCTTGCTGGCCGAGCTGCAGAGGTGATCCGCAGCGCCCACGCCCGCGCCATCGCGCAGGCCACCGGCGCCCAGGTGGTCCACAGCCGCGCCCTGTCCGGCGGCGACATCGCCCAAGCATCGCTCCTCACCCTCAGCGACGGCCGCACGCTCTTCTACAAGACCGCTCCCGGCGTCATGTTCCCCGCCGAGGCCCGGGGCTTGCAGGAGCTCGAGGGCGCCCGCGCCGTCCGGGTGCCCGCCGTGGTGGTCGTAGCCGACGACTTCCTGGTCCTCGAGGCCATCGGCACCGGGAGTCGGGGGCCCGGCTTCTTCGAGGGATTCGGCCGTCGCCTGGCTCGCCTGCACCGCCACAGCAGCCCCCAGATCGGCTTCGTGGGCGACAACTTCATCGGCGCCAGCCCCCAGCCCAACCCCCAGGCCTCAGCGGGCCCTGGAGCCTGGGCTGCCTGGTTCTGGGAACACCGCCTGCTGTTCCAGCTGCGGCTGGCCGAGGAGAAGCGGCGGGCACGCCCGGCACTGGTGCGGGGCATGGCCCAGCTCGAGGCTCGGGTTCCCACCCTACTGGCGCACACGGACGAGCCCCCCAGCCTGCTGCACGGCGACCTGTGGGGCGGCAACTTCCTGGTGGACGAGGGGGGCCAGCCCGTGCTCATCGACCCCGCCGTGTACTACGGCCACCGCGAGGCCGAGCTGGCCATGACGCTGCTGTTCGGCGGCTTCCCGCCGGCGTTCTACACCGCATACGAGCGAGAGTGGCCCCTGGTCCCCGGCTGGCGTGAGCGCTTGCCCCTGTACCAGCTCTACCACGTGCTCAACCACCTCAACCTCTTCGGCACCAGCTACGACAGCCACGCCCAGGGGCTCGTGGACGCCTGCCTGGCGCCCCGCTGATCCAACGACGGCGGTGAGTGACGCCACACATTCGCACCCGCGAAAGACATGTGTAAGGTTCGTCAACTCCATGTCGCATTAGCCTGGTCAACAGCTCCCCCTCACAGCCAGAGGTCCATCCATGACAGGGCACGCCCGCCTCCTCTCCTTCGCCTGCCGCGTGGGCCTGGCCCTGCCCGCCCTGGCCCTCGGTGTCGCAGCCCTGGCCCCCCAGATCGCCCTCGCCTACTGCGGTGACGGCGTCGTGGACAGCGGCGAGACCTGCGACGACCTCAACACCACCGCCGGCGACGGCTGCGACTCCAGCTGCGCCGTCGAGGACGGCTGGGAGTGCGTCGATGCCAGCTTCGAGCTGGACTTCGCCGAGGTCCTCTACAACGACTCTGGCCACGACTCACCGAGCTGGTCGCTGTCCACCGACGGCACCACGGTCACCCAGGATGAGAACGCCGATCCGGCGGTGTACGTCTCCACCCTGCCCGCGGTGGGCGTGTCCATGACCTTCGAGCTGACGGTCAACACCACCTCCGACGACGACTTCATCGGCTGGGCCATCGGCTACGACGCCGGCGAGTACGCCTCCGCGAGCGCCGACTGGCTGCTGTTCGACTGGAAGCAGGGCACTCAGACCCGCAGCGGCTGCACCGGCGACCTGGGCCTGGCCATGAGCCGGGTCACCGGGGCCATCACCAGCCAGGATCCCCTCTGGTGCCACACGGGCGTCACCACCGAGATCGCACGCGCGCTCACCAAGGGCTCCACCGGCTGGGCCGACAACACCACCTACTCCGTACAGGTGGACTACAGCACCACACAGGTGGACGTGTGGGTCGACGGCACCCTCGAGTTCAGCGAGAGCGGCAGCTTCCCTACCGGCAACTTCGGCTTCTACAACTTTTCCCAGGAGGACATCGAGTACGAGCTCACCGCCCCCCTCGACCAGAGCGTCTGCGCCCACGCCGACACCGACGGCGATGGCCTGACCGACCTCATCGAAGATGACATCGGCACCGACCCCGAGGACGCCGACAGCGATGGCGACGGCGTGGACGACCTCACTGAGGTGGGCGGCGACAGCGGCGACCCACAGGACACCGACGGCGACGGCACCATCGACGCCCTGGATCCGGACGACGACGGCGACGGCCTGGACACCATCGACGAGGACATCGACGGCGACGGCGATCCCACCGACGACGACAGCGACGGCGACGGCACCCCCGACTACCTCGACGCCCCGGTCTGCGGCGACGGCGTGGTGGAGGTGCTCGAGGAGTGCGACGATCTGAACACCACCGACGGCGACGGCTGCGACTCGAGCTGCGCGGTCGAGGACGGCTGGGAGTGCGTGGACGCCAGCTTCGAGCTCGCCTACGACGAGGTGCTCTTCGACACCTCCGGCCACGCCACCCCCAGCTGGAGCCTGTCGTCCGACGGCCTGACCCTCACCCAGTCCCAGAACGCCGACGGCGCGGTCTACGTCTCCACCCTGCCCGCGGTGGGCGTGTCCATGACCTTCGATCTCGAGGTGGACACCAGCAGCGACGACGACTTCATCGGCTGGGCCATCGGCTACGACCTGGGCGAGTATGCCGACGCCTCGGCCGACTGGCTGCTGTTCGACTGGAAGCAGGGCGACCAGGCCAACTTCGGCTGCGACGGCTGGGACGGGCTGGCCATGAGCCGGGTCAGCGGCCCCATCACCGACAGCGGTGATCTGTG
Organism: uncultured Pseudomonadota bacterium; assembly: GCA_937912125.1. GTDB lineage: Bacteria > Myxococcota_A > UBA796 > UBA796 > JAFGLY01 > CALDOK01. Next base: position 24,113 of record CALDOK010000088.1, read on the forward strand.
GTGCCACCAGAACAACGTCGTCGAGCAGGTGCGCGCCACCACCCTGGGCAGCACCGGCTGGTCCGACAACACCAGCTACGAGGTCCAGGTCGACTACGACACCACCGGCTTCGAGGTCTACGTCGATGGCGTGCTCGAGTTCAGCGAGACCGGGGCGTTCCCCAGCGGAAACTTCGCCTTCTACAACTTCTCGCAGCCCGACATCATCTACACCCTCGTCTCCCCGGTCGACCAGAGCATCTGCGCTCAGCTCGACACCGACGGCGACGGCCTGACCGACCTGGACGAAGAGGACATCGGCACCGACCCCGAGGATCCAGACAGCGACGGTGACGGCGTGGGCGACGCGGCCGAGGTGGGCGATCCGGACCTGCCCACGGACACCGATGGTGACCATGTCATCGACGCCCTGGACACCGACGACGACGACGACGGCATCCTCACCGCCGACGAAGACATCGACGGCACCGGTGATCCCAGCGACACCGACAGCGACGGCGACGGCGTCCCGGACTACCTGGACACCGACGACGACGACGACGGGGTGCTCACCATCGATGAGGACTACGACGGCGACGGCGACCCCGGCAACCACGACGCCGACGGCACGGGTGGCCCGGACTACCTCGACCCCGACAGCGACGATGACGGCGAGGGGGACGCCACGGACTGCGATCCCATCGACGCCGCGGTCAACCCCAGCGCCACCGAGATCTGCGACGGCATCGACAACGACTGCGACGGCGCCGTGGACGAGGACTCCGCCAGCGACGCCGCCACCTGGTACGCCGACACCGACGGCGACGGCTACGGCGACGCCGCCAGCGCCACCCAGGCCTGCACTCAGCCCAGCGGCTACGTCGCTGACGACAGCGACTGCGACGACGCGGCCTCCACCACCAACCCCGGCGCCACCGAGTACTGCGACGGCGTAGACAACGACTGCGACGGCGCCGTGGACGAGGACTCCGCCGCCGACGCCGCCACCTGGTACGCCGACACCGACGGCGACGGCTACGGCGATGCCGCCAGCTCCACCCAGGCCTGCTCCCAGCCCAGCGGCTATGTGGCCGACGCCACCGACTGCGACGACGGCGTCTCAGCGGTCAACCCCGCCGCCACCGAGATCTGCGACGGCATCGACAACGACTGCGACGGCACCGTGGACGAGGACGACGCCAGCGATGCCTTGACATGGTACGCCGACACCGACGGCGACGGCTTCGGGGACGTGACCAGCACCACCTCCGCCTGCTCCCAGCCCAGCGGCTACGGGTCGGACAGCACGGACTGCGACGACGACGACGGCGCGGTCAACCCCGACGCCACCGAGATCTGCGACGGCATCGACAACGACTGCGACGGCACCGTGGACGAGGACGGCGCGGACGACGTGGCCACCTGGTACGCCGACACCGACGGCGACGGCTTCGGCGACCCCATGGCCAGCGACATCGACTGCGCCCAGCCCACGGGCTTCGTGGCCGACGACACCGACTGTGACGACAGCGACGGCGCGGTCAACCCCGACGCCGCCGAGCTCTGCGACGGCATCGACAACGACTGCGACGGCACCGTGGACGAGGACGACTCGGGCGACGCCCTGACCTGGTACGCCGACACCGACGGCGACGGCTACGGTGACCCGGCCAGCGGCACGCAGGCTTGCGCGCAGCCCACCGGCTTCGTGGCCGACGCCAGCGACTGCGACGACACCGACACGACCGTGAACCCCGCCGCCGTCGAGATCTGCGACGGCATCGACAACGACTGCGACGGCACCGTGGACGAAGACGACGCCAGCGACGCCCTGACCTGGTACGCCGACAGCGACGGCGACGGCTTCGGGGATCCCGCCACCAGCACCGTCGCCTGCGACCAACCC
>CALDOK010000089.1 GCA_937912125.1 uncultured Pseudomonadota bacterium
CTGGGCCCTCCCCGCCCTGGCCCAGGACAGCGACGAAGAGCCCCAGGAAGAGCCCGCGCCAGGCGACGCCGGCGAGGTCTACGTGGTCACCGGCTCCCGCACGGAGCAGGCCATCAGCGAGTCGGTGGTGGTCACCGACGTGGTCACCCGGGAGCAGATCGAGCAGGCTGGCGCCGAGGACGCCTCCCAGATCCTCGACAGCATGTCGGGCGTCGAGATCGTGCGGACCTTCCGAGGCGCCGGCGTGCGCATGCAGGGATTGGACTCAGAGTACGTGCTGGTGCTCATCGACGGCCAGCGCATGATCGGCCGCCGGGACGGCGTGCTCGATCTGTCCCGCATCCCCGCCGAGCGCATCGAGCGCATCGAGGTGGTCAAGGGCGCCGCCTCGGCCCTGTACGGCTCCGACGCCATCGCCGGAGTCATCAACATCATCACCCGCGAGCCCGAAGACCCCTTCAGCGTCGAGGGCCACGCCAGCTACGGCAGCCGCAACACCGCCGCGGGCAGCGTCAACCTGGGCCTCAAGCGCGAGAGGTGGTCCACCGGCGCCAACGTCGGCTGGCACAGCACCGACGGCTACGACTGGGACCCCAGCGACGCGCAGACCGACGGCAGCCGGATCCGGCAGGGCTCGGTGGATCTTGGCGCCAATGGCAAGCTCACCGACAGGTGGCGGGTCAGCGGTGACGCCAGCTACCTGCAGCGGGACAGCCGGGGCGTGGACCAGAACGGCCCAGCAAACTTCGATCGCCACAACCTCACCGAGGAGGCGGGCGTCCGCGCAGGCACCGAGCACCTGCTGGGCGACAGCGCCAAGCTGCGGGCCAACCTCACGGGCAGCCTGCTGCGGGACCAGTACGTTCAGGATCAGCAGGGCAGCGACGCCCTGGACAGCTACGAGGAGTCCCAGGAGTCCTTGATCCAGCTCGACAGCCAGCTGGACTGGGTGCTGGGCAAGCGGCAGTTCCTGTCCGTCGGCGTCGAGGGCAGCTCGGAGCAGATGGACTCGCCGCGCCTGAGCCGACCCGGAGAGCGCTACCGCTTCGCCGCCTACGCCCAGGACGAGATCCGGCTGCTGGCCGACGATCAGCTGGCCATCGTGCCCAGCGCCCGTATCGACATGGACTCCTGGTTCGGGGTGCACCCCACCCCCCGGCTGGCCCTGCGCTACGACCCCATCGAGACCCTGGCCTTCCGCCTGGCGGCCGGCCAGGGCTTCCGCGCCCCGGTCTTCAAGGAGATGTTTATCTTCTTCGAGAACCCCAGCGCTGGCTACCAGGTCGAGGGCAACCCGGACCTGAAGCCCGAGACGAGCTTCAACGTCAGCGGCGGCGTGGAGTACTCCCCCGCCGATCCCGTGCGCTTGCGGGTGGACCTGTTCCGCAACCAGCTCGAGAACATGATCACCTACGGCATGCTGGCCGACGCCACCGCCGCCACCGCCGCCCGCTGGAGCTACGTCAACGTGGCCTCGGCGCTGACCCAGGGGGTGGAGCTGGCCGCGATGCTGGACCTGGGCGACGTGGGCCGGCTCGATCTCGGCTACACCTACACCTACACCTGGTCCTACGAGGAAGGCGTCGAGCGGCCCCTGGATGGGCGTGCCCCCCACCGGGGCACCGCGGCCCTCAGCCTGGGGCAGGACGACTGGGGCCTGAGCGGCAGCGCGCGCGGCTCCGTCGTGGGGGCCACGCAGTTCTTCCTGGACGAAGACGGCGACGGCGTCGAGGACGAGGTCGCCATCGATCCCTACATCTCCCTGGACGCCCGGCTCCAGCAGCGCGTGCTGCACCGGCGCCTGGCCCTGTTCGTCGGGGTGGACAACATCCTGAACGCGGGCGACGCTCTGTACATCCACCTGGACCCGCGCATGATCTACGGCGGCCTCACCATCTACCACCCCCCCTGGGGCGACTGACACCACCCGGAGACTCGGACATGATCCGCACGGCACTGCCCACCACCATCCTCCTGATCCTCGCCACCGGCTGCGCCAAGAGCCTCGATCCCGGCGACAAGGACGACACCGATGTCGGCTCGGAGGTCAGCGCGGGCGACGCGGTGATCAACGCCACCAGCGAGTCCAACTGGGTCTACCTGGATCTCGAGAGCTCCAGCATGGTCAGCCCGGCCACGCCCGAGGACAGCACCGAGTGGGACCTGGGCTTCCGACGCTACAAGGTCATGCTCAACGGTGGCGTCTCCGGCACCGGCGACATGGCCGCCGTGCCCATGCCCGGGGTGGACTACAACACCCAGCTCGAGGAGCCCAGCTCCGGCTGGATCACCGACGAGCCCGACGCCGACGCCGACGGTGACATGGAGTACGCCCTGGACTCCTGGTTCGACTACGACGGCGACAGCCACGAGGTCACCCCGGCCGACACCATCTTCGTGCTCCGCACCGTGGAGCGCGGCCTGCTCAAGTTCGAGTTCCTGGCCTACTACGACGACGCGGGCACCCCGGCCTACATCCACGTACACTGGGGCCCCCTGGCTGACGAGTACGTCGAGGACACCGGCGACACCGAGCCCGACGAGGTGACCTGCACCACCGACAGCTCCCGCCTGACCACCACCGAGGCCGACGGGGTCTACACCACTCAGGCCTACACCGGCGACGAGACCGAGCTGGTCTGCTTCGACTTCGCCAGCGGCGGCTTGGTCAGCGAAGGCTGGGACATGTCCATGGTCAAGTGGACCTGGCCCAGCACAGCCCAGGTAGCCGAGCTCGAGGGCGAAGACTTCGACGCGCTCACCGTGGCCCCCGCCGATGGCTACGTCAGCGACCCGGATCTCGAGGGCGACTGCTTCGAGGACTGGTACGACTACGACAGCACCGAGCACATCCTGGTGCCCTTCGACAAGGTCTACGTCGTGCACACGGCCGACGACGCCTACTACAAGCTGCAGGTGGTGACCTACTACCCCGACGGCGACCACAACCTGCCCCACTGGCCCACCTGGCGCTGGGCACCCATCGCGGCCCCGGCCCGCTAGGAGCACGATGAACCGCCTCACGCCCCTGCTCGCCATCGCCCTGCTGGGCTGCCCCCCCAAGGCCGACGACACCGCCGAGACCGGCGATCCCAGCGCGTTCCCCGTGGGGGCCGTGGTGGAGATGGACACCACCGACGCCGGGGTGTCCCTGGCCTTCGACGAGCCCGGCACCTACATCGTGATCCTCTTCAGCCAGGCCGAGGAGCTCGCCACCATCTACGGCTACGGCAGCCAGGCCGAGACCGCCGCCCGGGTGGAGCCGCCTTCCCCCCTGCCCGCCAAGGCCCACGGCGCGGGATCAGACCTCAGCCGCATGCCCGACACCCGTGAGTTCACCGTCTGGAACGGCTCCCGCTCCGTGACCATCAAGGCCGAGGTCGAAGAGCTCACCGACGAGCTGGTCATCTGGAAGGACGTCACCACCGAGAACCCCCTGGGCGACATCGAGGAGGAGACCTTCGAGGAGATCGTCGAGAAGTTCGAGGGCATCGTGATGCCCCGCACCGAGCAGATCTTCGGCCCCATCTCGGATGTCGAGGGCAGCGGCCGCATCGACGTGCTGGTCAGCTACACGGTCAACCAGTACGGCGCGGTGGCCTACGTCAGCCAGTGTGACATCGGCAATGTGTTCGGCTGCGGCAACTGGGGCAACGGCAGCGAGATCATCTACGTGGGCTACCCCGACCCAGAGAGCAGCTACAGCTCGGCCAACGCCCTGGTGGAGATCTGGGCCCACGAGCTCAACCACCTGGTCTACGCCTGGAACAAGTACATCCAGAACGACCTGCTGAACGCCGACGAGAACATCTACCTCACGGAAGGTTTCTCGGAGCTGGCCCAGGATCTCACCGGCTTCAACAACGGCAACCAGTACATCTGGGCCGCCGCCATCGACATGCGGGAGTTCTACGAGGACGAGGACTTCTCCACCCAGGGCATCAGCATCAACGACGTGGTCCGGGGCTCCGGCTACTACGACTACGACCGCGACGGCCCCCTGCGCGGCGCCGCCTACCTGTTCCTGCGCTACCTCTTCGAGCAGCAAGGCGCGATGATGGTCAACGACGACGGCAGCCTCGAGGACTCCGGCGGCATGGCCTGGCTGCAGGACTGGTTCACCAGCACCGCGCTGGGCCCCGACTGTGTGCCCGCCACCACCGGCATGGATCTGCTGGACGTGGCCATGGACTGGTACACCGCCATCGTGGTCTCGGGCCGCGACCTGAACGACGACCCGGCCTACAACTACCAGGACCGCATCTGGGACCCCCTCACCAGCTTCGAGTTCGGGGTCGACACCTACGCCTCGATCCACGGCTGGCTCACCCTGAACGGCCCCCCGGTGCAGCCCATCGACACCGCCGACGGCGGCATCCGCGCCGGTGGCGTGGAGTACCTCGAGGTGGTGGTCACCGAGCCCGGCCAGGTGGTGGAGATCCCCGTAGACGCCGCAGCCCTGCCCCGGGCGCGGGCGTTCAGGATCGAGTGACCGCCTACGGCGACACCCGCCCGATGGCCTCCATGATGGCTTCCCGGCGCTCGCCGAAGGTGGCCACCTCGCCCGCGGCCTCGACGATCACCAGATCCTTGCCCACCGGGAACACCGCCAGCAGGTAGCTGTAGTCGTCGGTGCCGTAGGGCGCGGTGAGCTCGAGCAGGGTGCCGGGCACGGCGCCAGCGCTGACCTCGGCTTGAGTCTGCACGTTGTAGCCGGCCTCGACCATGCGCTTCTGCATGGCCTCTTTCCAGAACTCGAGATCGGCCTCGGGCTCGTGCTCGGCCGCACGCACACGGAAGACCACTCCGTCGGGGCTCACGGCCCGGTAGGCCTTCTTGGCCTTGTAGGGTGCGAAGCCGGCGGGAGGCTCGACCAGGTAGGTGGCGGTGTTGCCCTTGCCGCCCAGCCAGCGGAACTCGCCCACCACGTCCACCAGGTTCAGGCTGTTGAGCCAGGCGAAGCTGCTGGAGCCGTCGCTCACCGGGGCCGAGCGATCCCGGAACTGGAACCAGACCGTGACCGTGCCGTAGTTCACCTGGTCCTCGAGGTAGCGGATGCGGCCCTTCAGGTTCTCGATCTCGCTGACCAGGCGGGTGACCTCCCGCTCCACGGTGACCACGGCCTTGGCCGACGCGGCCTCGAGCACAGCCATGTACTGCTCGAGCATCTCCTCGCGGGTGGCCAGCTTGGCGCGGGCCTGGGACAGCTCCTGGCTGCGGTCGCTGCGGCTGATCTGGCGGTCGGTCAGCACGCCCAGCCCTGCGCTGTACTCCATCAGGGGCTCGACGTGTGCGGCGGGCACCCGCAGGGTGATGTGGTCTCCGGCCAGGTTGCTGAACCAGCCGCCGGCCTCTCGGGCGTTGGCGATGATGGCATCGGCGGCGTCGTCACGCTGGGTGACCTTGACCGTGAGGCTGCCGGCCACCACCTCCTCGGCGGCGGCGGCGGCGCAGGGCAGCCCCAGGGCGAACAGGGCCAGGGCGGACAGCAGGGGTGTACGCAGGGACATCATCCTTCCCTCCCTTCGCGCTGCACGGGTGCCAGGCTGACACCGGACGAACCCTCGATGGCGCCGCGCACGGCCGCGCCATGGCGCTCCCGCTGCTCGGCCCCCGGGTAGTAGGCCTCGATGAGCTGCAGCCACTTGCCCTGGGCGCTGACCGCCACGATGTAGATGTAGGGGGTGTCTCCGCCCTGCACCAGGGTCAACACCCGGTAGTCCCCCCAGGTCTCCACGCTGGCCGAGGCGAACTCGGGCTCGAGGCGCTGCTGGATGGCGGCCATCCAGAACTCGGTGTCGCCTACCGGTTCGTTGAGCAGCTTGCCCGAGCGCAGCACAGCGCCATCCGCGCTCTCGGCCACGAAGCGCTCTTCGATGTCCAGGGCCACGAAGCCCTCCGGCGCCTCGAGCTTCAGCAGCTTGCCCGCCGCCGCCACGTCCTGGCGGAAGGGCGAGAGCCGCTGGATCCAGCCCAGGCCATAGGGCTCGTCCCGCTGCCCGCCCTGGCCCACAGCCTGGCGAGGCAAGGCTTCGATGGTGATGCGGGAGAAGCTGGCCAGGGTGGACAGCAGCTCCACCTGGCTCTTCAGCAGATCGATCTGCTCGGTGAGCCGCGCGATCTCCCGCAGCAGCTGTAGCTTCTCGTTCTCCTCGGTGGCCTTGGCCAGCAGCTGCTGCAGACGGACGCGGGTGGTCTCCGCCGTGCGCAGCCGCAGCTCGGTGCTGGTGAACTGGTCGGTGATGTCGGTGGCGGTGATGGACTTGTCCAGCAGGTCGCCCATCGCCGCGATGTCCGCGAAGGCGCCCTCGAAGCTGGTCACGGGCACCGCCACGGTGATGGTGCCGCCGGCCATACGCTCCACCTTGCCGCCGAGCTCTTCGGCCAAGGCGGCCACAGCGTCGAGCAGGTCCTGGACCCGGGTGACCCGCAGGCGCATCCAGCCGTCGTAGTGCACCATGCGATCGGCCTTGGGCTGCTCGGGGGCCTGTGCGGCGTCCGCCGGGGGCTCGGGCGCAGGGCTGTTGGGCTGCATCGAGGGGGCCGGGGGCGGGGGAGCGCTGGCACCCGACTTGCGGGACTCCCGCCGCATGGCCGTGGGCGCTGCTTCTTCGGCCATGGCCATGGCGCCACCGTAGCTGCGGCCGTCCATGTCTTCCATCTCGCCGTAGTCGTAGTAGCCAGGCTCCGGAGCATAGGCGTAGTCACGCTTGGCCATACAGCCGGCCAGCAGCCACAGGCCCAGGGTGAGCAGCAGGAACAGGAGAGTCTTGGGACGCACGGTTTCACCTCCGATACCACGAGCTATCATGTCCGCGGTCCCAGAGCGGCGGCGACCCGATCTTCACCGTCGACGCGGCGCAGGCCGGGTGCTACCGTGAAGGGCGTCGTCAAGAACGGGGAGAGCCGATGAGGCCTTGGATCATCCTGTGGCTGGCCGTAGCAGGCTGCGACAGCCCCACCCAGAGCGACAGCGCGACCGTCGACGCGTGCAGCGGTCCCTACGGCTGCACCGAGGGCATCGAGCTGTGCGACGGCGTCGACAACGACGGCGATGGCGAGGTGGACGAGGCCGACGCCCTGGACGCCCTGGCATGGTTCCCCGACGCCGACGCCGACGGCTGGGGGGACGAGACCAACCCCACGGTGGCCTGCAGCGGGCCAGCCGGGAGCGTCGACCGGGGCGGTGACTGCGACGACGGCGACCCCACCATCCACGCCCTGGTCCCCGAGCTGTGCGACGGCATCGACCAGGACTGCGACGGCCAGGTGGATGAGAGCCCACAGGACGGCGTGCTCTGCTACCGGGACATCGACGGCGATGGCTACGGAGACGCCGAAGACGGGCACGGCGCCTCGGCGCGCGTGCTGCTGGCCTGTGAACCGCCCTCGGGCTTCGTCGAGAACGAGGGCGACTGCGACGACCGTGACGGCGAGGTCAACCCCGCCGCCGTCGAGATCTGCGGCGACGGCATCGACCAGGACTGCGACGGCAGCGACGCGGAGTGTGCCTGATGCGTGTGCTGACCATCCTGCTCTTCGCCCTGGTGGGCTGCGACAGGGCGGACTCCGGTGCGCCTCCCACTGCGCCCACGCCCACCTGCGAGGACCCCCAGCGCATCAACGCAGCCGTCGGAATCCCGTCCGGCTACGTCCGCTGCGCCGACGGCTCGGTGGATCGGGTGGCGGTGGTCCCGGTGGACCCCAGCATCTACGACGCCCGCATCACCCTGTGCCAAGACAGGTCCAGCGCCTGGACGGGCCAGTGCCACACCGACGGTGACTGCGGCGATCCTGGCGAAGACCGCTGCATCTATGTCGACAACGAGTTCGGAAGCTGGTGTGAGTGCACCACCCTGTGCAGCCGCGACGAAGACTGCGACCAGGGCCAAGCCTGCATCTCCCCCGCAGCCACGGGCTCCAGGTACGCCTGGCCCACCTGCGTGACCGCCTCCTGCACCACCGGCGCCGACTGCGAATCGGGAGAGTGTGGCGTCGCCGCCATGGACTACCAGTCCGAGACCTACTTCGCGCTGGCCTGCCGCACGCCCGACGACCGCTGCCGCACCAACGACGACTGTGAGAACAGCTCCGAGCCTGGAGACCTCTGCCGACCATGGGAAGATGGCGTCTGGCAGTGTACACGCTGGCATCCCATCGACTGATCCAGGCTCATCCACTCCACCCCTCGCTACCCAACGGAGCTCCATGCGACCTCGCAGCGCAACCCTCACCGCCCTGCTGCTCGCCGCCCTGGCCACCCCCTCTGCCGCCTTCGCCGTCGACGGGGACGGTGACGGTCACGACGCCAGCGTAGACTGCGACGACGGCGATCCCGACGTGTTCCCCGGCGCCGTGGAGCGCTGCAACGGCGTGGACGACAACTGCGACGGGGATGTGGACGAGGCCGCCTCGGTGGACGCCCTGACCTGGTACGCCGACACGGACTCGGACGGCTTCGGGACCCCGCTGTTCCAGGTCACGGCTTGCGAGCAACCCAGCGGCTACGTGAGCGACAACTCGGACTGCAACGACGACGAAGCCACCGTGAACCCCGAAGAGACCGAGGTCTGCGACACCCTGGACAACGACTGCGACGGGTACACGGACGAGGACGGCGCCGCCGACGCGGTCACCTGGCATCCCGACCACGATCTGGATGGCTACGGCGAGTACGAGGGCGTCACGGTCCGGGCCTGCGAGCAGCCCAGCGGCTACGCCGCGAACAACCTCGACTGCGACGACTTCCACAACACCATCTACCCGGGCGCCCCCGAGGACTGCAGCAACGGCGTGGACGACGACTGCGACGGCGACGCAGACGAAGCCGAGGACTGCGCGGCCGACACCGGCGCCGGGGTGCCCAAGACCTGCAGCGTCACCGGCGCCAGCCCGGCGACCCTGGCGCTGCCCCTGGTGCTGCTAGGGCTGGCACGGCGACGGCGCCAGGCGTAGGCACCGGACACCATCAGCGTCACCATCGACGGCGAGCACATCGAGGCCTGGAGCGATGATGCCCACCGGAGCACCGCTATCTCGACGGAGGCCAAGGCCCCATGGCCAGCGACCAGGTCCAGGCCCATCAAGCCCAGGACACCGACCGCGCGGCCGAGTGATCAGCATGCGGAGCGGACCGCACTACTTCGAGGCCAAGCCAAACGCCGGAAGCCCATGATCCGCTCGCCTATTCCAACCCTCGTTCTCCCTCTACTGGTCGCCTGCGGTGTGGCGCGCGACGACAGCGCCACCCCACCTCAGGGCGGCGCACCCGACATCCAGCTGCTGGTGAGCGCTCTGGACTTCGGCGAGGTCGAGGTGGGCGTGGACCCCGCCGGCACCTACACCTTCGCCATCCACAACCAGGGGGACGCCTCGCTGCACATCCAGAGCTTCGGCATCGAGGACGAGCTGGCCCCCTTCGAGATGCTGGACCCGGGCGTTCCCCTGATCGCCCCAGGCAGCTCCAGCATGGTGGGGCTGGCTTTCGACCCCCAGCTCGACGGCAGCTGGGTGACCACGCTCCGCATCGACAGTGACGATCCCGACACCCCCACCGCCAGCGTGACGCTCGAGGGCCGCGGCCTGGCCCCGCAGATCATCGTCACACCCCAGACCTGGGAGCCCGACACCACCTGGGTTGGCTGCACACAACAGATGGCGCTGAACGTCTGGAACACTGGAGGCAGCGGCCTGACCATCCTGGACGTGGATCTCACCAGCGCGACGACAGAGACGAGCATGGCCCCAGTCGAGGACGACAACGGCCACGCCCAGGGACTGGTCACGGTGCCGCCGGGCCAGGGAACACAGCTCACCACGGTGAACTACACGCCCACGGACGAGCTGGTGGACACCGCATACCTGACCATCACCAGCGACGACCCGCAGCGCGGACAGACGATCGTCTCCATCGAAGCCCACGGCGCGGTCTATGGCAGCACCACCGACAGCTTCGTGCAGCGAGAGTGGTCCACGGCCGATCTGGTCGTCGCGGTGGACAGCTCGTCCAGCATGAAGGAAGAGCTCGCGCAGCTCCCCGCAGCGCTGGCTGGCTTCACCGAGACATTGGCGGAGCAAGGCACCGACTACCGTGTGGCCGTCGTCACCGCAGACAACGGCTGCGTCAACGGCCCCGACAGCTGGGTCGACGCCAGCTTGTCCAGGGCCCAGGCCGAGGCTGTCTTCGACACCATGATCGAGGGAGGCGACAGCGCCCGGGCCAACACCGATCGGGCCTTCATGCTGCTCGAGGCCTTCCTGAGGGAGACGCCGAGCGGGGGCTGCAATGAAGGCTTCGTGCGGGGCGACGCTGTGCTGCACGTGATGGGCGTGTCGGACGTACAGGAGGACAGCGTCCAGGACTGGCCCTACTACGTCTCTCTGTTCCACTCATACAAGGCCAGCCCCGCCGACCTGGTGGTGGACGCGATGGGCGGCGACCACCCATCTGGCTGCGACAGCGCCACCGCGTACACGAGCATGTACGAGGCCACCGTGGCCACAGGTGGCGAGTTCATCTCCATCTGCGACGAGGACTGGGGTGACGGCTTCGGCTCGCTGGCCGCGCTGATGGCCCCTGGCCGCCGCCACTTCCCCCTCACCGCCCTGCCAGTGGACGACACCATCGCGGTCGAGGTCAACGGCCTCTCCTCCACCCACTGGACCTACTACGCCGAGAACAACGAGCTGTTCTTTGCTCAGGACAGGACTCCAGAGCCCGGCGACACCGTGGAGATCACCTACGCCCTCCAGCCGGAGTGCTGACCTACTCCTCGGGCTCCTCCACCTCGACGCTGGGCACCACCCACAGCTTGGTGGCCAGGGCGCTGGCGCTGCTCGAGGTGCGATCGCTGACCAGGAAGCGCTCGGGCAGCACCACCTCGATGCGGCTGCCCTTGACCCGGAAGTAGCGTCCGTCGTGGTAGAGCACCTCGGACCAGGCCAGCCCACGTTCGTTGCACTCCAGCAGATCGTAGCCGTCGCCCGGCACGAACTCGAGCTTGCCGGGACAGTCCAGGATCAGGCCCCACATCTCGAGGCCCTTGACCGCGGCGTCGACCCGGTACAGGGACAGCGCGTTCTCGCCCTGCTCGAGGGCGAAGAAGCGCTCGGACACCGAGCGCTGCATGCCCGGGGTGGCCAGGCGGGGGGTCTCGAGGCGCTCGGCCCGTTCCATGTCGATCCAGGTGAGCCGCCCGCTGTCGGGATCGCCGAAGCCCACGATGGGCTTGTCGCCGATGATGGGGGAGCGCTCGCTGACGGGGTGGATGTACTCGGTCCAGACATAGGTGGCCTGGGGCGACCACAGGCGCAGCTCCACATGGGCTTCGCCCCGGCGGCAGCTGGCCAGCAGGCGCGGCGGCTGGGTGAGGGCGCCCTCGAGCACCTCGCCCTCTTCGCAGTGCTGCTCGAACACGGGATCGCGCCGGCCGGTGGCGGCATGCACCAGCTCGAAGGGCCCGTCCGGCGGCAGCACGGCCCACCAGCCCTCACCCAGGGGGTGCAGGATGGCGGCGGACTCGTGGATGCCGCTGGGCACGCAGCTGGGCACGCCCGTGGCGGGCAGCGTGTAGTAGGGGCAGTCCGAGGCGATGGACGCGGCCGAGTGTACCGGGCTCCACGCCAGGGCCCGGGAGGGGTCGGCCGAGGTCACGGCGTGGGGGTCCCAGGGCAGGCGATGGCCCACCGCTACGCTGTCTCCAGCGCCGGGGACCCGTGGGCCCGCCAGCAGCGCGCCGCCGTGATCCACCACGAACCACAGAGTGTCGCTGTCGGCGTGGCCCAAAAAGCGCAGGTGCTCGTCGGTGGTGGTGCCGTCGGGTAGCTCGGCCTGCCAGGCCAAGGGTTGGCCGGTCTCGAGGGACACGGCGATGTCCCGGGACTGCCCCTCGAGCACCAGGGCACCCGCCTGGGGGAAGGCTCTCAGGGGGGCCCCGTCCTGGGCGAAGACCTGGGTGGGCTCTACGTCCTGGGGCTTCTGGCCGCGCTTGGGCTCGGGCAGCTGGAGATCCAGCAGCTGCCAGCTGGCCCCGGCGCTGCCCGGCGCGCCGCCGACGCTCAGGAGCACCCGGTTGGGCTGGTCCCAGGCGCCGTACACCTGGAAGCCCGCATGCTCGAGGAAGGGATCATCCAGCAGGTGGTCCTGGATGGGCACCTTGGGCGCAGCCGAGGGCACCAGCACCGCCCCCTTGATGGGCTTCTTGCCCTCGGTGTCCACCGGGCTCTGGATGTCGGGCAGGGTGGTGGTGGCGCAGCCGAAGCCGAGCAAGGCGAGGGCCGGGACCAGGCGGGGCATAGTGGCTCCATGGGCAGGTGATACCGCTCCTTTATCCGCGGGGACCTCCCACGCACCTCCCCATGCTGTATGCTCGCTGCACATCGGCGGGCGCCTCCCCTCGCCCGCGTCGAGGCATGCTCCATGATCATCTTCCTCTTCCTGATGGCCTGTGCCGACCCCGTCCCTGTGGCCCTGCAGGCCTGCGAAGCCCTGCCAGGCCTGGCCACCGACCCTGCCGGCCTGCAGCTGCTGGCGCCGGTGCTGGCCAAGGTCGACTACGACGCGCTGGCCTCGGCTCAGCCCACCCAGGGCCTGCAGCTGCTGGGCTCCGACGGCCTGGCCGAGCTACGCAGCAAGGCCAGCTGCACCGTAGGGGCCGTGGAAGGCGCCGGTCAGGGCCGCTGGGCAGTGGACCTCGAGCGCAGCTTGCCCGCGGTGAACCCCGACGGGACCCTGGGCGAGGTGGAGGTCACAGCCATGTCCTGGCAGGCGGTCAAGACCTCCGATGGTGTGCGGCTGGAGACCGGGCTGGCCGGCGCGGCCATCATGCGCGCCTCGGCCGAGCAGGCCCTCGAGGAGGGCGATCTGCGCCGCTACGCATCCTCCTGGCGGGCCATCATCAAGAAGTTCCCCGACCCCCTTCTCAGCGTCGACGTGGCCCGTGCCGCCGACGTCTTCGACCAGTACGAGTACCGCACCCAGCTGCGCGGCAAGCCCGTGGAGGTGGACGACAAGGCCGGCACCCTCAAGGGCGAGATCAGCAACGTGGGCAAGCGGGACGCCCGCAACATCCAGGTCCAGGTGGACTTCGGCGTGGGCACCCAGACCGTCAGCCAGGCCGCCACGATCGAAGCCATCGCCGCCGGCACGGCCAGCACCGTCGACGTCGCCATCCCCGAGGGGGCGGACGGCAGCGTACACATCGAGGTCGTGGGCCTGGAGCTGTCCCCCTAGCACCCTGGCGCCATGAGCCTCCCCCTCCGCCGCAAGCTGCTGTACAGCGCCGTGCTGCTCGCCTCCGCGTCCGTGGCGGTGGCGGTGATGAACCTCGCCGTGCAGTGGGCCGAGGATCGCGACGTCCTGCAGACCCACCGCCAGGACGACCTGGTCCAGTACGTCGAGGGCGACCTGTTCCGCCTGGACCCCCAGGGCGAGCACTGGGAGAGCACCGACTACCTGCAGCTGTCCGCGCCCCCCAGCCGCATCCCGGTCCACAAGGGCCAGGCCTGGCGCCTGATCACCACCGGGGGCAGCTTCGTGCGGGGCATGCCCTACGGCCAGCCCGACGGCACGGAGCTGCCCGGCACCACCCAGTTCTGGCTTCGCCAGCGCCTGGGCGAGCGCTACCCCAGCGCGGAGATCCAGGTGGTCAACCTGGGGGCCAGTGGCCAGAACAGCCAGCGGGTGCTGGGCTTCGTCCGTGAGCTGGTCCAGCTGGAGCCCGACGCCATGCTGGTGGCCACCTGCAACAACGAGGGCGCCCTGCCCCCGGGCGCGGTCATGGAGTACCTGCACGATCAGGCGGCCTACCGGCTGCTGGTCAAGTGGCTGGCGCCCATGCCCCAGGCCGACGAGCGCAGCACCTTCATGCTGCAGGACCCCGACACCGAGGCGGTCCGTGCCGCATTCCGGGACAACCTCGAGGCCATCGTGGCCACCACCGCCGCGGCCCAGATCCCCCTGGTGCTGGCCACCCTGCCGGTGAACCTCCGCTACACGGGCGACGACTGGGGAAACGTGCTGGACCAGGGCTTCCTCAACAACCAGCCCGAGCGGCGAAACGCCGACGCCTGCATCCTGGAGGGCATCGAGCTGTACCAGCAGAACCAGTGCAAGCAGGCCGAACAGCGGCTTCAGCAGTGTGAAAACAAGGCCGAGGCCCTGCGCTGGCTGGGCCTGTGCGCCTACCGCCGCTACCGCTTCGAGCAAGCCCAAGCCATGCTCGAGCAGAGCGTGGAGCTGATCCCCCGCGGCCGCTGCCGCCCCAGCTTCAACGCCATCATCCGCGAGGTGGCTGGCTCGGCCGAGCACGTCACCCTGGTGGACCTCGAGGCCGCCACCCGGGCCATCGCCCCCCACGGAATCCCCGGCCCCGAGTTGTTCCACGACAACTGCCACATGACCTGGGACGGCTACGAAGCCATGGCCGCGGCCATCCAACAGGGCCTCACGGACGCCGGGCTCGAGCCCCCGGGCCCACGCAGCGAGGTCACACCCCGCGACCGCATCGCCATCGCCGCCGAGCAGGGGCTGCTGGCCACCCACGACCCCCGCACCGCGCCCAGGTGGTAGGGGTCGGAGCGCGGGCCCGCAGTGGCCTAGCCACAGCCAGGACGCGAGCTGTGCACAACCCCCGCCAGCGCGCGCAGCAACTTCGCAGCCTGCACGGGCTTGGTCACCACCGCGTTCATGCCTGCGTCCAGACAAGCCTGGTGTGTGTCTGGGTCGGCCAGCGCGGTGATGGCCACCACCGGCACCTCGGGGTCCAGCACGCCACCCTGCCCCGCCCTCAACCGGCGGGTGGCCTCGTGGCCGTCCAGAGCAGGCATCTGCACGTCCATCAGCACCGCATCGAAGGGCCGCTGGGCCAGGATCTCCAGCGCGACCGCCCCATCCTCGGCCAGCTCCACCGCGTGACCTGCCTGGAGCAACAGCCCGCTCAGCACCTGGCGCACGATCGCGTTGTCGTCCACCACGAGCAAGCGCTGGGGTGCCAGGGGCGCGGACACGTCTACGCTCTCCTCATCCTGCGCCGAGTCCGGCCCGACGGAGTTCCAGGGCAGGTCTGCCCAGAAACGTGATCCGCGGCCCTCGGTGCTGTCCAGCCCCAGCTCGCCTCCCATCAGCGCCACCAAGCGCGCACAGATGGCCAGCCCAAGCCCGCTGCCTCCCGGGCGGCCCGCGCCACCGAGGTCCACCTGGGAGAAGCTCTCGAAGATGCGCTGGTGCTGCTCGGCGGGAATCCCGATGCCGGTGTCTCGCACCTCGACCCGCCACCACCGAGGGTCGTCGCCGGGCTGCGGGATCGCCCGAAGCACCACCTCGCCCTGGGAGGTGAACTTGACCGCGTTGCCCGCCAGGTTGAGCAAGATCTGGCGGAGGCGACGGCGATCGGCCAGGAGCGGGCCGGCCAGCGCCGGATCCATCTCGCAGACCCAGCGCAGTCCCTTGCCCTGGGCCTGGGCGGTCAGCACCTGCTGCACCTCCTCCAGCAAGGTGGTCAGGTCCACCGGCTCGAGGCGCAGCTGCACGCGCCCGGCGTCGATGCGCGCAAGGTCCAGGATGTCTCCGATGAGCTCCGAGAGGGTCTCTCCGCTGACCCGGATGACGTCCACACACATGCGCTGCTCAGCGTCCAGATCCGTCAGCTCCAGCACGCTGGTCATGCCCACGATGCCGGTGAGAGGCGTGCGAATGTCGTGGCTCATGTGCGAGAGGAAGCGAGTCTTGGCCAGGTTGGCGGCCTGGGCGTGGGCGGCCAGCTCGGCGGACCGCTCGGCGGACTCCACCAGGCGCGCGTTGGCCATGGCCAGCCGCTCTTGCGCCACGCGGCGCTCCAGCACTTCGGCCTCGACGCGTGCATGGGTGCGCGCCCTGGCGACCTCGTACAGGTACGCCGCCGCCGAGATGAGCACGAGCAGGCCCAAGAATCGGACCGGTAGCTCCAGCTCCACCCACAGCGCGCGGTGGTGAAAGCCGGGCGACCACACGATGGCGGCCGCCAGCGCGAGGTAGAGGGGCAGCCCCCAGCGCGCCCACTCGCGCCCGCCGCCGTAGGCGATGAGCATCGGGACCACGAAGCACCACACCATGTCGCCTGGGGCGGCTCCGTCCCATCCCAGCAGCCCCAGGGTCACCACTGCCGAATAGGCCGTGGCGACCACCACCGCCGGCCGGTGACTCTTGGTGGCCCGCACCATCACCGCGATCACCCCGCAGACAACCAGCGCCGACAGAGACAGCAGGGCGCGGACCGGCTGATGGGTCAGGCCGTGGTACAGGGCGAAGCACGCGGCCAGCACACCCGAGCTCGCCACCAACCAGACCACCACGCGGTGACGCAGCTCATCGGTGGGATCTTCCCGCGGGTCGCGACAGGGTCTGGTCGGATCAGGTTCCACGCTCGGCAGTATACGCCTCAGCCCGATCGCTCGATAGCGTCTCCGAGCTCGCCTGAGTCCAACGAGAGGAGAAAGTCCCGCAGCGCCACCACCGGCGGCCAGTCCTGCCGGTTGTGCCGGCAGACGATGCGGAAACGATCCTCGAGCAGCTCGCGGTCGGGAAACAACGCGCGCAGCCTCCCGTCCTCCAGCTCTCGCAGCACGGTGTAGGTGGGCACCAGCCCCACCCCAAGCCCAGCCTTGGCCGCGTTGATGATGCCCCGGATGTGGTTGACGGTGACCAAGCGGCGCAGCTGAGGTCGACCTGAGGTCGGCAGCCCCCGCAGCACCCGATCCCACCACTCGCCCTCGGCGTCCAGGGACAACACAGGCAGCGGCTCGAGGTCCAAGGGGACCTCCACGGCGTGACGGGCCAGGAAGGCCGGCGCCGCGATGACGCTGTAGCGCTCGCGGAACAGATCTGTGGAGACCACCGCCGGATGGGCATGTGCCGCACAATCGACCGCAAGGTCGATCTCTCCCCTGAGCAGGGGCTGCACGAGGTTGTGGGAGAACAGAAAGTCCAGATGAATCTCCGGGTGCTCCTCGAGGAATGGCCCCAGGCGACCCAGCAACACCGTGGTCCCGAACTCCACCGTGGCGCCCAGCACCACCCGGTGGCGGCCGGGCGCGTCCTCGCTGAGCTGGGCCTGAGCCCGCTCCAGCTCGCCGAAGATCCGCTCGCAGACATCGAGCAGGTAGCGGCCGTCGGCGGTGAGAGTGAAGCCCCGGCCACGCCGCTCCACCAAGGGCCGCCCCACGCTGTCCTCGAGCTTGCGCATGGCGTGACTGACGGCGCTCTGGGTGACGTGCAGGCGCTTGGCCGCCCGGGTGTAGCTGTGCGCACGGGCGACGGCGTGGAAGGTGCGGAGCTGGTTCAGGTCGAGATCCACGATGATCCTCGCGGGAGCGGGGGAAGCGACGTTTCATCAAATTCATTCATGCTTTCGATTAGAATCTATCATTTCCCATCATGGCTTGGTGGTCGTAAACACAGGGTGACCCCCTCACCGGAGCGCCCCATGTTGGACCCCATCACCTTCTCGTCCGCCAAGCCCGCCCCCGGCGCCTTCGCCACCACCTGGGCCGCCCATGGCCCCACCCGCACCGTCCGCTCCCCCATCGATGGCGCTGCCATCGGCAGCGTCACCACCGCCACGGCCGAGGACGCCGAGTCGGTCATCGCCGCAGCTCATTCCGCCTTCCAGGGCTGGCGCCTGGTCCCGGCCCCAAGGCGAGCCGAGGTGGTGCGGCAGCTGGGCCAGGCCCTGCGGGGGCGCAAGGAGGATCTAGCCCAGCTCATCACTCTGGAGATGGGCAAGCCCATCGCGGAGTCGAGAGGCGAGGTGCAGGAGATGATCGACATCTGCGACTTCGCTGTCGGCCTCGGCCGGCAGATCGGCGGCCTGACCCTGCCCAGCGAGCGGGTCGGCCACCGCCTGCAGGAGAGCTGGCACCCCCTGGGGGTAGTGGGGGTGATCACGGCCTTCAACTTCCCTGCTGCCGTCTGGGCCTGGAACGCCGCCGTGGCCCTGACCTGCGGCGACACGGTGGTGTGGAAGCCCAGCTCCAAGACCCCCCTGACCGCGGTGGCCTGCACCCGCATCGCCGCCGAGGTGCTCGAGCGCAACGGCCATCCTGGCGCGGTGTGCTCGCTGGTGATCGGCTCGGGCCGCGAGATCGGCGACCGCCTCGTCAGCGATCCCCGGGTGGCGATGGTCAGCTACACCGGCTCGGTGCCCACGGGCCGCCACGTGGGCCGGGTGGTGCAGGAGCGCTTCGGCCGCCACATCCTCGAGCTGGGCGGCAACAACGCCGCCATCATCACCCCCAGCGCCGACCCCGAGCAGGCCCTGGCCGCCGTGTTCTTCGGGGCGGTGGGCACCGCGGGCCAGCGCTGCACCAGCACCCGGCGGGTCATCGTGCACGAGAGCCTGTACGACCGCATGGTCGAGGGCCTGAAGTCCGGCTACGCCCGCCTGCCCATCGGCGATCCCAGGGACGAGGGCCAGCTGATGGGCCCCCTGGTGGACCCGGCCGCGGTGCAGACCATGCAGGCCGCCATCACCCGCGCCCAGGAGCAAGGCGGCGTGGTGCTGCAGGGCGGCGAGGTCCTCGAGCGGGAGGGAGGCTGCTGGGTCACCCCCTGCCTGATCCAGGCCCACCCCGGCATGGCCATCGTTCGCGAAGAGACCTTCGCCCCCATCCTGTACCTGCTGAGCTACCGGGACCTGGACCAGGCCATCGCCCTGCACAACGACGTGCCCCAGGGGCTGAGCTCCGCCATCTTCACCAACGACATGCGGGAGATGGAGCGCTTCCTGGGCCCCGCGGGGTCGGACTGTGGGCTGGCCAACGTCAACACCAGCACCAGCGGCGCGGAGATCGGTGGGGCCTTCGGCGGCGAGAAGGAGACCGGCGGCGGCCGGGAGTCCGGATCGGATGCCTGGAAGGCCTACATGCGCCGGCAGACCGCGGTCATCAACGCCAGCGGGAGCATCGCCCTGGCCCAGGGCGTGAGCTTCGAGCTCTAGGAGATCACCATGGACCTCGGCCACCTCCAACCTCCCTTGCCCCGCAACGAGCCCGTGCTCGGCTACGCCCACGGCAGCCCCGAGCGCGCTTGGCTGCGCAAGGAGCTGGCCCGTGTCCGGGCCGAGCCTGTCGAGATCCCTGTGGTCATCGGCGGCGAGCGTCTCTTCACTGGGGCAACCCAACAGCTGAGGGCTCCCCACGACCACAGCTTCTCCCTGGGACGCTTCCACAACGCCGATGCCGCCCAGATGCAGCGCGCCATCGACGCGGCGCTGGCCGCGCGAAGCGAGTGGGCGCGGACCCCGGTGGAGCAGCGAGCGGCGGTGTTCCTGAAGGCCGCGGAGCTGCTCTCCTGCCGCTACCGCCAGCGCATGAACGCCGTGACCATGCTGAGCCTGAGCAAGACCATCCAGCAGAGCGAGATCGACGCGGTCTGCGAGCTGGCCGACTTCTTCCGCTTCAACGTCGCCTTCATGCACCAGATCTACGGCCTGCAGCCCGAAAGCTCGCGGGGGGTGTGGAACCGCATGGAGTGGCGCCCCCTCGAGGGCTTCGTCTTCGCGGTGACCCCCTTCAACTTCGCCAGCATCGCAGGCAACCTGCCCACGGCCCCGGCCCTGATGGGAAACACCGTGGTGTGGAAGCCCGCCTCGAGCGCGGTCTACCCTGCCTGGATCATCCTGCAGATCCTCGAGGAGGCCGGGCTCCCCCCGGGGGTCATCAACTTCGTGCCCGGCCCGGGCGCGGCGCTGGGCCAGGTGGCCCTGCAGCACCCGGAGCTGGCGGGGGTACACTTCACCGGCTCCACCACGACCTTCCGGCGCATGTGGCAGACCGTCTCCCAGCAGATCGAGCCCGCCCGCTATTGGCCCCGCATCGTAGGTGAGACCGGCGGCAAGGACTTCGTCATCGCCCACGCCTCGGCCGATGTCGAGGCCCTGAGTGTGGCACTGGTGCGGGGTGCCTTCGAGTACCAGGGGCAGAAGTGCTCGGCAGCCTCACGGGCCTATGTGCCCCGCTCCCTGTGGCCCCAGCTGTGGGAGCGGATGCGCGGGGACCTGGCCAAAGCCACCATGGGCAGCGTGGAGGACCTGAGCAGGTTCATGGCCGCGGTGATCGACCGACGGGCCTTCGACAACATCACCGGCTTCATCGAGCATGCTCGCGGGGACGACAGCTGCGAGATCATCCACGGCGGCGACGCGGACCCCACCCGGGGCTGGTTCATCGAGCCCACCGTAGTCCTCACCACAGACCCCCACAGCCGCACCATGGAGGAGGAGATCTTCGGGCCGGTCCTGACCGTCTACCTCTACGACGACGATGCCTGGACCGAGACCCTGGCGCTGGTGGACGGCACCTCGCCCTACGCCCTGACCGGGGCCGTGTTCGCGCGAGACCGGGCGGCCGTCAACCAGGCCAGCGAGGCACTGCGGGACGCCGCGGGGAACTTCTACGTCAACGACAAGCCCACCGGCGCGGTGGTGGGCCAGCAGCCCTTCGGCGGGGCCCGGGCCAGCGGCACCAACGACAAGGCGGGCTCCATGCTCAACCTGCTGCGCTGGGTCTCCCCCCGCACCATCAAGGAGAGCTTCGATCCCACCACCGAGCTGAGCTACCCCCACATGGGCTAGCAGACGGGATCACTCGGTGGCGCAGGCGCAGACCAGGTGTCGGGTGCTGCCCGTGCTGGTCTCGCCCGGGTAGGTCCCGATCAGCGAGGTTCCGGTGGAACACTTGCCGTAGTAGCCGCCGCTGACGTAGCCGTAGCCCAGGACGTGACCGTTGGTGCCGGAGGAGGCGCCGGTCCAGCCGCCTGGGTTGCCGTTGTTGTAGAACCAGGTGGAGACATCCGCCGAGGTCGGTGAACTGCAGGCATCCGAGAAGGCGCTCTGGGCGCTGCTGGCCAGGTTGGTCCCGCCCACCACGCTGCAGACCCGATCGCAGGTCAGGGCCTGGTAGCCCAGGTACCAACAGTACCCGTACAAGGCGACGGGACCGCCGATCACATCGGCGTGACTGACCGCGGGGCACCCCGCAGCCGCGCCGACGGTGACGCTGGCGCCAGCCGCCACGCCGGTGTCGTCGCCGTCATCGGGGGTCACAGAGCAGGCCCAGACCTCCCCGGCGATGGTGTCGGCGCCGGGCACGGTGTCGTCGGTGTGGGTGCTGGTGGTGGGGCCGGTCCAGCCACTCGACATGAAGCCCGTGTCCCAGTCGTCCGGGTAGTCCACCCCATCGACGGTCCAGGTGAAGGCGTAGCTGACGCTGTCGCCGTCGGCGTCGCTGCTGCCGGTGTCGATGACGCAGACCAGATCCTCACCCTCGATGGCATCGGCTGGGCTGATGGAGACGACGGGGGCCCCGGGTGGGGTGTTGAGCACCGTGGCGCTGGAAGAGACGAAGGCGGCGCCGAGCTCGATCCCGTCGTGGGGCGTGAGCTCCACCTGGAGGGCCTGGCCCTTGGCGAAGACCGAGCCCGACAGGCTGCCGCTGCCGGTGTGCACCACCGCGCCGTCCACGCTCCAGGCGTAGCCCAGGCTCACACTGTCGCCGTCGGCATCGGTGGTGGCCACCGCCACCGTCACGGTGTCGTTCGTGTAGACGGCGGCTGGGGACAGCAGCGCAGAGGTGACCACAGGGGCGCTGTTGCCGATGGTCAAGCTGTCGGAGACCTGCGCGCCGTCGTCGCCCCCGTCGCTGGGAGTGACCAGGCAGGCCACCGTGTCACCGCGCACGAAGCCGCTGGTCAGCGACGCGCCCGCACCCACCCAGGCTCCGCCGATGGTCCAGTCGGTGGTGGACAGATCCGCGTCACCGTCGGGGTCCGAGAAGCCCGCATAGCTGCAGCTCAGGCTGTCGCTGCTGGTGGCGGGATCGGGACTGATGCTCACCGAGGCGATGCTGGGCGCGCTGTTGCTGATGAGCAGGGCGGCGCTGACCACGGTGCCGCTGTCCGTGCCGTCGCTGGGGGTGACCGTGCACACCACCGCGTCGCCGCCTACCACCGCGACCCCCAGGGTGCCGCCGCTGCCCGCCGCCACGCCGCCCACGGACCAGGCGATGGTGGAGGCGTCCGCGTCACCGTCGGGGTCGGAGTAGCCGCTGTAGCTGCAGGAGATGGAGTCACCGGCGTGGGCCGGGTCGGGCCGGATGGTGACGGAGGCGACGCTGGGGGCGCTGTTGCCGATGGTGACCGTGTTGGAGTCCACCGTGGGCCCTGTGTCGGTGCCGTCGCTGGGGGTGGCGCTGCAGCGCACCGTGTCGCCGCGATCGAAGTGGCTGCCCGTGAGCGAGGCGCTCGAGACGCCCGGGTCTCCTCCCGAGACCGACCACGAATAGCTCGCGGTGACGGCGTCGCCGTCGGCATCGACAGCCCCGCTCGGGCTGCAGATCAGGGTGTCGGCCTCGCTGGCGGGGTCGGGGGTCAGGGCGACGCTGGCGATGGTGGGCGCGCTGTTGGCGATGGTGACGCTGGCCTCGCCGGAGGTTCCGCTGCCGTGACCGTCGCTGGGGGTGACCCGTACGGTCCACAGATCGTCGCGGGCCGCGGCGGAAGCGGGCAGGCTGCTGCCCGTGCTGGCACCGGAGAGCACGCCGTCTACGTACCAGGCGTAGGCGTAGCTCACCGGGTCGCCGTCGGGGTCCACGCTGGCGGTGACGAGCACCGCCTGCAGGTCATCGACGGTGTAGGCCGGATCGGGGGAGAGGGAGACCACGGGGGCGCTGGGCAGCCCATTGACGGTGAAGGTGACCAAGGCCGTGACGTACAGGCCGTCGCCGTCTGTGACGGTCAGGGTGAGCGCATGGTCCCCCAGGCTCAGGCTGGTGCTGGTGAAGCTGGCCAGCCCCGTGCTGTCGGCGCCCTGGGTGGAGATGATCCCGTCCACGCTCGAGCTCCAGGAGAGGTCCAGATCCGTGGGCGCGTCTTCGCTGTCGCTGACCTGGGCCTGGAAGGTCACCAGATCGCCCTGGGAGAACAGCTCGCCCTCGCCAGGCAGGTCCAGGCTGACCGATGGGGGCGTACCCACCGTGTAGATCACGTGGTCGGTGCAGGCATCTCCGAGCTCGTCGGTGACGGTGATGGTGATGGTGTGGGTTGAGACCGACAGGGTCGAGATGGCCAGGACCACATCACCCGCGCTGCTGGGCGTGGAGTTGCCCAGCACGCCGTCCTTGTCGCTCTCCCACTGGACCTCCAGCTCGTTGGCCGGCAGATCCGCGTCGTCCACCGTGGCCTCGAGGCTGACCACCGTGCCCTCGGGCCCTGCGGCGCCGCTGGCGGGGGCCGTGATGCCGCAGGTGGGGGCCGAGTTGGGCGGGCCCACAGAGATGAGCACCGAGTCGGAGCCGGTCTTGCCGCTCGAGTCCTGGGCGGTGAGAGTGAGCAGGTGCTCGCCTTCGCTCAGGTAGGCGCCATCGGACAGCACGCCGTCGGAGTCGGGCTGGATGTCCAGGTCGAGCTCGCCGTCCTCGTCGCTCTCCCACCACACCACCAGATCCTGAGGATCGTCCTCGGCGTCGCCGACGATACCAGCCAGGGTGACCTTGTGGTCGCTGTAGTACAGGCCGCCCTCGAGGGGGGCGGTGATCTCGGCGCTGGGGGGATCGGTGGCCAACACCTCGAGGTTGATGTGGGCGCTGCCCGCCTTTCCGTCGGGATCCCGCACCTCGAGGGTGATGCCACCCTCGTCGCCGATAGGGATGTCGCAGGTGCTGGCCCCGTCCAGCTCGGGCGGCGCGGCAGGGCAGGCGGTCGCACCGCCCACCAGCCAGGTGGCCAGCAGCTGATCGGTGGCGTGGTCCGGGTCTTCCACCACCCCGCGGAAGCTGACCGTGTAGCCCTCGAGCACCTGATCGCCGTCGGCATGGGACAGGATGGCGGCCTCGGGGGCGGCGTTGATGGCCTGGACCGACTGATCGGGGCAGCCGGTCAGGGTGAGCAAGCCCAGGAGGAGCGAGGACAGACGAGCCATGGGGAGACCTCCGGCGAGGGTGGAGTATACCGCGCACACGCGGCAGCAGCGGGCTCGCTGGCGGGTCCTGGTGGAGCAGACGCGGCCAAGGGACCGGGCCAGGTCCCAGACAGTTCCTCGCACGCACGGGTCAGAGCTTCGGATTAGGCGATCGGCATGCCTGCTTTTTTGTTTTTGATGGCCGCGGCGACCCTCGCAGCCGACACGACCCCGCCCACCTGGCCCGACCAGGCGTGGCTCGAGGTGGGCGAAGACGAAGCGCTCTACGACCACCCCGCCACCACCGAGGCGGAGCTGGCCGAGCGCTGGCGGCAAGCCCAGCTCCACCTGTACTGGCCCGCGGCCCAGGACGACACCGGGGTCACAGGCTACCGCGTCCTGCGAGGGGAGCAGGTCATGGCCACGGTGGACGGCGAGACCCGCACCTGGGGCGTCCTGACGGAGCGCTCGGGTCCACCCTGGAGCGTCGTGCCCCTCGACGCAGCGGGCCTCGAGGGCCCGCCGCTGGTGGGGATCCTGGCCGTCCAGCCTGTCCGGGCCACTGCGGCGGGTCTCGAGAGCGGACTGCAGCTCCTCCTGGTCGGCACCCTGGGAGGGTCCGTCCGTGGCGAGGACTTCGACGACGTCATGAGCGACGAGGCCCTGGCCGGCCTGGACGCCATCTTCAGCTCCGCGACCGGGGTCACCGCGGCCTCCATCACCGAATCCTCCATCACAGCCCCACCCACCAACGCCGGCCCCAATGTCGCGATCCGCGTGGGGCGCAAGGGCGAGCGCATCGCTGTGCTCGAGCGCAGCTTCCACTGGCAGGCCGCCTACCCCATCGTCTGGATGCTCGAGGTCGACGGCCGGGACCTGAAGCTACAGCTGGCCCCGGAGCAGCAGGACGGCACGCCGGCTTGGAGCCTCGAGCTGCACACCTGGCCTGAAGACGACCACAGCCAGCTCTCGCGGCAGGTCGTGCTCGACCCCCTCTCGGACCAGTCCTTGGGCAGCTGTGCCCTGGAGACGGACTACCGCCACACCGGCGGGCTCTGGGTGGAGTGGGGCATCGACCCCCGCGGCGGCGACCCCCATGAAGCCTGCGAGCGGCAACGCACCGAGACCGACGATGGCTGACCAGGCACCCCCGAGCCCATCCCGATCCAGGCCTCACCAACACCCCGCGGTCGTGGTCATCGTGTGGGTGTTCGGCGGCGGCGCCGGCCTGGGCTGGCTGAGTGTGGCCCTGATGGCCCTGGGGCCCCTGTTGTTCTCCGCTATGCTCTTCGACGCGCCGGGGTCCGAGGACAATCCCTACCTGTGGGTGGTGGTGGGCAGCCTGTTGGCGCTGCCGATCCTCAGCTTGATCAGCGCCGTGGCCACCCCAGCCACAGTGCTCGTCAGCCAGCTGCTGCATCGCCGAGGCTCGACCAGAGCCGGCTGGGTGGCCCTGGCCGCGGCAGTGCTGGTCGCCTGCCTGCCCCTGCTGGCCCTCGCCGGCATCGCCGCCGGCTTCACGCTGGCGAACACACTCTGCGACGGGTCGTTCAGCTGCTAGGACCGAACCGCACCCAGCGCCAACCACCGCCGAACTGCCGTAGGATCATCTGGCGCTGGGCACGGCCGACTTCGAAGCCGAGTGAGGGCCCGCCGCCGCGGACTCCTCCTGGGTAGGCGACAAAGCGGCGATCCGTACGGTGAAGGCGGGGACAGCCCGACACCCGCGGGAGACTGCGGTCGAACAGAGCCTGCTGGACCACCGACAGGCGCAGACGATCACGATGGCACCTGCTGCGACGCCGACGGACCTACCGCTACCCGAGAGTGCAGGGGTGACTCTCCGCGCCAGGATGGCCCATCCTGGGCCGCACAGTCCGCTTTGAGCCTCCCAGGGGTGACTCTCCGCGCCAGGATGGCGCATCCTTGGCCGCACAGTCCGCTTTGAGCCTCCCAGGGGTGACTCTCCGCGAGAGGATGGCCCATCCTGG
>CALDOK010000090.1 GCA_937912125.1 uncultured Pseudomonadota bacterium
CGCGGCATCAACGTCACCCGCAACTTCAAGGACCGCGGCATCCGCGTCTGGGGCGCTCGCACCCTGGCCACGAAGTCCGATCCCTCCTGGAAGTACATCAACGTGCGCCGGCTCTTCATCATGGTCGAACAGTCCATCATGCTGGGCAGCCAGTGGTCCGTCTTCGAGCCCAACGACCAGACCCTCTGGAAGAAGCTCACCCGCGACGTCCGTGCCTACCTGCTGCGCGTCTGGCGCTCCGGTGCGCTCTTCGGGCAGACGGCCGAAGAGGCCTTCTACGTGAAGTGCGACGACGAGACGAATCCGCGCTATCTTATTGACGCCGGTCAAGTGAACGTGCAGGTTGGTATCTGCCCGGTCAAGCCGGCCGAGTTCGTGGTCTTCAGCATCGGTCAGTGGGACGGTGGCGGCCTCATCGAGGAATAGCCCCACTCACCGTTTACCCCCCCCCGCCGGAACGCAAGCCATCGCGCTTCGGTAACTAAGCAAGGAGACTCAACAACATGCCTACGGAAGAACTGTACGGCGGATTCATGTTCCTTCTGGAAATCCAGGGGATCATCGGCGACACCCGTGTCATCGTCGGCGGCTTCAAGTCGGTGTCGGGCATGGACTCGGAGACGGAGATCATCGAGTTCAAGCAGGGCAACGACATGGTCGTCCGCAAGAAGCCGGGCCGCACCACCTACGCGAACATCGTCCTCGAGCGCGGCTACACCGCGACCGACGACCTCTGGCAGTGGCGCAAGAACATCGAGGACGGCAAGATCGATCGCCGCTCGGGTTCCATCATCATCCTCGACAACGACGGCCAGACCGAGGTCGCTCGCTACAACTTCTACGAAGGCTGGCCCTGCAAGTGGTACGTGCCTGACATGGATGCCGACAAGTCGTCCATGGCCATCGAGAAGGTCGAGATCGCAGTCGAGAAGATCGAGCGCGCCTAATGGAGCTCAAGACCGAGTACGAATTCGTCCTCCCGAGGGGCTACGTCGATAAAGACGGTAATGTCCATCGGGAGGGCGTGATGCGCCTGGCGACCGCCCGCGACGAGATCGTTCCCCTGAACGATCTGCGGGTCCAGCGCAACCGGGCGTACTTGATCATTGTCCTTCTGGCCAACGTCATCACCAAGCTCGGTGACCTCCCTGAGGTCCACACGGGCATCATCGAGAACCTGTTCGCAGGAGATCTCCGGTTCCTGGAAGAGATGTACAACCGCATCAACGAGGATGAAGCGGTCGTACGCGTGACATGCCCCGAGTGCGGCGCCGTCTTCGAGAGGGAGTTCGGCCGCCTGGGGGAATCGTAAGCTACCCCTTGAAGAACATCTTCGAGGAGGTAGCGTTCGTCGCATACCACTTCCACTGGGACCGAGATCACATCCTGGACATGCCGCATAAAGAACGGCATGCATGGGTGAAAGAGATCTCCTCGATCAACGAAAAGATCAACGCCTCGCGCTGAATGCCCCCCCCTGGCGCTTGCCAGGGGGGACTTCGGCGGCTCGGGAATACGATGCGGCCAGGAATTACGGTCCAGCACGTCACCATGCCCAGAAGAAGGGCTGGAGTGGTGCGCTGCGACATCACGGGGCTGTTGGGCCTCGTGATGCGGGACCAATGGCCCGATGGCGCTTCGTCCGGCGACTTCCTCGAGCTGGTGCTCGACCGGGCCATCGACTTCTGGGAGCATCCTCAACGCTTCCTGTTCTCCTCCGCCACCAGCCGGGCGGTGGGAGCATTCTTCGAGAACGGCGGGCAGCGCATGCACCTGTTCGCCATCTGCATCGAGGGCGCCGAAGACCTCACGGTCGAGGCGTCGCTGCACGGCGTGCTCACCTCGGTGATGCAGCGCCTGCGCGTCGAGGAGGACATCTCCATCCTCATCGTGCCCGACGCAGCCTATCTGCCCTGCAGCGTGGACCAGCTGGGCCGCGTGTCCTGCCAGGCCGAGATGCTCTGGGACACCTTGCTGGTGCACTGCGCCGAGATGGGCAACCGCTTCCTCATCATGGACAGCCCCCGTGGGCTGCACGGCGACCCGCTGATCGGGCTGGCCCAGCGCTACGCCAAGCGCTCCGCCTCCACGCGCAGCTTCGGCGCTCTGTACTACCCCTGGGTGCGCAGGAACGACCTGCTCTACCCGCCCTCAGGTGCGGTGGCCGGGGTCTTCGCCCGCACCGAGCGCGCGCACACCCCTTTCGGCGTGGTCTGGCCGCCGGCGAACGTGCCGGTCCGTGGCGTAGCCTCCCTCGAGGTCGATCTCGACTGGAGGGAGACAGGCGTGCTGTCGGACGCCCACATCAACCCACTCATCATCCAGGCCGGCCGCGGCGTGGTGATCTGGGGCGCCCGCACCCTGAGCTACGATCCCACCTGGGAGCACATCAACAGCCGCCGGGTGGTGTCCATGGTCTCGGAGCAGCTCCGGCGGGACAACGAGTGGGCGGTCTTCGAGAACAACGACCCCAAGATCTGGGCGGTCCTCGAGCGCAACGCCAAGGTCAGGCTGGAAGAGTTCTGGCGGGCAGGGCTCATCACCAGCGACGCCCCGAAGGGGGACTACCTGGTGCAGTGCGACCTCGAGACAAACCCGCCAACCGAGAGAGAAAACGGTACACTGAACGTGCGCGTCCAGCTTCGCCCTATCGGCATGACAGAGCACATCACCATCGATCTCCGGCTCGGTGAGAGCGGAGCGTAGGAGGTTTCCATGGCAGAGACCAAGTACAAAGGCCGGCAGGACGCCAGCACCAAGGTGCTGCAGGATCCCGAAGGCAACATGATCTTCGCCCTCGAGGTCAATGGCACGGAGGTTGCCAACTTCGTCGAGTGCAGCGGCCTGAAGTCCAGCACCGAGGTCTTCGAGATCCAGGAGGGCGGGCTCAACGAGTTCGTCCACAAGATCCCAGGGCAGACCCGCTGGGAGAACATCGTGCTGCGGCACGGGGTCACCGGCGACACCACCCTGCAGCAGTGGCGGGAAGAGGTGACCGAGGACAAGTTCGCCTTGCGCCGCGATGGAGCCATCGTGGTCAAGCGGCTCAACGGCATGGAGGTGCGGCGCTACACGTTCAAGCGGGCTTGGCCTGTGGCGTGGGAAGGCCCGGCCTTCAACGCCAACGGTGCCGATCTGGCGATCGACATGTTCGAGATCGCCCACCACGGCATCGAAGTCACCATCACCACCTACGGCGACTAGCAGGCAGGAGTGGTCATGGCCCTCGTCCGTCAGGTTCCCGGAGAGCGTTTGGTCGCGCGCATGAGCTTGCGCTTGGCCCATTCTTCGGGTCTGGCTGCCGGTGGGGGTCTTGCTCAGCGTCTGGCACAGCGCGCGGCGCTGCGGGCTGGCGCCCAGCCGGCGCTCGTGGCGCGGCTGGATCGCTGGGAGCACTCCCCCATGGTCGCCTGGGCTGGCGTGCTGATGGGTGAGAGCGCGCCGCGCCCCTTCGCCTTCTCTGGCATCCCTCAGCCAGTGCTGGCCATGTCCCTCGAGCCGTCGCTGGCCTCCGACTCGGCCGAGCCCCAGCGTGCGCGCACGCCCCGCAGGGCAGCGCCCCGGGCTGCCCGTGCCCCCCTGGTCGTTCCCGGCACCCAGGCGGTCGCCTCCAGCGCCCAGGCGGTGTCTCCCTCGGCCCCTCGGCCCAGCCGCCAGGCTCCCGTGGGCGCCGGCGTGCTCCAGCGTTCCAGCGCCAGGGTGCAGGCGCGGCCGCAGGCTTCGCCGCTGCGCTCGGC
Source organism: uncultured Pseudomonadota bacterium (assembly GCA_937912125.1). Classification (GTDB taxonomy): domain Bacteria; phylum Myxococcota_A; class UBA796; order UBA796; family JAFGLY01; genus CALDOK01. The sequence continues at coordinate 3,738 of CALDOK010000090.1, forward strand.
TTGGGCTCGGCGCCTCATGGCCCCCGCGGCCGTGCTCAGCACCTCTTCGGCTTCCGAGGGCCTCGCGGATCCATCCGCCCCCCAGAGCCAACGCCCTCAGCCGGGGCTCGGGCCACGGCGTTCGACGGCGCCTCGGGCTGTGCCTCGCTCGCCCATGGGCTCATCCCCTCGCCGCCAGCTTGCCCAGGCCGACACCTCTCCCCCGCAGCCTGTTCCGGGCGTGCGAGCCCAGCCGCGCACCCGGGATGCCAGCTCGTCCAGCCCTCCGTACCCACCGCGCACAGCGTCCGTCGCGGGGCCCGCGGCGGTGCTCGACCCGCCGTTCGCCGCCCCCCCCACGGCCCTCGACCACCTCGACCAGCGCCAGACTCGGCCTGTTGGTGTGGTGGCGGCGCGCCTCGCCGCGCCCGCTCAGCAGGCTCATCCGGCCGCGCGGGGCTTCGAGGCCGTGCGCCCCGAAGCTGCCCCGCTGGCCCCGGACTTCACAGGCGAACAGGCCCCGCCAGCTCCGCTGCTGCACCACCCCGCTCGCTCCATGCTCCATGCCTTGGCCCGCGCCGGCTCCCCACAGGAGGCTGCCCGTGTGGTGGTGGAGCGCGCCGCCGAGATCCGCGCCACCAGGGATCTGCCCGCGCCGCTGGCCGATGTGGTCCAGCAGATCCAGCAGCAGGTCCAGCTGGCGGCCCGCAAGGCCTCCCTCGTCGCCCCCTCCGGGCGGGTGGCCGCTCAGACCAAGAGCCGCCAGCACGGCGAGTCCTCTCTGCCCAGTGCGGCGATGCGCCTGACCCGCGGCACCAGCGGCTCGGGCTCGGGCTCCGGAGAGGTGGTCAGCCTGGCCACCATGCGCCTGCTCCGGCGCTTGCAGCAATTGGTCCACATCGCCGAGACCGATCGGCGCCTGCTCGAGGCCCAGCGCCGTGTGCGCATGGCCGAAGACTCCGCCCACGCGCGGGCCGAAGCGGCCTCCGCCCCGGGTGCCGACGCTGCTGGCGATGCCCAGCCCGTCGATCTCGATACTCTCGGCCGGGAAGTCCTGGCCGCCGTCACCGACAAGCTCGCTACCCGCAACGACCGACGCCTGGAGGACCCTGATGTCCCAATCGACGTCTTCTAATCCGACCAAAGCCGCCTTCGTCATCCTCGAGGGCGACTATGCGAACGAGACGTTCACGGTTCAGTACAACCCCAAGGAGTTCAAGGTCGACAAGAAGGTCTCCTGGAAGGAGGTGGACGAGCAGGGCAAAGATCCCTCGCCCCTCGAGTTCCAGAAGGGCAGCCCGCGCACCATCACCATGGAGCTGATGTTCGACACCACCAACGAGGAGACCGAGACCGACGTCTTCTCCACTTGGGTCGAGCAGCTGCTGGCCATGACCAACGCGGACAGCACCCCCGCCACCGGTGAGGCCACCGACCGCGGCAAGGAGCGCCCCACCACGGTGCGCTTCGAGTGGGGGACCTTCGAGCTCACCGGGGTGATCGAGTCCATCACCACGTCCTACACGCTCTTCGCGGCCAGCGGCACGCCCTTGCGGGCCAAGTGCCAGGTCAAGATGAAGGAGTGGGACCCCGACGCCTTCCTGTACGCCGACATGGGCGGCGGACGCTGGGAGGGCAACGAGATCAAGCTGGTCGAGACCAAGGCGGGGCAGCTCCCGGCCGATCTCGCCAACCAGAACAACACCACCACCCAGCAGATCTGCGATGACAACAACATCGAGGATCCCACGCAGCCCTTCGAGGGTGGCGAGGAAGTGGTGGTGCGGCCTGGCTACCAGGGGCATGGTCCTCGCGGGCAGCGCCCTGATCAAGACGACGGCTACGGGCTGGACGACTTCATGGAAGACCTGGGCGATGCGAAGGACGCCTATGAAGAGGATGACCAGCGCGGGCTGCTCGACATCATCGTCGACGCCGCCAACCAAGCCGCCGACGAGTACCTGTAGGCAGGAGGCCCCATGTCTTCCCAGAGCAGCGGGTCGTCTCGCTCCAGCGTGCCGTCCTATGAGATCACCGTTGGTGAGAGCCACACCTTCCAGCAGCCTCAGAACGATGGGGTCCTCTCCATCGTCATCGAGGACCATGTGGACATGGTGTCCATCCTCACCATCCGCCTCGGCGGCACCGAAGGCCAGCCCGCGTGGGACTTCAACATCGGTGACGAGGTCGAGGCGCTGATCGGCGACAGCGGCGCGCTGCTCTTCAAGGGGCAGATCACGGCGCTCGAGCCTTCCTTCACCATGGACGGCGGATCTTCCCTCACCATCCGGGCGTTGGACCACACCCACATCCTCGGGCGCGGCCGCAAGACCCGCTACTGGGAAGACGTGCTGGACTCCGACATCGTCTCCGAGGTCGGTGCCGAGTGCGGGCTGTCTCTGGATGTAGAGTCCACCGACGGGTCGATGCCCTACGTGCTCCAGCGCAATGAGAGCAATATCGCCTTCCTCAAGCGCCTGGCCGCCCGCAACAACTACTACCTGCGGGTCAACGGCGACACCCTCGAGTTCAAGAGCAACCAGTACACTGGGACCGAGAATCAGGTGGCGCTGGGCAGCAACCTGCGCTCGCTGCGGGTGACCTACAACAGCATCGATCAGGTCAGCGAAGTGGTGGTGCGGGGCTGGGACATCGCCAGCAAGGAAGAAGTCGTGGGCACCTGCGCCGTGGGCGACATCACCCAGATCGGTGCCGGCGAGATCGGTGGCACCTTGGCCGAGACCGCATTTGGCGCCACCACCGCCTACATCACCGACGTCCCAGTCAGCACTCAGGATCAGGCCACGGCCATCGCCACGGCCGAGATGGAACGGCTCGCGCGCCAGTTCGCTCGCGGCACCGGCACCATCCAGGGCAACGACCAAGTGCGCGCTGGGACGCTGGTTGCGCTGGATGGATTGAACACGCCATTCAACGGTAGCTACTTCGTGCTGGCCTCCAGGCACATCATCAGCCCGCGCACGGGGTACACCACCGAGTTCACCTTCTGCTCCAACAGCTTCGGTAGCTCCAGCTAGCTGGTGTAGAATTCCGGTCCCCTTCTGACAGGACCGTGAGGCAGCCGCATGACCATCCGCAAGGAGTTCCTGGGGCGTGGGTGGGCGTTCCCATTCCACTTCGACCCGGCCCGTGGCGGTGTCGCTACATCCGAGTACGAAGAGAACATTCGCCAGAGCATCACCTTGATCCTGGGCACCAAGCCCGGCGAGAGACCGATGCTCCCAGAGTTCGGCTGTCGGATACACCAGTACCTCTTCGCCCCGAACACCCGCGCCACCGGCAACATGATCGCCCACCACGTCGAGAAAGCTCTGAAGCGCTGGGAGCCGCGCATCGATGTGGAGAGCGTCAAGGCCCAGACGGGCCAGCAGGGTGAGGTCCGGGTCGAGGTCGACTTCCGGATCATCTCCACCAACAGCCGCCAGAACCTGGTTCACGTGCTCACGAACAAGAGTGGACGCTGATGCCCATCCGACCCCCCAATCTCGATGACCGCCGCTACGCCGATCTGGTGGCAGAAGCCCGGGCGCTGATCCCTCAGTATTGCCCCGAGTGGACCAACCTCAACGACGCGGACCCTGGCATCACCCTGGTCCAGCTCTTCGCGTGGATGACGGAGATGATCGTCTTCCGGCTCAACCGCGTGCCGGACAAGACCTATATTCACTTCCTCAACTTCATCGGCGAGGAGCGCCGCTCGGCGCTGCCGTCGGTGGCGCCGATCACCTACACGCTCAAGGCCGATCAGCCCACGGTGGAGCTGCCCCCCTTCAGCCGCTGCGCCACGCGCCAGCGTGAAGAGACCCCGGCGCTGGACTTCCTCACCTCCCAGCAGCTCACGGTGCACGGCTGCTCAGTGGATCGGGTGGTGGCCGTCAAGGGCGGCCGCCGGCCGCTGGTGCGAGAGCTTCCCTTCCACCGCCTGGCCGACAGCCCCTCGGCGTTGGTGTTCGGCATGGGCCGCGGCGTCCAGATCTTCGACATGGACCCGGTGGAGTTCGGCCCGGACTCCTACACCCCCCAGCAGTTCCTCTACCTGCAGCACGACGACTTCAGGCTGATGAACATGAACCCCGAGGAAGAAGAGCGCCCCGTGGGCCGCTTGGGCGTGTGCCGCAGCACCTCCGGGTCCGACGGCCTCAGCATCGTCAGCTTCTTCGACTGGGAGTACCCCAGCGCCGAGGGCTGGAAGCCCGTGTCGGTCGACACCGAACCCGACGAGGTCCTGGGTATGCCCGTCCAGGTGCTGCTCACCGCCATGCCCGGCATCAAGGAGCTCGAGGGCTTCGAGGTCCCTGGCGAGGCACTGGCCTTCCCCGAGACCGTCGCGGGCGAGAAGTGGTGGGTCCGTGGCCGCCTGGCCTACGAGCGCTGGCTGGCTGGCCGCATGAACGAGGACCTCGAGGTCTTCTGGAAGGACGATCGTGGCGGCGCCGAGCGCCCCTTGAACAACTGGGAGGTCCGCGCCGCGGGTCGCACCCTGCTGTTCTCGCTGCCCGACCTGCCGCCGATTCGCGGTGGCTGGAACGTGCGCTTCGCGCTGGTGGACCGGGGGCTGCCCGCGGGCCGCAACGGCTACCTGCCAGCCTACCGCTGGTCCTATCGCCGGGGAGAGACCTGGGAGTCCATCCCCGACGAGCAGGTCCGCATGGGCGGCACCACCGTCATCCTCACCGGCCCCCTGTCCGACATGGCCAACGACGGCTTCAACCTGCGAGCCGAGCGCATCGAGACCGTGTTCCTGCGCGGCCTGTGCCCCGACCTGGACGTGGACCTCGAGTGGAAGCGCCCGGTCGAGGTCGACATGTACAACGGCGACGATCCTCGCCGGGTCGAGCGCCTGCTGCCCGACGAGTCGCCCTGGTCTCCGTTCCAGATCAACGCGGCCCTGCCGCCCACCATCGGGCGCAAGTGGTACATCGGCTCGGATCTGTTCGAGAACCGCGCCCAGAAGCCGGTGCTCGTGGAGTTCGAGCTGGCCTTCGAGTGCAACGGCGAGCCGGTGGAGGAGCCCGTCAGCGACTACCTGATGCAGCTGACCTACCGCGCCGGCGACAACTGGCGTGTGGTCTGGTCCAAGAAGAAGGAGTTCGCGGGCTTCACCTTCTCCACCCTCGACGAGGAGGGCGCCAAGAAGCCTGGCAAGCGGCGTGTTCGGCTGGTCATCGACCCCAAGACTCAGCTCAAGGGGCTGGCCCGCCACGACGTGGGCGGTCGCGAGACCACCTGGCTGCGGCTCGAGCTGGTCAAGTCCAACCTCACCAAGGAAGACAAGGAAAAGAACCGTCACCCCGTGGTGCCCCGCATCTACGCGGTGCGGCTGGGTGCCGACAAGACCCTGGGCGATGGCACCTACGAGCAGCCCATGCCCGGCCCCAAGTCGGCCCAGCTCGACCACCGCACCCACAACCGACGGCTCACGCGGGTGATCACCCGGTCGGCCCGCCGGCTGTCCGAGTTCCACCCGTTCTTCCCGTTCATGGATCTCGACGACGAGAACCTGGCCCTGTACCTGCGCTTCGACAAGCCGCTTCCCAGGGCGCTGCGCCATGCCGTCCACTTCCGCTGCCGGGGCGAGAGCTTCCTGCCCCAGGGCACCCGGGTGGACTGGGAAGTGCTCGAGAAGAAGAAGCACGGCAAGACCGCGTGGCAGCGCATCGCGTCGTCCTCCACCGCGGACGAAGAGAGCCTCACTACGGTCTACGACTTCACCCGCACGGGTCAGCTCAGCTTCGAGTTCCCCGACCCCCCCGCGGTCCCAGACGATGGCTTCTGGCTGCGGGCGCGCTTCGACCTGCCTGCGGATCTGCCCGTCGACAGCTTCCCGGCCTTCCCGCCGGTCACCCACCTGCTGCTCAATACGGTGGACGCCATCAACCTGGCGTCGGTCAAGCGCGAGCGCTTCAGCGGCTACGGGGTGCCCAACCAGGTCGTGCGGCTGCGTCGCAAGCCCATCTTCGTGCATCACGGCGACGGCGAGCGCAAGCTCTTCCCCCGCCCCGAGCTCTTCCCCGACATCCGGGTCCAGGTGGATCGTGGTCGCGGTCGTCTCGAGAGCTGGGCCCCGGCTCGGGAGGGCAACCTCCTGACCGCCGGCAAGGACGACCGGGTGTTCGTGGTCGATCCTGTGGAAGGCACCTTGACCTTCGGCAACGGCGTGCGCGGGCGCATGCTCCCCGTGGGCGCCAACAACGTCATCGTCGATGTCTACCACACCATCCCCGGCGCCGTGGGCAACGTGGCGGCGGGAGCGGTTCGGGTGTGCGAGGGGCTGGCCGATCGGGTCAAGGTGGTCAACCTGCTGCCCGCTGTGGGTGGCCGTGACGCAGAGTCCATCGAGGAGATCGTGCGCCGCGCCCCCAGCCTGCTCACCAGCCGCAACCGGGCGGTCACCCGCTCGGACTTCGAGATCATCGCCCAGGAGTCCTCGGGCGAGGTGGCCCGCGCGGCTTGCTCCGGCGACATGGCCCCCGACGGCAGCGTCGAGGTGGTGATCCTGCCCCAGCGGCGCGAGGGCGAGGAGATCCCCGATCCCTTCCTGGCGGTGGGCCTGCGGGATCACGTGCAGCTCTACCTGGCGCGTCGCTGCCTGATCAACGTCAAGCCCTTGGTCAGGCTGGCGACCTTCCGACCCATCGACGTCTCCCTCAAGGTGCGCCTGCGCCCCAACGCCAACCTGCTGGTGGTGCGCGAGAAGGCCACGGCCTGGGTCAAGCGCTTCCTCGATCCCTACCGGGGCGGCCTGGACCGCGACGGCTGGCCCTTCCGCGGCACCCTGTACGCCCAGGACCTGGCGCGCCTGGTCTCGGACATTCCCGAGATCCGGCATGTCTCAGGGGTGCAGCTGTACGACGTGAGCGATCCTGCGGCCCGTCGCAAGGGTCCGGGCTGGGAGCTGGGTCAGGGCACAGAGGTCCTGCAGCAGGTCAGCCACGATCTGTTCTGGGCCCGGCGCATCCGGATCCTGGGTGAGGAAATCGGCGCATGAGCACCGAGCTGGCCACACGGGAGCTGGGGGTCATCTCCCAGGTTCCCGGCGACTTGAAGTACATCGAGGACGTGGTGCGGGTGAGCTTCCCCATCCACGCAGCCCGGGCTTACCTGCGTCGGCACATGGGCAACGTGGTGCGCTTCCGCCTGGTGGAAGCCAGGAGGAGCGAGCGGGTTGGGCATGTGCGCCTGGCCGAGATCATGCCCACGGGCGGCGGCGAGCCCATGGCGGTGCGGGCCAAGCGGGTCCTGCCCGATGGCACTCCCGCCACCCTCTACACCCCAGACGATCTGGTCATGCTCGAGCCCGAGCTGGTGGTGGCGCCGGGGCAGCGGCCCTTCTCCATCACGCCTCACGACGAGGTGATCCTGCACGTGCCGGTTCGGGGCTACACCAGGTACCTGCCCGCCATCTTCCAGGGCGCTTCGCCTACCACGCGCCGGGACATCATCCCCGCCGACGAGGTCAGCCAGCGGCGCTGGGGCGCCAAGGACCAGACCATCACCACGGACGTCAGCGCCGAAAACGCCGACACCTTCCGCCGCTTCCTGTTCATCTTCCAGCACCTGATGACCACGGTGGTCGAGAAGGTCGAGCAGCTGCCTTCGCTCACCGACCCCATCAACGCCGATCCTCGCTTCCTGCCCTGGATCGCCAGCTGGGTGAACTTCGAGTTCGACGCCTCTCTGGCCATCCACGAGCAGCGTGAGTTGGTCCGCCGCGCCATCCGGCTGTACCGCATGCGCGGCACCGTCGAGGGCGTCGAGGAGATGGTCCGCGTGCTGACATCGGCGCCGGTCAAGCTCCTCGAGTGTGAGAAGCCGCCCCCGGTCGTGCTGGGCGGCTGCTACCTGGCGGGTGGTCCCACCCTGCCCGATCGTTACCTGGCCGCAGAGCCCCCCGCCCACTTCCTCTACCCGCGAAACCGCCCGGTCACCCGCTACTTCGTGCTCCTGCTCGAGTCCCGCAGCCGCTTCGAGCGCCGCTTCGGCGAGCGCGCCACCGACGTGCTGCGGCGAATCTCCCGCATCGTGTCCACCGAGAAGCCGGCCCACGTGCAGTTCACCATTCGCTTCGAAGACGAAGACTAGGACCCACCATGGCCAATGAAGAGTACCTCAGTCGCTTGATCCCCTTCGAGGGCCTCTGCCTCACCGCCACGGACCTGCTCGACGAGCAGACCTACAACCGGAAGACCCTGGCGCGGCACAACCTCTACCTGCACGGCCACGGCATCGTCCAGGGCCTGCAGGTCGAGCTGCAGCAACGCAAGAAGCAGTACGTGGCCATCATCCAGGCCGGCTTTGGCATCACGCGGCTGGGCCAAGGCGTGCAGCTCGCCGAGGCCTCGGCGGTGCCCCTCGAGGTGCCCAAGCAGGACGGCGAGTACATGCTGTGGCTCTTCCATGTGGAGAGCCCCGACGACAAGGCCCTGCGCCCGGTCTTCGACACCGCCGAGGAGAAGCCCGCCCGGGTGATCGAGCGCTCCGCCCCGCGCCTGCATCCGGTGGAAGACGACCAGCAGGACGCCGTCGCCCTGTGCCGCATCAACGTGCGCTTGGGCCGCATGGTGCAGGTGCAGCTGCCGGTGCCCCGCGCCGGTCGCCAGTCCCGCGCCGCCGAGAGCTACCTCAAGCCGCGCGTGGTGGAGTACATCCGGCTCAACAAGAAGATCATGCAGTCCCTGTACCGCACGGCGCTGGTCAAGGAGCTGGGCCTGGACACCTTGGGCTTCTACTCCGCCCTGGTGGGCTCCGAGCTGATGCTCATCGAGGAAGGCACCCCCGATCGGGTGCTGTACCGGGCGGCCGGGCTGCTCATCAATCACGGCCACGACTTCTTCAACCCGCTGCCCAAGACCACCGCCCGCATCGAGAAGTACAAGGACTTCATCCGCCAGGTCAACGCGGCCGTGCCCGCGGCGGATCAGGCCGACGAGGTCTGGCTCAAGTGGTTCGAGAAGTTCGAGCGCCTGCTGCAGCCCCTCGGCCGCATCGTGGATGAGCTCGAGGCCACTGTCGAGGCCCAGCGCTAGCGCTGGAGTCAGGGCTCATGGAACAGGCTCAGGCGCAGACAGTCCAGCTCCGGGTTCAGGTGGTGGACATGAAGTCCTTCACCCTCGATCTGGTGGTGCCGACCTACCTGCCGGCTCGGGACCTCACGGCCCGCATCGCGCGGGACGCGGGGCTCGAGTCCCACTGGTCCGACGGGCGCCGGCGGCTGTACTGGCTGCGCGCGCGTGGCCGCCTGCTCACGGACGACGAGAGCCTGGGTGCTCTGGGCGTGGTCCCTGGCGAGCTGGTCTACCTGCTGCCCGAGCCTCCCGCGGGCTCCGGCATCCACGAGCAGCGCCCCGACTACCCCGAGACCCACAGCTACCCCGGCGCCGGCATCCCCACCTTGCTGGGCTCCATCGCCGTGGTCTGTGCGTGGAGTGTGGCCTGGGGCGTGGCGCTGTCCTACTCCCGCAGCCTGGCCGTGGTCTTGCTGCCTGGGCTGGCCCTGGGCTTCCTGGCCACATCCCTGGCGCGCCACGCCTGGGGAGGCCGCGGGGGTCGGGTGCGGGTGGCCGTCACCGGCCTGCTGCTGTTTGTCTTTGTGGCCCTGCTGGCCGTGGTGGGGCCGGTGTTCTTCGCGGGCCTCGAGCTCACCGAGCTGCTGCTCGCGGGCCTGCCGGGCGTGTTCGCCGGCATGGTGGGCGTGCTGGTGGGCTGGCTGGCCTGGTGGGGCCCGGTGGAGCCGCTGCCCAAGCTGTCCGAAGAGGAAGCCGCGGTGCAGGAGTCCCAGGCCGTGGCCACGGTCCAGTGCGCTGTCTGCGGCTTGCCCGTGGGCCCCGAGGTGCGCCAGGAGTGCCCCCACCGCTGCGGGCGCTGGTTCCACTCGGGCTGCTACGAGGCGCGCATGTCGGTATACCGGGGCGATCCAGGCATCTGCGGGATCTGCAACCAGCCGGTGCAGTAGGGCTGAGCTGGGGGCGCGAACGGAACGGCGCCCCATGGCCGCTCGCCAACGGAAGCCACGACCTGGAACTCCGCTGTTCCCTCTGGGGTGGGCCTTGTGGCGGGGCTACCCCTCGGGGCTGGGGTCCAGCATGGTGGGCTACTCCCGAGCCCAGTACCGCTCGCGGATCCGCTGGCAGTACGGGCCCAGGCGGGAGTCGGTGACCCGGGCCTTCAGCTCGGGGCTGCAGGGGCCGTAGGCCATGCTGGCCAGGACGCTGTAGACCGAGGCGTCCGCGGTGCTGGGCTGGGAGCCCAGCAGATAGCTGTTCGCGCCCAGGGCGGCTTCGACGGTGTCGAGATCGGCCAGGGACTTGGCCATGATGGTGGCTCGGTCGTGGCGGGCGATGCCCTGCTGGTGCAGCTGCTTGCGCACGCTCTTGCGGATCACGCCGGGCAGGAGCCAGGCCAGGGCGGGGGGGACCAGCTTGCGGATCTCGGGCTCGAGGGCGGTGCGCCAGCGGTCTTCGTCCACCCAGCGGTCCCACACCAGCGTGAAGTAGGTGTGCTCCTCGATCATGCGGCGGATGGCGTGGCCCTGGGCCCGCTGCTGGGCGTCGAGCCAGGCGTCGAGGTCGACGTCGAAGCGCGCGGTGAGGTTCTCGATGATCCGCTCGGAGTCGGGGATCACCTCGCCGTCCAGCTCGACCCAGGGCACCTTGCCCCTGGGCGCCTGGCGCAGGTTGGCCACGCGCACCTCGTGCTCGAGCTCAGCCATCCGGAGCCAGGTGAGCAGCTTGAGGCAGAACGGTGAGACCGAGGGCAGCCCGAAGCCGCTCGGGAGGATGTGGACGACGATCATGGAGGGTTCTCCTTTCACGCGACGGCTATCACCCGTGGGCTCCCGGGGCGCGATAGGCATGCGTCCATGTCCACCCGTCGCAAGCTGCTATACACCCTGCTCGTCACCGTGCTGGTGCTGGTGGGGGCTGAGGTCGCGGCTCGGCTGCTGACCCATCAGGTCGGCCTGGCCAGCATCCCCGAGGAGCAGGTCCGGCGTCACCTCGAGCAGGACGCCATGCTCTACGATGCCGAGCTGGGCTGGGTGCGCGGCGATCTGCCCAACCCGGGCCTGGGCATCAACGCCGAGGGCTTCCGGCACCCCGACGTGGCTCGCGCCAAGCCGGCCCGCACCTGGCGCGCCTTCGCGCTGGGGGACAGCCAGACCTACGGCGCGGGCGTGGACGCTCCGGACTCCTACCCCAGCCAGGCCGAGGCTCTGCTCCAGCAGCGCGCCCCAGCAGGCCTGTCGGTGGAGCTGATCAACGCAGGCATCTCGGGCTACACCTCGCTGCAGGTGATGCGGCTGGTGCGCAGCAAGCTGCTGCAGTGGCAGCCCGACGCCATCATCGTGGACTGCCGCACCCACGACAGCCCCCGGGAAGATGCGCCCGGCTCGGCGGGGGGCGGGGGGGTGCTCGAGCGGCTCACCTTCCACAGCCGCCTGGCCTGGTCCCTGCGCTTCCTGGTGGAGCGTGCCCGTCCGGATCACGCCCGCCCCATGCGCGCGGGCGCCATGGAGACCTCCGCCGCAGATCTTGCCGCCAGCTTCGGCAACCACGCGCCCATCGTGCAGCTGGCCCGCGAGCAAGACCTGCAGCTGATCTTCGTGGACTACCCCTTCTGGGACGGCGAGCGGGTGACCTGCCTGGCGCCGGCCCACGAGCTGCCCAGCGGCGCCGCCATCGCTCCGGTCTGCGCTGCCCTGAGCGACACGGGCCTGCCCCTCGAGCAGCTGTTCCTGGACAACAACCACCTGACGGTGGAGGGCAACCGCAGGGTGGCCGAGGTGCTGGCGGGCAGCATCCTCGAGCAGGGGTGGCTAGTGAACCCGTAGCTGCGCTGCAGCCTGGGTGACCAGGGCGCCGAAGCGCTCCACGCCGACCTGCTCGAGCAGCTCTGCGAAGCGGGCCCGGATCAGCTCGAGGGGTTGGGGATCGGCGCCGAGCTCGGCTGAGCAGGCCATGAGCTCGCCGAGGCAATCGACCGGGCGGTCGAGTGCCCACAGGGCGGTGGCGCGATCCAGGGCCAGGCTGGCCATCATCGCTGGATTGCGTCGCTCGCGAGCGAGGCCGCGGAGGGGTGCGCTGGTGGCGAGGAGGGGCTCCCAGGCGCCCCGGGAGAGCTGCACGGAGACCACCAGCAGCCCCGCGCTGGCGATCACGAGGCCATCGCCCGCCTCCTGGGCCAGCTCCAGGGCTGCTCGCGAGCTGGCCTCTCCGGCCTCGATCTCGCCCGTGCGCAGCTGCAGGCTACCCAGCAGCAGGGCCGCCCGCGCGGCCTGGCCCGAGGCCTGGTGTTGCTGAGCGAGCTCCAGGGCCTGGTCCAGGGCCTGGCGTGCCCGGTAGGGGTCGCCGCCCAGCTCGCAGCGGTCAGCCAGCTCGAGCAGGGCAGCCAGGCGGTCGTGGTCACGGGAGGAAGGAAGATCCTGGATGGCCTCGAGGAGCAGGACCGCGGCGTCCATGGGACCGAGCCAGGCGCGCGCCAGCAGCAGGTCGAGGCGCAGCTGGGGGTGCCCGGGCGGTGTGAGGCTGGCGCGGTCCACCAGGGCTTGGGCCTGGGGGAGGTCGCCGGCACGGCAGCAAGCTCGGGCCGCGAGCAGGCGCGCCCTGGCAGCCACCAGGGGGCTGAGGCGGATGTCGGCCTGACGCGCGACGTCCAGCAGGTAGGCGGCCGCGTCGTCGGCCTCGAGGGCCAGCAGCAGCTCCCCGAAGCGCAGCTGCGCCCGCAGCAGCAGCGCGGGGTCGGGCTGGCTGGTGAGGCGTCGCGTGAGGGCCTGGCGGAGCGCGGCGGCCCGCTCCAGCCCGGCCCCGAGCAGGGGGACGGCCTCGAGGGACTCCAGGAGCTCGATGGTGGTGGCCAGGGTATGCACGGCGGCTCCTTCAGCCCAGCTCGCAGATGACGGCCAGCTCGGCCAGGCAGCGCTCGCGGGCGGCGTCCATGCGGTCGCGCAGGAGATCGATCTGCGAGTTGGTGCTCAGGATGTCGTCCAGGTGGAGAGCGACGGGCTGCTGGTGGGCCTGCGCCAGGACCGCGCGCGCCTCGAGCAGCTCGAGGGCGACGCCCCTGAAGGCTCGGTAGGCACGGCGAAGGGCTGTGGCGATCATGCCGTCGAAGGCGGGCCGGCGGCTGGCGAGGGCCGCGGAGCACAGCTCCACCTGGGCACGACCGCCGGCAGCGAGCAGGGCCTCGATGCTGCCCAACAGGGGGCCGAGCTCGGCGATGCGCTCGGCTTGGCCTGGGGTGTCACTGCGCAGGGCGAAGTCGACCACCGACATGGGGTCGTCGGGATCCAGGGTGGGGCTGGGTGGGGGAGGGGACCAGCGGCGAACCACCGGGAGGGGGGCCGCCTGGCCGACAGCGCGGAGCGCGGGCACCACCCAGTGCCTGGCCACATGGCCCGGGGCTCGGTCGGGTGCGCCGCCTGCGGGCCGCTGGCCGGTGATGCGGGCGTACAGGGTGTGGGCCGGTGGGACACTCTCAGCCACGTCACCGGCGGACACCAGGGTGAGCTCCAGGGCCGCCGAGGCCAGAGCGGTGCGCAGGGCGCGGTCCCTGAGGCTGCCCTGGTGGAAGCCCTCTGCCGCCATGCCCAGCACCGCCAGAGAGCCGATCCGGGCGGCGGCTCCGGCCAGCCCTCCGGACTCTGGCATCAAGGCGCCGGGCGGGCTGGCGCACAGCCGCGCCAGGCTGCGGCCGATGGGCGTGGTGGCGCGGGCCTGGCAGAAGGCGCCCACGGCCATGGGCCTGCCCAGGGGATCGTAGGGCCCGGCCAGGTCCTGGCGCTCGTCCATGCCGCAGCCGCGGCCGGCCACCAGGCTGGCGTCCTCCCAGGCCTCGAGGGGAGCGCGAAACAGCGCGTCGCCCACGGGCTGGCCTGCGGTGGCCTTGCGGCCCGCGATCTCCTGGCTGCCGCGCTGCAGCTCGCTGCGGGCGGCGCTGATGGTGGCGGGGGGCAGGCAGCCCTGGGCACGGTGTTCCTGGAGCTTGGCCAGGTTGCCCCGGCCGCTGCGGTCGAAGCGGAGCGCGGTGCCGCCGAGATCGTCGGGCAGGTCGAAGAGTTGGTCATCGTCGTCGTCGTCGTCCCCGCCGTGCTGGAGCTCCGAGGCTCGCCCGGCGCCGGCGACAGCGCCAGTGGCGGGCAGGCCGCGGAGAGCCCCCAGGGCCAGGGCGCCACCCTGGCCCGCGTCCATGCGGGGCCCGTCGACATCGTCGCCCAGGCGATCCAGCAGCTCCTCCTCGTCCTCTCCCAGCTCGCGGCGCTCGGCGGCCGTGGCGGCGAGCTCTCCGCTGGCGGGCAGCTCGAGCAGCTGGGCCACCGCCTGGTTGCCCCACTGGGCCTGCAGCTGGGCCGCCATCTCCGCTGAGACTCCCTGGTCGCGGTCGAGCTTGCGGATCTCACGCTTGGCATGCTCGGTGGGCTGGGTCCGTGCCTTCGCGTCACCGCTGGGTTTGTGCCGCGACTTGCCGCTGCGTTGGTCTCTGGAGGCCGCCACGGTCTACCTTGGGAAGGGGGGATCGGATACGGGTTGGGGAGCGCAGGGCTCCCCTTCTGCTACCCTCGTCGTGCCACAGGGAGCGTGACATGAATCCTATCGCAGGGCTGAGCACCACGGGAAGGCGTCTTCACGGACCCGCCTCCGATCTGGTCGAGCTGGTCAACGAGTCGGGCTACCGCCACACGGCCATCGTGTTCCACCCCGAATACCGGGATCACCCGGCCATCAACACCGCTCTGGCCGTGGTGGCAGGCTACCTCGAGTCGCCCATGGTGACCGGGATGGTGGAGCTGTTCTCCCACGACAGCTCCGAGGGGGCCTTCATCTACCCCACGGGGCAGGCCACCTCGGTGGCGGAGCTGAACCGAACCTTTGCGGACTTCGGTGAAGCGCCCGGCGTCCGCGCGGGGCTCGAGCTGATGTACGCCGCGGGGGAGATCCTGATCGAGGCCTCCGAGTCGGGCGAGCCCCACGGCGTGTACTCCCACGGTGGGCTCACCCCCTGGCGCCTGATGATCAAGCCCGACGGCCAGGCTCAGATCATCGGCTACGCCTTGCCCCAGGTGGAGATCCTGCGCTTCCACCAGGACCCCCAGTCCATCCCCCGCGAAGACAGCTTCCGCTATTGTCCGCCCGAGCGCATGGAGGCGGGGGCCGAGGATCTAAGCTCCGATCTGTTCGCCCTGGCCCTGATCTCCTTCGAGCTGATGACGGGTAAGCCAGTCTACGACGGGCTGGTCAACGACATCCGCGCCATGGCCAGCCGGGCCGAGGGTTCCCGTCGCCTGTTCCGCTTCCGGGATCAACTGCCCCGCTCGGTGCAGGACTTCCTCAAGGTCTGCCTGCGCAGGGACACCGGGGATCGCTACACCGACGGCGATGCCTTCATGTATGCCCTGCAGTCGGCCCTGGGCGGCTCGGACATCACCGGCCCTTCTCTCATCGACGTCATGGCCCGGGCCGGCAACGTGCCTCAGCGTGTGGGCACGCCCTTGCAGGATGGGGGGGCCACCATGATGGTCACCCGCGAGAAGCTGGCTGAGATGGTCGAGGAGCAAGACGAGCGCCCCACTCGTGCGGCGTGGAAGCCCCCTACCCGCAAGCGCCGCGCCAGCCCGCGCGCCAGCGCCAGCGCCGACGAGCCAGCGCCGCAGCCCACGCCAGCGCCAGAGCCCGAGCCTGCGCCCGACCCCCAGGACGTGCTGCGCGGCAGCTCCGACGGCCCCAAGTGGCGTCAGCCCAGTCGCCGCACGCCGCCGTCCCAGGAACCGACAGGCTCCGGGGATCGGCAGCCGGATCCGCCTGCTGCGCCACAGGAGCCCAGCGAGAGTGGGGCGCGCCGCGCTTCCAGCCTGGTGAGCAACATCATCGGCCAGGGTGGCCGCACCCCCCCGGCGCGTCGTCGGGTGCCTCCGCGCCGTATGGGCTCGGTGGACGAGGCCGCGCCGCCCGTCGGGCCAGCGCCTGCTCCGTCCCCCCCCGTCGAGCCTCCTCCCCCTCCGGCCGCCGAGCCTGGCAAGGCGCCGGTGAGGCTCCCCGTGCGGCAGCGCGCCGCGCCATCGGCCCCGCCGGAAGACACGGCGCCCCCTGTGAGCCTCGGTCCTCCCCCCGCGGTGCCGGCAGCCACGCCCTCGACTCCCCCTGGCGATGTGCCTCCACGCCCGCGGCCCGAGCCGACATCCTCTCAGCCTCCTCCTCCTCCGCCGGTGCCTGTGGCCAGCCATGCCAGCCCTTCTCTGCCCCCGGCTCCACCCCGGGCCGAAGCGCCGCCGCCCACGCCTGCGCCCGAGCCAGCACCTGCCGCCACCAGGCCCAGGGTTGCCCCGCCCGCAGAGCCCGAGCCCCAGCCGTCCGCGGCGCCCAAGGCCGCTCCGGTGTCCGAGGCCGCTCCGGTGTCCAAGGTCGCTCCGCCTGCCGAGCCCACCCCAGCTCCGGCGCCCACACCTGTTCCACCTGCAGAGCCCAAGGCCGCGCCCGCCCCGGCGCCTGTGGATGCCGCCGTCGCGTCACCAGCGGCGAGGGCTCCGAGCACTCCCGCAAGTTCCGGTCCAGTCGGGGTCGAGGGGCGGGTGCCCGATCCGCTCCCTGCTGATCCCGCCAAGGGCGAGGCGAAGCGCTACAGCTTGCGCATGGGCCCCGGCACCAAGGAGCGACGCTTCCGGCTCCCAGTGGACCAGCTGGTCTCCGAGGCCGTGGCCAAGCTCGTGGGGATGCTGCTGCCCCTGCGCATGGACGGCTCGGGGCGCGTCGTCGGCTGGTATCGTTTCTCCCAGGACGGCGTGCGCCCCGCAGGCAACCCGTGCATGGAGACCTTCCAGGCCGGGACGCCCATCGACCTCGTGCTGGTGCCCAATCGCCTCGTTCCGCTGCTGATCAGCGTCGAAGGCGAGGCGGGCCCTGTGGCCCTGCGCATGCAGCTCGGCCTGGCGGTGCCCGCCGTCAGCCTGGTGGATCACCTGGCAGAGCTGCTCTCTCTTCCCGCGGGCCGCTGGCGCTTGTTCGCGGATGGTCGGGCCATGGCCCCCCACGAGATCCTGGAGGATCTCTCGGACCTCGACGCTGTCGAGTTGGTGATTCGACGATGAGTCAGGAGCGCTGGGACGTTGTCATCCACTACCTGGACGGCCCGATGGCCACCCAGCCGGAGCAGGTCTACCGCGGCCCCGTGGTTCGCCTGGGCGCCAACCCGGGCCCTGGCGGGGTGACCCTGAAGGGCTACCGCGGCCTCAACGGTCGGCATGCCGTGATCACCGCCTACGACGGCGGCTCGGTCGCCATCGACGCCGTGGGCAACGCTCAGGTGCGCGTGGCGCCCCATGCCAACCTGGACTGGGCGGACATGGATGTGTTGGCGGGCGCCGTCTACCTCAACGACGGCGACACGGTCCACCTGGGCTCGCCCGGCCGTGGCGTGACCTTCCAGTTCGTGCGCGCCCAGCGCCTCGGTGTGTGGGAGGAGCGGCGCATCCTGTCCGATGCCTCCCAGGCCACGCCCGAGGTGCATCCCACCAACATCCAGGAACTGAGCACCCAGGGCGGCATTCCCACCTGGTTCATCGGCGGCGTGGTGCTGGTGGGGTTGGTCACGGCCGTGGCCGTGCTGGCCTCCCTCATCAAGGTCCACACTCGTGAGATCGCGGGGCTCGGCCCGGTGGACGAAGGCCGCGAATACTACGACATGGTCCCCATGACCGCGGCGGTCAACTCCGAGCTGCGCGATGGGCTGCAGCAGCCCTTCGAAGACCTCGTGATGGCCTACAACGCCGACATGGCCAAGTGGCCCGAGATCCAGGGCAAGCCCAGCAAGTGGGACCAGAAGCTGCTCGACCAGGTCACCCGCTCCTACCAGCTCACCGCCACCGGCTGGTCTTTCTGGAAGCGCCTCGAGGAGGTCGAGTCCGAGTACGCCGAGGTGGTCCGGGCGCTGCAGAAGGCAGGGCTGCCGGAGGTCTTCGCCGCGGTGCCCTACCAGGAGTCCCGCTATCGGTCCGAGATCTCCTCGCCGGTCTGCGCCCAGGGCTACTGGCAGTTCATGCCCGAGACGGCTCACCGGCTGGGGCTCGAGGTGCGCGACTGCTCCTTCCGCGGCTCGAGCGTCATCTGGTCCCCCACCGAGCTGGCGCCGCCGCGCAACGCCCGCAAGCGCGCCCAGTACGTGTCCTACGACGAGGCCAAGGACGAGTCCTCCTGCAAGATCAAGAAGTGCTCTGTCGACGAGCGCACCGATCTGGGCATGAGCACCACGGCAGCCCTCAAGTCCCTGCGCGAGGCCTACGAGGACCCGGAGCTGGCGGCCTCGGGCGCGGTGGTGCAGCTGGCCATGACCTCGCACAACTGCGGCTACGACGACAGCCGCTTCCAGGAGAAGAAGAAGCCCACCAACATCCTGCCGGCCTACGAGAGGTATCTGAAGGACAAGAACCTGAACCAGGGCCCCTACTTCCTGGGCGATACCCTGACCTGTACCGAGTCCAACTTCAAGAACGACAGCTGCGGGGGCTACATCCCAGGTGAGAGCCAGCACTACACCCCGGGGGCCATCGCCATCCACTTCCTGGCGGTCTGCTACTACGGCCTCAACTACGGTCACGAGGTAGCCTTCCGCGACTGGAAGCGGTACGTCCGCGGCGACGGCTACTGCACCCAGACGGCTGTCCCCGATCGCGAGACCGTACGCACCAAGCTGGGATTGTGAGGGCTCCATGAAGCTCAGACCCTGGATCCTCGGCGCCTTCTTGCTGGCGGGCGTGGGCGTGAACTTCTACCTGCTGGTGGACGAGCGGGTGGTCGAGTCCGAGAAGACCGTCCGCCACCGTGTGGAGCGGGTCGATCCCCTGCTGGACATCATGTACACCAAGGCCAACCGCAAGGGGAACCTGCAGAGCTTTGGGCTGGCCGAGGCCGAGGTCAAGCAGGCGCTCACGCGCCTCGAGGATCTGGACGACGCCCAGGAGCGCAACCGCAGCATGCTGGCCATGTTCCTGGACCAGACGGGCGACCAGACTCGGCTCGACCGGGACTTCTGCGGCTCTGGGCAGGTGCGCCCACGCTACGCTGCGCTGGCCTACCTCATCAACGACGAAGGCGGAAAGCGCAAGGCCCTCTCCCTGCGTCGGGTCAGCGGCCTCGAGTACGAGGGCTGGGCCAAGACGGCGCGCATCGCCGAGGTCTACGGTGAGCTCGAGCTCGCCACAGAGCGCAAGCCCGACGCCACGGTGATGGGTCTGGCGGCCATCCTGCTGGGCATGGAGCAGGAGGTCATCGACCACAGCTCCCACTGGGGTGAAGGTCTGCGCGGTCGCTGGAGCTGGGACAAGGTCAAGAAGGACAATCCTGGTATCGACGAGCGCGTCATCGAGTATCTGGCGCTGATGCACTTGAGCATGGAAGTTGCGACCGCAGAAGGCGGGTTCTGCAACCAGTGAGTGTACCCCGGGAGTGGCTAGGCCACATGTCGGGTTATGGTTCCGCTCTTCCCGCCATCCGCCGGGCTGCTATAGTGCCCGGGTACCGTTGTTGACCGCTGATCGAAGGACCGTCGCACGTATGGAGCCTCGCCGCCGCTTCCGCTTCCTCAAGGCCATCTCCGAAGGGAGCTTCGGCAAGGTTTACCTGGCCGAGATGGTCACGGGGGACAACTTCTCCACGGTCGTGGCCATCAAGCTGCTGCACGGCAAGTGGCTTGGGCACGAAGAGATCGTCATGCGCTCGCGCGACGAAGCTCGCCTGCTGGGCCTGCTGCGCCACCAGAACATCGTGCGTGTCGAGGACCTCTCCTCCATCAACGGCCAGTGCGCCGTCATCATGGAGTACCTCGAGGGTGTCGACCTCAAGCACATGGTCACCTTCCTCTCGGAACGGTCGGAGGTCTTCCCGCGCCGCGCCGCCCTGGAAGCCTCCGCAGCCATCGCCTCCGCGCTCGATGCCGCCTACAACCATCGCCCGCTCCAGGGTGGCAAGCCCCTGCGGGTGATCCACCGCGACATCAAGCCCTCGAACGCCATGATCACATCGGCGGGCGAGGTCAAGGTGCTGGACTTCGGCACCGCCCGCGCCAACTTCGAGGACCGCGAGGCCCAGACCCAGGCCCTGGCCTTCGGATCTCAGGCCTACATGGCGCCCGAGCGCATGATGGGCGATCCGGACACCCCGGCCGCCGACGTGTTCAGCCTGGGCATCACCATGTGGGAGGTCCTGGCGGGCGAGCGCTTCGGCAAGATCTTCATCCGAGAGGCCCGCTTCCAGACTGCCCTCGAGCAGCGGGTGGCCCAGATCGACCTCTCCATGCTCGACGACACTCTCGCCGAGCAGGTCAGGGAGCTGCTGCTCCAGATGATGGAGTACGAGGCCACCGCGCGCCCCACCGCCGCCGAGGTGATGGAGAAGCTCGAAGAATACGCCGAGCGCGCCACCGACATGGGCCTGCGGCGTCTCTGCCGCCAGCACGTCAAAGAGGCCATGGGCCAGCGCGAGCCTGGAGAGGTCGTACACGATCCTCTCACGGGCACGACCCTGGTGGAGGACCGCAGCTCGGCCTTCGTCCGCGGTCAGGGCAGCCACACCTGGTCCGATGAGACCCAGGACCCAGCAGGTTCCAGCGCCTCCCTCGCTCAACCGCCAGCGACAGCGCAGCCGAGCTCGGGAGCCTGGCTTCAGGAAGAGTCCATCGAGCCCCTTCCGGACCAATCCGCGCCTCAGCCCGCTGTCGCAGAGCAAGCTCCTGCCCAGCCCGATGCTGCGCCCGAGCCCGAGCCCGAGCCCGAGCCCGCTGCCTTTGCTGTGCCCGAGGAGCTCGCCGAAGAGTCCGGGTCGGCTCCGCTGCCCGAGCCCGCGGCTCTGCCGGCGCCCCCCGAGACGCCCGAAGAGCCCACCGGCTCCGAGCCCCTGCGCGCCTTGGACACCTTCGATCTGCCACCGGACATCGAGGAGTATTCGAAGGAGCAGCCGTCGGTCACCCCCGAGCTCTCCGGTTCCGCTCCCGTGGCCAGCGGCCCCGTGGTCAGTGGCCCTGTGGTCAGCGGCCCTGTGGCCGACTCTGGCGATCCCGAGCCCGTCGCTGAGCCTCCCCGCCGTCGTGGCCTGGGGCTGGTCTTCGCGGCCATCGGGCTCATCGGCGTGCTGGTGGTGGGCGGCGGCGTCGTCGTCGCCATCGTGCTGATGAGGCCCCCCGCCGATCCCGATCCGAATCCCATCACTCAGCCCGTTTCGCCTGATCCGGTCACCGAGCCAGACCCTGATCCTGGCTCCACGACCGTGGGGGTCACCAGCGATACCGTGGGCAATGTCGTGCTGGGCGTGCAGCCCAGCGCTGGCGGCACGGTCACCATCACGTCGGCACTCGGCTTCAAGGACACCTGGGACGGAGTAGGTGAGCGCGCCTTCGAGAAGATCCCGGCGGGCACCTACCGCACCAAGGTCAAGACCCTCGACGGCGAGACCATCCGGTCCACGTTCGAGGTCTCCGAGGACCAGACCTGTAGGTACACCCTCGACCTGTCTGGAGGTTCCGAGGAATGGCGCAGCGACGGATGCGAGTAGCAGCAGCTCTGATCTTCCTGGCCGCGGTCGGCGTCTCGCCCGCCGCTGCCCACGCCGGCGCTGTCGAGGAACTCCTGGTCGCAACCCAGGAGGCGCTCGAGGCCGAGGACTTCGACGAGGTCGCGCGCTTCATCAAGCGCATCGACAAGGTGGCGCCCGACGCGGAGGTGCCGCTGACCGCGCGGGTTCAGGCCAAGGTGCGCTACTTCGAGGGCTTGGCCAAGTGGATCAGCGGCGACCAGGACAAGGCCATGGACATCTTCCGTGCCTGCCTGGCCATCGACAACGGTTTCCAGTGGGACACCACCAACTTCCCCCTCGACGATGCCGAGTCGGTGTTCGAGGGGCTTCGCCGCGAGGTCCGCAGCAAGCCCACCATCGGGCTGGGTGTGCCCGGCGACACCGGCGGCACCACCATCTGGGTGGCGGGAAACCAGGCCGACGAGACCACCCGTCTGCCCGAGGGCCGCTACCTGGTCCAGGCTGTCTGCCCAGACGGGGTGACCTACGGCAAGTGGTGGAAGTTCGGCAAGGCGCCCGGCTACGAGTCGTTGTGCCCCATGGGCTTCGGCGAGGCCCCCGAAGCGGTGGCGGATGGCGACGACGAAGGCGTCATGTTCGACGAGTTCGGCAACCCCATCGTCGCCGGCGGCGGAGGTGACTCCATCTTCGGCCCCGCCATCGATGTCGGTGTCCCCGAGCCCGAGCCCGAGCCCGAGCCCGAGCCTGAACCCGAGCCTGTGGCTGTAGTCCAGCCTGAACCCGAGCCCGAGCCGGTGGCTGTGGTCGAAGTCCTACCGACTGTCCCGGAGCCTGAACCCGAGCCTGAGCCGGTGGCTGTGGTCGAAGTCCTACCGACCGTCCCGGAGCCTGAACCCGAGC
>CALDOK010000091.1 GCA_937912125.1 uncultured Pseudomonadota bacterium
CGAGCCAGCGGCGGCAGCCGCGGTGCCCGAAGGGCAGGTGAAGCCCTGCTGCGCGCTAGCGGTCTGGGGGGAGGCATCCTCCCCCCACCAGCAAGCGAGGCCGGGGTAATCGTGCGGGCCCACTGGCCCGAACGATGACCATGGCCGTCCAGTCCCCCTGCGATGGCCGCCGCCTCGAGGGCCTCCTGCACGATGGGCTTGCCCGCGATCTGAGCGAAGGGCACCGCGCTCAGGTCCTCGTCCCCCGGCTGCAGCCGGGAGACCTCGAGGTGCTGGGTGCGGGGGGGCTTGTGCAATGCGGCTCCTGAGCTGGTTCGGGGTATCATGGCGGCCTCACCCCGGGCCGCCGGTTCCCGCGGTGACGGCTCGCCTCCGAGTCCTCGCCTACCCGCACCGTCACCGCTGGAGCCGCTCCATGTCCTGGTCCAGGTCGTTCGTTCCAGTCCTTCTCATCGCCTCCTCCCTGGCCGCCATGCCCCGCTCCGCGCAGGCGACCTGGTCGGTCATCGCCGTCGATCCGGAGACCCGGGAGGTCGGTGCGGCAGGGGCCACCTGCGGGCCCTTCGTGTGGATGATCGCCCAGGTGGAGCCCGACGCGGGGGCGGTGGTCTCGCTGTTCGCCACCAATGTCGGAGCCCGCAAGGACATCGCGGCGGCGCTGGGTGAAGGCGAGAGCCCCGAGGCGGCGCTCGAGCCCGTGCTCGTGGCGGACTACGATGACGAGCTGGGCATCCGCCAGTACGCGGTGGTCGGCTTCGATGGGCTCGGGGCTGTGTACACCGGCGACGAGTGTGACGACTGGAAGGGCGCCTTCGCCGAGGATTACATGGCCGTGGCGGGCAACACCCTGGTGTCCGAGCTGGTGCTGGGCGAGGTGGCGCTGGCCTACCAGGCGGCCCAGGGCGAGCCTCTGGCGGACCGGCTGCTGGCCGCCCTCGAGGCGGGCGCGGCCCAGGGAGGAGACAGCCGCTGTGACCCCGAGGTGGCGGCCGAGAGCGCGTTCTTGTTCGTGGCCCAGCCCGACGATGGGCGCCCGACCATCGATCTGACCGCCTCCAGCAAGGACGGCGCGGTGGCGGCCCTGCGGGACAAGTACGACGGCGGCAAGCGGCGCAACCTGCACTGCTCGTCCGCGGGCGACCTGCCCTCTGGTCTGGGCCTGCTGGGCCTGCTGGGGATCCTGGGGCTGCTGCTGCGTCGCCGGGCCGAGATCAGGCTCACAGCACCAGCTCCACGCTCACACCCGGCGGCAGCTCGAGCTGAAGGATCTGCTCCATGACGGCTTCGCGCAGCTTGCGCTCCCTGGGCTCGGTGCTTGTGATCTGGAGCCTGATGGCCGGACCCAGGTCTTCGCGGTCCAGGGCGCCTGGGGCGCTGCTGATCTCGATGCTCGCGACCTCGGTGATGGGGACCTGCCGACCGTCGGGGGTGCGGATGCTGGCGTAGAGCAGGGACTGCATGGGGCTGTCGCCGGGCGCGGTGCTGCACAGCACCACGGGCATGGCGCCAGCGGCTCCTCCGACGCCCAGCTCCACGGGCAGGCAGGCCATGGCGGCCCGCGCGCTCTCGGCTAGCTGGGCCTGGCTCGAGCCCAAGGCCGCCAGGCGCTCGCGGTCGGCCTGGATGGTGATCTGGGGAGAGTCGGGGAGCCGCCCGTCGTCCACGGCGGTCTCGTGGCCTGGCATGAACAGCTGCTCGGCGAGGGTGGCGGCGATGCTGGGCAGCAGGGCGTGCTCTTGGGCCTCGAGGAGCAGCTCGAGGCGGCTTCCCGGGCCTTCCCAGCTCAGCACCTCGAGCTCGGGTTGGGTGCGCAGGGAGCCCACCAGCTCCTGCATGGTGCGCTCGGGAGGGGCCGCGTCGAAGCGGAGCATCAGCCTGGCTCGCTCGGGCCGGGGGGCGTCCAGGGCTGTGTGGCTCGGTCGGCCCAGCTCCAGCAGGACGTCGCTGGGCTCCACCACGGCGCTGAGGGCCTGGATGCGCTCCGCGAGCTCGCGGTCGATGCCCTCAGTGGCTGGAGTCTCGATCTCCACCGCCAACACCATGGCGCTGGGAGCCATGTTCTGGCTGATCAGGCTGGCAGGGCACTGCGCCTGGGCCCGCTCCATGGCTGGCGCCAGCTTGTCCAGCACCGTGGCTCGGGCTGCGCCGGGCTGCGGATGGATGGACAGCAGGGCGGCTGGCTGGCCGTCGAGGAGCACCATGGGGGCCTGCGGGTCTTGCTCAACGCGGATGGAGGCGATGTCCGACAGGCGAACGGGCAGCTCGTCCGCCATGGTGACCACCGTGTTGGCCAGCTCCTCGATGCTGCTGGGGGCTGAGCTCGCGCGCAACAGAAAGCCGTCGGCGGCGAACTCCGAGCTGGCCCCCGACAGCGCCAGCTGCAGCTGGTCGAGGGTCAGACCCACCATGCCCAGGCGGGCGGTGTCCACCTGGACCACCATGCGATCGCCTGCCAGGCCCACGAGCTCGGCGTACTCCACCCCCGCTACGGTCCTGGCGGCCTGCGCCATGGACGTGGCGCAGCGCTGCCAGCCCTCGCTCCCGGTGATGGCCACCCGGGCCAGGAGTCGCTCGCTGGAGTGGGCGTTGCCGAGCCAGCTGCTCTCGGCTTCGGCGGGGAGCATGCTGGCGGTCTGCTGCAGCTGCTCGAGCAGCGCGGCCCTGAGGGCGTAGCCGTCGGTGGTCCTTGGCTCATACCAGACCGTGACCACGGATCCGCCCTCGACGGTCCGGGACTGCACGCGCTGCACCCCGGCCACCGAGGCCACGCTCGCCTCGATCGGGATGGTGATGGTGTGCTCCACCTCCTCGGGCGAGGCTCCGGGGTAGTCCGTGTGGATGGCGACGGCCTGGAGCGTGGGCTCGGAGTCCAACAAGGAGCCCAGGCCTCCGCAGCCCAGCACCAGCAGGCCCGCGGCGCAGCTGGCGGCGATCAGGCGGTTCATGGCGCACCCTGAGCTGGCGCCTGGGGGTCGCCGGCTTGGGCCCCGCCGTCGACATGGTGCCAGTAGCCGTGCTCCTGCAGGTGCTTGCGCAGGGCGGGGTCGGGCGCGGCGGCGGCGTTGGGCAGGCTGCTCTTGCTCTGGTCGATTCGTTCCTGGGCGAAGGCATCCAGCCGCTCGCGCATGGCCTCGGCCGGGCCCAGGGCGCCGCCCTTGGCCAGGTCCTCGCGCTCCATGGGATCGTCCTCGAGATCGAAGAACAGGTAGGCCGGGGGATGCTGTCGGCCTGGGCCGCCCGCGCCGCGAGGCCCTCCGCTGCCCGGGTTGAAGCGGATGAGCTTGGTGGAGCCCGAGCGCAGGGCCATGTTGCGCTGATCGTTGAGGTGGAAGACGTCGCGGTGCTGGTACTCGCCGGTGGCCAGGCCCATCAGGGGCAGCAGCGGCTGGCCGGGCATACTGGCGTCCTGGGTGGCCCCGGCCCTGGCCAGGATGCTGGGGGCCAGGTCGAGCTGCTGGACCTGCTGCGGAACCCGCTGGCCTGGCTGGGGGGCGGAGGGGTCCACCCAGATCAGCGGGATCTGCAGGTCGGGCTCGTTCAGGGTGCCGTGCTGGAAGCGACCGTTTTCACCCAGGTGATGGCCGTGGGGAGAGGTGAGGATCACCACGGTGCGCTGCGCCAGTCCGCTGCTGTCCAGGGCGGCGATCACGTCGGCCAGGCCCCCGTCGTAGGTGGACAGAGCGCGGTCGTAGGCCGCGATCACCGCGCCCTCGGGGTCAGCGCCGTCCTTGTCCTTGTCCTTGTCCTTGTCTTTGCCCTCGCCTCTGGTCAGGCAGTTCATCAGCTCACCGATGGCGATGGCACCCCGGTTGGCGCGGTTGCCCGCCAGGTCCTGGCAGCGCTCGGCGGCTCCGGGGTAGCGGTCGAGCTCCGCCACGGTGGCCACGAACTGCAGGTCGATGTCATGCACGAAGGCCAGGAAGGGCTCCGGCGGGCCAGCCTGCAGCCAGCCGGCCAGGTCGTCGGTGACACCACGGCCGGTGGGCTCGGCGTCGGCGGCGACGACGTGGTCGAAGCGGGAGCCGATGGTCTGCTCCATGCTGCCCGCGTTGGCGCCCAGGAAGGCGGTGGTGCCGTAGCCGTACAGGGCCAGGATCTCGGGGAAGCTCAGGCCTGGACCCATCCATCCCAGCATGGTGGAGTCGGCGGTGGGCAGCACGGGGTAGCGGCCGGTCAGGATGGTGGCCAATGCGGGCATGGTCCAGCCCGCCTGCGCCAGGTTGGCCTCGAAGAGCGTGCCTCGGGCTGCCAGGGCCGCCAGGGTGGGTGCGACGGGAGGACCGTCTCCCGGGGAGTTCACCCGATCGGCCCTCAGGGAGTCGGGCACCAGCACCAGGAAGTTGGGCCGCTCCAGCACCTGCGCGGGTACGGGCGGCGGAGGCGGCGGAGGCGTGGGCTCGGCCTGGCAGGCGCTCAGGAGCAGCACGCCCAGCGCCGCACAGGCCCAGGAGAGAGGGCTGCGCATGTCAGTCCAGCACCATCAGGTCCACCCGACCGCGCTTGGCCCGGCGCCTGCTCTTCTTGCCCACCTCGCCCACGGGCAGCAGGCTCGGCCCCACCGGCTCGGCCAGCAGCCAGCTGCGGTCGTCTCGCTCGAGCTTCGCCTCGCCGCGCTGGGGCTCCATGCCCATGCCCACGTAGGCGTGGCCTGGGATGTAGACCATGGCCAGGGGAAGCTCGGGCCAGGCCTGGTGCATGAGCGCCAGGTAGAGGGTGGACTTGGAGTCACAATCGCCGCGGTTGCGGCCCAGCAGGGACAGGGGGCGGCGGTAGCGATCCCGTTGCTTCGAGGCTTGCTCGTAGGGGATGTTCTGGACGAAGCCCAGGGCCAGCTCGGCGAAGGCGCGGGGATCGTCCCCCGGCCCGCCCAGGGCCGTGACCACGGGGTCCAGGTCGTCGGCGTAGTCGCGGACATGCTGGATGTGGTCGGGCAGGATGCCGCCGTCCAGGGTGGTGAAGCCATGCTCCGCGCGGTAGCGAGCCGCGGCCTGGTCCCGCACCACTGCGGCCTCGGCCAGGGCTTGCTCGATCTTGTCGCGGTTCTTGCCCGAGGCGGTGATCTGCACGCCGCCATTACTGACTCGCGCCTTGATCTCCGGTCCCTTGCGGTCCGCAGCCCAGCTGCGCACCTCGGCCGCGATGGTCTGGTTGGCCTCCTGCAGCTTGTAGCGCAGGGGCTCGTCGAGATCGGCCTTGACCATGGCGGTGGGCAGCTCGAACTGGGCCCGGTGGCGGGCGCCTTCGGCGTCGGTCCAGCGCACGTCGAAGGCCCAGTGCTGGGGGGACTTTTCTACCTCGAAGGCGGTCTGGTCGGCGGCGGCGGAGCCGATGAAGAGTGTGAGCGCGGCGATGGTCGTGAACATGACGCCTCCTCTCGGTGGCCTATCCCACCTGCCGCGGACGCACCCCGCGCGGGGGAGCCTCGGGCGGGGCTCTGCATCGCGCTCGCTCGGACCCACCGTCGCGCGTGGATCAGGGCAGGTCGTCGAACAGGCTGTCCAGCTGGATGACCGCGGGCTCGGTGGTGGGCGCTGGAGTGCCCGCCTCGGGGGCCACGAACACCCGCAGCTCCCGGGTGGCGGTGTCCATCACCACGCTGTGGGCGGTGGCCTCCCAGCTGACAGCCTCGATGAGGGCCCTGGCGCCCTCGACGTCCAGGCCCCCCGCCCCGGCGGCCGCGTTCAGACCGGCCCGCAGGGTGTCCAGGCGCTGGGTGGAGTCGTTCTCGGCGGGAGGGTCGCTGCGCTGCAGGTAGTGGTTGGTGCAGGCGATGGCCTGGTCGGTCTGCAGCTGTGGGTCGAAGCCCGGCTCGCGCACGGTGACCTGGCCGTCGGCGTGGTCCGTGGCGCCGTCGAACTCGAAGACCACAGCCCCGCCGCCGTCGCCTCGCTCGAGGGGGAAGCTCAGGTGCAGGTTGTTGCCGGCCCGCTGGGGCGCGGCCTCGAGGGCGGCCTCGGCGGCGGCCACCAGGTCCTCCGCTCCCCAGGTGGCGACGACGGCGCTGCGGGCCGCGAGCATGCGGGGGTGGATGCCGGTGGCCTGGGTGGCTGGCAGGGCCTCCCAGATGTTGTGCATGGTGAGCCCCACGCCTTCCTCGGTGAAGCAGGTGATGCAGCCGATGAGGCCGGGGGTGGTGAGGGAGGCGAAGCGGGCCCCGCCTTCCTCGGCGCTGTCGTAGACCTTGAGCAGGTGCTGCTCGAGGAAGCGGCCGCCGGGGTCGATGGCCCAGTCGAAGTTGCGGGCGTGGATGGGCTGACCCGTGGTGGTGGCGTCGCCCCAGGCGGTGAAGCTCGAGCAGCCCCAGTCCGCCAGCACGTTGGCGGCCACCAGATCGGTGTAGGTGACCGCGCGGGCTCCGTCGGCCTCGGGCTCGAGGTGCTCGCTCTCGATCCAGAGCTGCTCCTGGGTGCAGTGCTCCTCGGCGCCCGCCCACATGGCCTGCAGCTCGCGCTCGTCTCCTGGGGGCAGGGTGATGGCGTTCTCCACCAGGGCCAGCACCAGGGAGTAGGGCACGCCGTAGTCGGCCACCAGGTACTCGAGGACGTAGTCCTTCAGCAGGGCGGGCATCTGCTCGCAGAACAGGGCGCCCTCGGCGTAGCCCATCTGCTCGCGGGTCCCCCAGAGCTTCAGGATCTGCAGGCCGTCGATGGTCTCGACCCGCCCGTGCAGGCCGTCGTCGGTGGCGGGCCCCGTGTCGTCGTCGGGATCCGTGGTGCAGCCCATGGTGAGCAGGGCCATCAGGACGAGGCTTCGCATGGCTTCCCCAGCGCTTGGTGACCCCACGATCCTACCAGGCCTCGCGAGGTCAGGCGCGGAGGACGGCCACCTTGAGGGGATGCCGACCGTCCGAACTGGGGAAGTCGCCGTCGGGAGGCAGCAGCTCGAGGCTCTGGATGGGGCGGCCGATCTTACGCGCCGTGCGCTCCAGGCTGTCGACCCAGCCTTCGACCTCCACCGTGGAGACGTGGTTGGTGGCGACCACCACCCCGCCAGGCTTTGTGGCCAGCAGGCTGGGCTTGAGCAGGGAGCCGTAGTCGCGCACGGGATCGATGGCGCCAAACGGCGAGGTGGCCCAGGTGGGCGGATCGAGCACCACCAGGTCGAACTGCCTGGCGTCGAAGCGGGCGTAGGGGCGGCGGCGTGAGCCTCGCCCCTTCACCGGCAGCCCCCCGAGCTGGCGCACCGTGGGGATGACGTCGGCCTGGATGGTGTCGAAGCGCTGGGTGTCGAGCGCGTTGTGGTCCAGGTTGCGCAGGCCCACGTCCAGGACCGAGGCCGAGAAGTCCACGTTCCAGACCTCGCGGGCGCCGCCGGCCAGGGCAGCCAGGCCCACGCCGCAGGTGTAGGCGAAGAGGTTGAGCACCGACAGGTCCTTGGAGTGGGCGCGGACCCAGCGGCGAGTGGCCCGGAAGTCCAGGAAGAGCCAGGGGTCCTTGCCCCAGCGTCGGGGCTGGATCTCGTAGGCCAGGCCCGCCTCGTGGGCCAGGTGCCACCCGTCGGCCTCGGGGGGATCGGCGTAGCCAGATGCGGGATGGCGCGCCTGGGCGCGGTGGTTCCAGATGGGGATCAGGGACTGGCCAAGGGCCTGGTCGGCGGCCTGGGACAGGGCCTCGAGGGCGCCGGGCGGCAGGGGCTCGTGGAAGGTCTGCACCCACAGCAGCGGCCCGTAGCGGTCCACCGTGAGCCCGGGGCAGCCCTCGACCGCGCCGTGAAGCAGCCGGTAGCAGGTGGTTTCCTCGCAGTGCAGCTGTTCCAGCAGCGAGGAGCGGGCCGCGACGCTCTCGGTGAGCAGGGCGGCCAGGTCAGTGGGAGTTTCGTTGTTCATGTTCCGCAGGCCCTATCGTCGGTGGCTCTCGGGGGCCCGAATAAGGAACTCGGCTGAGATTCTGAGGCATTCTGCGTTTTTCTTGACACTTTGGGATTGCAGATCCGTCATTCTCGAGAAATGTGGGGGATGCACTGTCACCGGCGATCACCGCCGACGAGGAAGACGCAATGCGCATGTCTCTGCTTCCCCTGGTTCTCCTTCCCTGCTTCCTGACCCTGGGTTGCGGTGAAGACCCACCCAAGACCGACGACACGCAGATCGACGACACCGACACCGACACCGACACCGACACCGACACCGACACCGACACCGACACGGATGCCGACGCCGATACCGATGCCGATGCGGACCTCGAGATCATCAGCGTCGAGTACCTCCTCGAGACCGACGAGTGGCGCTACTCCGCGGCCACGCGGGGCCTGGCCGCGCGGGCGACCCTCTCGATCAAGGGTCAGCTCGGGGCGACCAACCACGGCGAGAGCCACACGCTGCGCATCGTCAGCACCAACGACTCTCCTCCGGGCCAGATCTGGGGCAAGATCCTGCCCGTGGTCGCCACCGTCGAGGAGCAGGTAGACGGTATCAACACGGCCTACCCGGCCACCGCTCCCAGCGCGGCTGGCCTCACCTGGATGGTCGCCGTCCTGGACGAGGTCGGCCCGGCCCACTGCGTGGTCTGGGGTGCTGAGATCGGCCTGTTCGACTCTCAGGGCTGCGACGAGATCGTGCCGGACACCGGCCCGCCGGCTCCCTAGCCCGCGCTGATCCGTTCGAATTGCGACCACGGTCTGCACGCAGTGCAGGCCGTGGTCTTCCTTCAGGGGCGCGCGGCCTGTGCCACCGGCGCTGGGACGGGGGCTTCCAGGCCTGCCACACGCTGCACGAAGCTCCAGCTCTGATCGGCCACCTGCTCCCACTCGGCGTCCACGGTCAGGCAGTGGCCCGAGCCACTCAGGGTCACCAGCTGCTTGTCGTCGCTGCCCAGGCCTGCCAGCACCTCGTGGGCGCTGGCCAGGGGCACCACGGTGTCCAGGGTGGAGTGGAACAGGATGGCGGGGCAGAAGACCTCGGAGAGCCGGGGCCTCACCAGGCGTTGGCCGCGCCACAGCTGCTCCGCCGCGCCCATCGGCTCCCGGTCGTAGCACCAGATGTACTTGTCGGCCTGAGGGTCCGCCAGGAACCTTGGCTTCTTGGCCCTCGAGCTGACGGCGAGCTTGGCCACGCCAGCCAAGGGCAGGAGCCGGTTGCTGACCTGCAGGGCGGGCGCGTACAGCAGCAGCCCGGCCACGCTGGGGCTGCGGGCCGCCAGGTGCAGTGCCAGCAGGCCTCCCATGGACAGCCCCCCCACGAAGACCGTAGCGCAGCGCTGGTCCAGCCAGGTCAGGGCGGCCTCGACGTGCTCGGTCCAGCGCTCCCAGTGCACGCGGTTCATGTCCTCGACCCGGGTGCCGTGGCCGGGCAGGAGCGGGGCCAGGACCGTCAGCCCCTGCTGGTGCAGGTGATCGCCCAGCAGGCGCAGCTCCGGGGGCGCGCCCGTGAAGCCATGGATCAGCAGGACGCCGGTGGAGCCGCCGTCGAGCAGGAAGGATGAGGGGTCGAGGTGGGTGTGCTGGGTCATGGGACGTCCGCTTTCGGGCTCATTCGCCCAGCTCCCATTCGGAGAAGGTGGGGGTCCCCATGCAGCTGGAGCTGGCGGTGCCCAGCTCCATCCGCACCAGCCAGCCCTCGGGGCTCAGGGCCAGCTTGCCGTCGCCGCTGACGCTGTCGAACACCCCTGCTGCGCTGCCGTCGCCGGGGAGCAGCTCGATCTCGTCGGCGGTGGTCTCGAGGTAGAGGTCGCCGTTGTAGTCGAAGACCATGTCCAGGATGTCACCACCGGCTGTGTAGACCAGGGTGGTCGTGCCGGCGCTGGTGTCCACATGGTACAGCTCGTCGTCCACCGAGACGTACAGTTCCTCGTCGGCGTCCAGGGCCACACTCTCCACCCTGGATGACAGGGTGGCCATGGTCGTGGCGGTGCCCGAGGTATCCACGCAGGTCACGTCGCCGGCTCCGGCCCAGTTGGCCATCCAGATGCAGCCAACGCTGTCCATGGCCATGGAAGCCGGGGCGTTGTTGGCCCAGCTGTTGGTCCACAGAGAGCCGCTCGAGGTCGAGCCGCGCCCCACGTAGGGCAAGCTGGAGCCGCTCTGGTAGCCGAAGCCGTTGTAGCTGTTGTAGCCGACGGCCACGTTGCCCGTGACCGGGTCGGAGGTCACCGCTCCCATGTTGTAGTTGGAGTAGCCTGACAGCGTGGTGCTGCTCCCGGTCTCGTCGATGACGTAGACGTAGTCGGTGCCGGAGATCAGGGTGCAGAGGTAGGTCAGCCCGTCGGCGTCGATGTGCAGGTCCGAGATGCAGCTCGCCGACACGCTGTTCAGCGTGTCCGCGTCGGCATGGGTGGCCGTGGTGGCCGGACGGCAGTCCACTCCGCCGTAGCGGCTGGCGTCGGTGTCGTCGCAGTCGGTGCCGCCGTAGTCCTCGTGATCGTCTCCGTCCCCGTCGGCGTCGTAGTCGCCGTCGCCGCCGCAGTCGCTGTCCACGCCGTCGTACCAGGTCTCGCTGGCGCTGGGGTTGGTTCCGCTGTCCGTGTCGTCGCAGTCGCTGCTGTCCCCGCTGTAGCCGCTGGGTTCGTCACAGGCGGTGGTGGTGGTGGCCGCGTCGCCGTAGCCGTCGCCGTCGCTGTCGGCGTACCAGGTGGAGGCATCCGTGGCGTCATCCTCGTCGGGGTCGCCGTCGCAGTCGTTGTCCACGCCGTCGCAGATCTCGGTGGCGTCGGGGTTGACCGCCGCCTCGGTGTCGTCGCAGTCGGCGGCGGTGCCAGCCGCGAGGTAGCCGCTGGGGGGATCGCAGGCCGAGGTGGTGCTGCGGGGATCGGCCCAGCCGTCGCCGTCGGCGTCGTAGTACCAGGTGGTGGTGCCGCTGACGGAGCTGTCGGCGTCGTCGGTCAGGCCGTCGCAGTCGTTGTCGACCCCGTCACAGGTCTCGGTGGCGTCGGGGTTGACCGCCGCCTCGGTGTCGTCGCAGTCTCCGTCGTCGTCGGTGTACCCGCTGGGGAGCTCGCAGGCGGTGGTGGTGGTGGCAGCGTCGCCATAGCCGTCGGCATCCGCGTCGGCGTACCAGGTGGCGGCGTCGGTGACGGAGTCGTCCTGGTCGTCGGTCAGGCCGTCGCAGTCGTTGTCGACCCCGTCGCAGATCTCGGTGGCGTCGGGGTTGACGGTGTTGTCCGTGTCGTCGCAGTCGGCGGCGGTGGAGGCCTCGAGGTAGCCGCTGGGGGGATCGCATGCGGCGGTGGTGCTGCGGGGATCGGCCCAGCCGTCACCGTCGGCGTCGTAGTACCAGGTGGTGGGCAGGGAGACCTCGTCCTGGTCATCGATCAGGCCGTCGCAGTCGTTGTCGATGTCGTCGCAGATCTCGGTGGCTTCCGGGTTGATCTCGGCGTCGGTGTCGTCGCAGTCGGTGGCGGCCTCGGTGCCGGTGGTGCCGGTGGGCGGCTCGCACTGCACGGTCTCGGCGTCGGGGTCGCCATAGCCGTCGCCGTCGGCGTCGATGAACCACAAGCTGGCGTCGATGGCGTCCTCGTCGACCATCCCGTCGCAGTCGTTGTCGATCCCGTCGCAGAGCTCCGGGGCGCTGGGGTACACATCGGGGTTGGTGTCGTCGCAGTCCAGGGCCAGGTCCTCCGCCGTGGCACCCTCGGGCTGCTCGCAGGCCGTGATCGTGGATGAGGGATCGCCGTAGCCGTCTCCGTCGGCGTCGTAGTACCAGGTGGTGGCGTCGGTGGCGTCCTCGTCGATCTCCCCGTCGCAGTCGTTGTCGATCTCGTCACAGATCTCGGTGGCGTCGGGGTTCACCTCGGGATCGTCCGGCGCGCAGTCGTCCTCGTCCAGCCAGCCGTCGCCGTCGCTGTCCTTCAGCTCGGTGTCGGGGCCGGTGTCGTCCTTGGGCGGGTCGGTGTCGGTGCGGCAGGCGCTCGAGATCAGCAGTGTGGTCGCGAGGAGCAGGGCGAGGGGGGCGCGGGGCTGGCTCATCGGGTTCTCCCAGGGGGTGTCTCGAGGCTACACCTGGCGGTGAGGGGTCACAAGTCCGACGTTCTCGGATGGTGAACCCGGCCGGGGGCGAGCCCTTCACCGCGTGGACCGCTGGGAGTGATAGGGCTTGGAATCCACGAGGTGCCCATGCCCGCTCGCGCTGCCTTGCCTCTGCTGCTGCTCGCCGCGACCCCCGCCCCCCGCGCGGGCGACGCGTTGGCGCCCTACGACAAGCTCGCCCGGGCCGATCTGGTGCTGGAGGTCCGGCTCCCCGTGGCCGGCGCCATCCCGGCCGAGTGGCCCAACCAGGTCTACGATCCACAGGGTTGGGCCTTCCCGGACGCGCTGGTGGCGGCCGGGCGTGAGGGCGCCGAGGTCACCCGCGTGGTGGTCGGCGCTGGCGGCATCGGCGCGCTGCCAGCGGCTGGGAGCTTCCACGTCTTCGGATCGGGCTCGGCCTGCTGGTGGCTGGCCCACCAGCGCGGCGGGCTGCGGACCCTGGTGTTCCTGGAGCAGGGGGACGACGGTGGCTTCCATCAGATCTTCGGCACGGAGCAGGAGTGGGGTGGCTTCACCGATCTCGACCCTGGCTACGAGGCCCTGGTGGCCGCCCTGGGTCGGGCCGACGCATGGACCGACGAGCGCGCCTCCGCCGTGGCCGCCCCCATGCTCTGGCAGGACCAGCGGGCGGCCCTGGTGGCCGACGATCCCTACCTGCTGGTGCTGGCCCGGGACTTCCTGCTGGCCCACCAGGCTGCCTCGGTGCTGGACGAAGCGTGGGGCGCTGCCGGCAGCCCCGAGCGCGCGGCGCGGGAAGCCGCGGCGGTGTGGCCCCGGGATCCGGGGCGCTGTGTGGCTGCGCTGGGGGAGTAGCCGTCAGGGCAGCAGCAGGTAGCAGGGCTCGCCGCTGACGGGGATCTCGAAGGCACCGTCCACCGCCGAGACCGTGCTGACCTCGCCGGTCATGGGCAGCAGCTGGGCGTCACCCTGGCCTGGTAGCGTGATGGTGCCTGGCTCGCCCGACGACCACAGCACCCAGGTGCTGCCGTCCCCGCCCTCGAGCTGGTAGGCCCACCGGTCTTCGCCCAGGCCCAACCACGCGGCCTGGTCCTGGATGCTGTCGTGCTCTCCCGCGGCGCGCATCAGGTTCTTCCAGGCTTCGACCCCCCGCTTGGGCTCGGGCTCCGGGGCCGCGGTGGGGTCGGCGTCGTAGCTCCAAAGGCCGAACATCTGCTCCTGGTCGGCTTCGTTGTCGCCCCCGTCGTAGAAGGTGTACCAGAGGTACATCTCCTGGCCGTGGGTCAGGCCCGAGATGAAGGATCGCACCATGTAGGCGGCCTGCTCGTCGTGGCTCACCCCCTCGAACAGGGAGTCCGGGGCGGTGTGCCAGCCGATCTCGGTGATCCAGAGGGGGAGATCGCCACCTCCGTGGTCCTCGAGCAGATCCAGGGTGCTGCAGAGGTCCTCGAGCCAGCTGGGCTGCCAGTCGTCGCTGATCTCGGGGGCGGTGAACGGGTAGCGGTAGGGATGCACCGCCACGGCGTCCACGTGGTCGAGCAGCGTAGGCTGGGCTTGGATGGCGGCCGGTAGGAACTCGAGCCCAGGGGTGTTGAAGGCCAGCCCGGGCAGGAACAGGCCACCCAGGGACAGCTCGAGCTCCGGGTCCTCGGCGTGCAGGGCCTGGGCGGCGGTGACCACCAGATCGGCGTAGGCGGCGGGGTCTTCCTTGGGCATCCAGAAGCGGATGCCGCTGTTGGGCTCGTTCCAGATCTCGTAGCGGCGGATCCGGTCGCCATAGTGCCGGGCCGTGGCCACGGCGTAGGCTGCGTAGTCCGCGGGATCGTCCGGCGGATAGCCGTGCTCGTCGCCCTCGCTCGAGGCCCAGGGGTTGCCGTAGACCAGCAGGCCCAGGGGTTCCACGCCCACGGACTCCACGCCGTCGATGAAGGCGTCGGTGAGGGTGAAGTCGAAGCTGCCCTGCACGGGCTCCACACCGCTCCAGGTGAGGTCTCGGCGGGCGATGCCCATGCCCATCTGCTGCCACTGGGCCAGCTCGAAGTCACGCTTGGCTTGGCCTGCGGCATCCGTGTCTGCGGAGAGGTGGGTGGACAGGCCGATGGTGTCGGTGATGGGCCGATCCAGGGTGGCCTGGGCGCGGCAGCCCTTGGTCTCGCCGTCGTCTGGGGGGACCCAGGGTTCGGGTTGGCAGGCGAGCAGCAGGGCGAGGGTGAGGGGGATCACTGCTGGGCTCCATCGTCGTGTTGGGGCTGCGAGGGGATCAGCTCCAGGCGGCGGATCTCTGCAGCCAGGGCGCGGGCCAGGGTGGCATGGCCCGCGTCACTCAGGTGCACATCGTCGATGAACATGCCGGGACCGGCTCGCGTCAGCAGGCCGTGGCCGTCGAGGCTGTACACGTCGTCCCGGGCTGCGGCCAGGTCCCGCATGTGGCTGTGGTAGGGCGCCAGGGGACCGGCGCTGGCGTTGTCATGGCCCTCGCCCACCAGCAACAGGTCGGTGCCCTGCTGCCGACAGAGCTCGGCGATGGCCTCGAGGTTGGCCCGTGCTTCACCAGGGAGCACCGCTGGGCTCGACTCTGCGGGCAAGAACCCGATCATCATGGAGGCCAAGCCCTGGTAGCTGCGGCTGCGGCGCAGGGGACCCGCCACGGTGTCGATGCGACGGCGGCTCTTCCAGCGTCCGTGCTGCTGTTCGTAGCTGAGGTTCATGACCTGGGCGGAGTCGTTGTTGCCCGCGTACAGGATGACGAGGTCGGGCTCGAGGGCCTCGAGGCGCTGCTCGACGTACTGGCGGATGTGGAAGCTGGTCCAGCCCCCCACGCCCTGGTTGAGGACCTCCACGTCGGGCCCCAGCAGGGCCTCGAGCCGGGCGGGGAAGAAGTCGTCCAGGCTGTCGTTGACGAAGGCTCCGCCGGTGGACGAGCCCCCGAAGACCACCACTCGGACGGGCGCACTGCGGGGGGGGTAGGCCACCGGGTAGCCGCGACCCGGATAGGCGCTGTGCTCGCCTCGCTCGAGGTCCACGAAGTCGCGATTGGCCATGGCCTCGGCGTCTTGCACCGGCTGCTCGAACCAGCCGCGGGACCAGCGGTAGGCCTGCTCCCAGCCATCCCCCGTGGCGCTGAAGTGCAGGCTGCCCTCGATGCACAGCAGGGCACACACCGCAGCCCCCATGGCGATCCAGTTGAAGGCCCGCAGCCGGCTGGCGTTGACGTTGGCCCACAGCACGATGCCCGCGCACAGGGCGGCCCCGGCGGTGAAGCCCAGTGCCCCGGGGCTGCGGCAGCCCACGGCCAGGGCCCAGGCCAGCACTGCCAGCACCAGGCCAAGCAGGGTCAGGGGCGGGCGCCAGCGGGGGGCGCTGGCCATGCGCAGGCCGGCTCCTGCCAGGATCGTCGCGCTCAGGCTCCACGCGCTGGTGCAGCCCAGCCCCAGGGCCAGCCAGGGGTCATCCAGCCACTGCATGCGGAAGATGGCGGCGAGCTCGGCCGGATCGTGGCCCAGGGCGGGCCAGCCCGCCAGCAGGCAGGCGCAGCAGAACAACACCGCGCCGTAGCTCCAGCCCAGCAGGCCGCGGGCGAACGCCGCCAGTGCCAGCACCGCGAGCATTCCCACCGCCATGGCCGCTGCCAGGGTTCCAGCGCCCAGGGGGCGCACACCGATGTCGCTCAGCTGGACGCGCCGGGACCCGGAGAGCAGCACCAGCCCGCCGCCCTCGCGGCGCGAGCTCGCCTGGGGAGCCTCCTGGCTGCTGCCAAGCACCAGGCTGTCCTGCCCCTGATCGCCGGGCAGTACGCCGATGGTGGTCCCGTGGTCATCGGTCTCGAGCGCCAGCAGGCTGTACCCCGGGGGCGCCCGCAGCTCGAGGCGAGCCTGGTCTTGCATACGCACGCGCAGCCGAGACAGGTGCTGCTCGGCGGGCGCCTCGAGGGCTTCGTGGTGGTCCATGCTCCAGCGCCAGGGGGAGAGCTTCGTCTCTCCCGCCACCGCGGGGCTCCGGTAGGGGACCTCGGTCTGGACCTTGTGCCAGCCCGGCGGGGCCTGCACCGAGCGCGCCAGGCCCCAGCCCCAGGCCCACACCCCGCCCACCAGCAAGCCGATCACGGCGATGCAGGCCCACCAGATCACCACGGCGGCTCTGCTGGGGGGGCTGGGCGTGTGCTCGCGCTCGTTCATGGAGGCGTCAGCCCCGCCGCCGCCACCCCAGGCCCAGCAGGGCGCTCATGAGCAGCAGGCCCGCGCCGCGGCCGGGCTGGCCGGTGACGCCGCAGATGCCACCACGGTCCTTGTCCTTCTCGCCGTCGTCGCCGTCGCCTGTGTCCCAGTGCCAGCCCGTGTCGGTGTCGGCGTCAGCGTCGGCGTCGCTGTCTGTATCCGCGTCGGCGTCGGCGTCGGCGTCGGCGTCGGTGTCCGAGTCGCTGTCGGCGTCGGTGTCGGCGTCGGCCTCCCACTCGGGGGGATCGTCGAGGGTGAGGTAGCCGGTGCCGAAGGTGTTGTCCCAGCCGGCGTCGCCCATGTCGCGGACGTTGGCCTGCAGCCAGGCGCGAACGTCCTCGCGGTCGTAGCTGTGGTCGGTGGCCTCGAGCATCAGGGCCACCACGCCCGTGGCGTGGGGGGTGGCGGCGGAGGTGCCGTTGAAGGCGTACTCGCCGTAGCTGACGGTGCTCACGTCGGTGGGGGCGGAGATGTCGGGCTTGAGCCGGCCGTCGTTGGTGGGGCCGCGGCTCGAGTAGTAGGCGATGTTCTCGTCCCACCACTGCACGGCGCCCACGGCGATGGCCTTGGAGGCGTCGGCGGGCAGGCTCAAGGTCTCGGTCAGCGTGACCTGGCTCTCGGGCATCTCCCAGGTGCTGAACAGCCAGACCTTGGTGCCCGCGGCCGAGCCGCTGTAGTCGTACAGCCCGACGTACATCTCCTCGGCGCTGGTCTCGCACCAGGTCTCTTCGTAGGGGTCGTCGTCGCCGTCCTGGGGGTTCTCGCTGGTGCCGCAGGTCTCGACGTCTGTGTCGGTCATCACCAGGTCGATGTCGGTGCTAGAGGCGCCCCAGCTGTCGTCCCAGCGCAGGCTGGCCAGGGCGTAGCCGTCATAGGCGTAGACCGACAGCAGCTCGGAGCCGTCCATCTCGAGCCACTGGTCGCCGTCGCTGTCGGTGACGTTGCCTACCCAGTACTTGTGGGCCTCGTTGCCGGCGGCGGCCATCCAGATGACCCCGTACTCGGCCATGGTGTTGACCGCGGTGGTGATGGGGCTGGTGTCGTCCACATGCCAGACGTTGTCCCAGCCGATGCTGGCGTTGACCAGGTACTCGCCGTTGTCCAGGGCGGCCTGGCAGGCCTCGTAGAACTCCACCTCGGTCTCGAAGCTGTACAGCGCCAGGCTGGCGTCGGGGGCGATGTCGTGGATGACCTCGGCCACGGCTGTGCCGTGTTCGGTGACGTCGGGGTCGCCGAAGAAGTAGGTCTCCACGCTCGAGGGCAGCTCGGAGCCCAGCAGGCTCGCGTAGCCCGAGAAGCCTACGTCGATGATGGCCACTCGCACCCCGGCGCCGGTGAAGCCCAGGTCGTGCCAGTCGGTGTCGAACATGGCGTCGTAGCCTTCGGTGGTCTCCTTTGTCTGGGCGTAGCGGGGCCGGCGTACCCTGCGCACCCCGGGCTGGGCGGCCAGGGTCTCGAGGCCATCGGCGGGCACCGTGAGCTGCACCAGGCCGCCGGCCACCAGCTCGATCCAGGCGCTGGGAAGATCAGCGGCGATGGCGTCACCCAGGCCGCGAGCCAGGGCGGGGTCGCGGGGCTCCACCACCACCTGCACGCGCTCGGTGGGGCGCTCGAGGGTTGCACTGTAGTGGGCCAGCCCGGCGTCGATGTTCGAGGTGGCGGGGGCGGCCAGGGCCGTGGCGGTGAGCAGGAGGGCGATGGACATGGGGCTCCTAGTCGAGCTTGGGGCTGGCGCGGCGCACGGTGCGGACGCGGTCGATGCCGGGGGTGGCGGCCAGGTCGCAGAGCAGGGCGGGGGGGCACCAGCCCTGGCCGTGGCCCATGGCGCTGGTCCCGTGTACGTAGCCGCTGGGGAGCTGCTCGGGCGCGCTGCTGAACTCGTAGGTCACCTGCACCCGGCCCTCGGCGTCCAGCTCGAGGCCCGTGGTGTCACCGGCCACGGCCCGGGCCAGGGCGGCGTCGAGGCCGTCGCAGGGGGGCGGAGCCTTGCCGCTGGGGGCGGGCAGGGTGGCCTGGGTGGGGGCGGTGGCCTCGATGACGGCAGGCTCGGCGGCCTGGGGGGCCGGCTCGGACTCGGTGTCCTCGATCTCTGGCTCGGCGACCTGGAGCTCTGGCTCAGCGACCTGGAGCTCTGGCTCGGCCGGCGCAGCGGACGGGGCCTGTGCGCCATGCACGGGAGCCTCGGGGGCGGTGGTGGGGGTGCAGGCCCACAGGGCGAGCAGGGGCAGGAGCGGGACGAGCATGGAGACCTCCTCGGCCACCTTGTATCGCGGACTCCTTGCTTCGGTCCTCTGTTCTTTCTCTTCCTCCTCTGCTGGTTGGTGCTACCATTCCAGGGCCCCACTCCCAGGAGGGACCCATGCGTCCGCTCATCCTCGTCGCCTCGTTCCTGGCCCTGTCCGCCTGCCGTACGGGTCCTGAGAAGCCCGACACCGACACCCTGCCCCCCGACGACACGGGGCCCGACGTCGTGGACGCCGACGGGGACGGCTACGGCACCGACGTGGACTGCGACGACGGCGACGCGGCCGTGAACCCCGGCGCGGAAGAGGTCTGCGACGGTGTGGACAACGACTGCGACAGCGAGATCGACGAGGACGTGATCGGCACCTTCTACTTGGACGGGGACGGGGACGGCTTCGGGGACATGGATCTGTCCATTTCCGGCTGTGTACTACCCGATGGCTACGTAGAGGACGGCGCGGACTGCGACGACAGCGACGCCGACACCTGGCCCGGCGCTCCCGAGCGCTGCGACGGTGAGGACAACGACTGTGACGGCGAGATCGACGAGGAGCTGAACGAGCTGTGGTACGCGGACGCCGACGCGGATGGCTACGGAAACCCCGAGCGCACCCTCGAGTCCTGCGACCCCGGTGAGGGCTGGGTGGAGGACGCCGCTGACTGCGACGACGCCGACTCCAGCGTGAACCCGGGTGCTGACGAGCGATGCAACGACATCGACGACGACTGCGACGGCGCTGTGGACGAGGACCTCGAGTCCATCTGGTACGCCGACGAAGACAGCGACGGCTTCGGCGACCCTGCAGCTGCGGTCGTGGACTGCGACCCCGGCGTGGGTTGGGTCGAGGACAGCGCAGACTGCGATGACGCCAACTCCCACATCCATCCTGACGCCAGCGAGATCTGCGACAGCCTCGACAACGACTGCGATGGCCTCGTGGACGACGCCGACGACTCGGTGACCGGCACCGACACCTGGTACACCGACGGTGACGGTGACGGCTACGGGGACGACGCCAGCACCACCACCGCCTGCACCCAGCCCAGCGGCTATGCGGCCTACAGCGGCGACTGCGACGACGGCGACGCGGCGTACAACCCCGGCGCCAGCGAGACCGACTGCACCGACCCCGCCGACTACAACTGCGACGGCAGCACCGGCTACGCCGACGATGACGGCGACGGCTTCGCCGCCTGCGAGGACTGCGACGACAGCGACGCCGCGGTCAGCCCTGACGCCGCCGAGCTGTGCGACAACCTGGACAACGACTGCGATGGCGCCATCGACGAGGACGACGCCACCGACGCGGCCACCTGGTACGC
The DNA here is from genome assembly GCA_937912125.1 of uncultured Pseudomonadota bacterium. Lineage (GTDB taxonomy): Bacteria > Myxococcota_A > UBA796 > UBA796 > JAFGLY01 > CALDOK01. Next base: position 19,698 of record CALDOK010000091.1, read on the forward strand.
CGACGCCGACGCCGACGGCTTCGGGGACCTGGCCACCACCGCCCGGGCCTGCGACCAACCCAGCGGCTACGTCGCCGCGGCCTATGCCAGTGACTGCGATGACACGGACGCCAGCATCAGCCCGGTGGACCCGGAGCTGTGCGACGGCATCGACAACGACTGCGATGGCGACGTGGACGAGGGGCTGAGCGCCACCTTCTACGCCGACCTGGACGGCGACGGCTACGGCGATCCCGGCTCGAGCGTCGAGGACTGCAGCGCGCCCAGCGGCTTCGTCGTTGACTCCAGCGACTGCGACGACGGGGACGCCTCCCTCAATCCCGGAGCGGCCGAGGACTGCGATGGCGTCGACAACGACTGCGACGGGCTGGTGGACGACGACGACACGGCCGTGGGCGGGACCACTACCTGGTACCTGGACTACGACGGCGACGGCTGGGGCGGGGCGCGGACCACGGCCGCCTGCCTGCAGCCCAGCGGCTACGCCGCGGCCGACGGTGACTGTGATGACGGGGACGCCTCGGCCCATCCCGGCGCAGACGAGTACTGCGACGGCGCGGACAACGACTGCGACGGCGACGTGGACGAGGACGACGCCATCGACGCCACCACCTGGTACCTGGATGCGGACGGCGACGGCTACGGCGACCCCACCCAGAGCGCGGCTGCCTGCGCTCAGCCGGTGGGGTACGCAGCGGACGCGCTGGACTGTGACGATGCCGACGGGGCCGTGCATCCCGCGGCCAGCGAGATCTGCAACGGGGTGGATGACGACTGCGACGGCGACGTGGACGAGGACGACGCCGTAGACGCCGCGACCTGGTACGTCGACGCCGACCTGGATGGCTACGGCGATGGCGCCACCGGCGTGCAGGGCTGCACCCAGCCCAGCGGCGCTGTGGCTGACGCCACGGACTGCGACGACGCCGACGCCGCCATCCATCCCGGTGCCAGCGAGCTGTGCGACGGGGTGGACAACGACTGCGACGGCGCGGTGGATGAGGACGACGCCATCGACGCGCTGACCTGGTACGCCGACAGCGACGGCGACGGCTACGGCGACGCCGGGGCCCTCACCGCCGCCTGCACCTTGCCCAGCGGCCACGTGGCCGACAGCAGCGACTGCGACGACAGGAACAACACGGTCCATCCGGGGGCCGCCGAGAGCTGCGACAGCCTGGACAACGACTGCGACGGCAGCGTGGACGAGGGCGTGCAGTCCACCTGGTACGCCGACGCGGACAGCGACGGCTACGGCGACGCCAGCAGCAGCGCCGACGCCTGCGCCCGCCCCTCGGGCTTCGTGGCAGACGCCACGGACTGCGATGACGGGGATGGGGCCGTCAACCCGCTCGCCAGCGAGCGTTGCGATGGGGTGGACAACGACTGCGACGGTACGGTGGACGAGGACGACGCCATCGATGCGCCGGTCTGGTACATCGACAGCGACGGCGACGGCTACGGCGCCACCAGCTACACCACCGCGGCCTGCAGCCAGCCCGCGGGCTACTCGGCCGACGCCACCGACTGCAACGACTTCGACGGCGACGACTACCCCGGGGCTCGCGAGCTGTGTGACGGGGTGGACAACGACTGCGACGGCGACGTGGACGAGTATGCCCTGGACCTGATCACCTGGTACCTGGACGCGGATGGCGACGGCTACGGCGACGCCACCACCAGCGACGACGCCTGCGAGGCCCCCACCGGCTACACAGCCGACGCGGGTGACTGCGACGACGGCGACGCGGCCATCAACCCCGACGGCGTCGAGATCTGCGATGGGGTGGACAACGACTGCGACGGCTACACGGACACCGGCGGCGTGGACACCGACGGGGACGGCCTCTGCAACGATATCGACCCAACGGTCTATTCCTACGACTTCGACGACGGCGCCTGGACCGGCTGGTCCTATGTCGACCTTGGCGGCGGCAACGTGCCCAACTGGCGCATGAGCGGTGGCTACCTCTACGAGGCCAGCAACGCGGCCAAGACCATCGCCTACGGTCCTGATCTTGGCGACATGTACAGCTACACCATCACGGTGGACACCATGATCGGCGGCGGCGCCACCGATCTCTCCGCCATCGTCTTCGCCATGGTGGACGAGGACGAGTACTGGCTGGCCCGCTGGTACGACCCCACCGACTACTACGGCATGTTCACCCCGCCGGGGCGCCTCGCCATCGTCCAGTGCCTGTTCGGCACCTGTGTAGAGCTGGCCCAGGACGACGACACCACCGACCTGAGCGTGGGCTACTCCACCTGGTCGGAGCTGAGCGTCACGGTGGACAACGACGACGTCTACCTCTACCTGGACGGCGTCCAGTACGTGCACTACGCCGGCAGCGGGATCGCCCCCCTGGGGGCGGGCATCGTGGGTCTGTACAGCCACGACTGCGACGGCGGCGTGTACTACGACGACTTCGAGGTCACCAACCCCTGACGTCGGGGCTGCCCAGTGGGTCAGCCGGTGTTCTTCATGCCGGCGGAGATGCCATTGATGGTGATGGCGAGCAGCTCGGACGCCCGGGATGAGGGCGCCTGTCGCAGGCTGGCCAGCACCTCGATCTGAAGCACGTTGAGCGGATCGACGAAGGGGCTCCGTACGCGCAGGGCTCGCTCGAGCACCGGGTCCGACTCGAGCAGCGCCTGGTGACCCATGGCCTGGATCACGGCGGCGGCCGCTTGGGCGTGTGTCGCCTCGAGCTGCGCCGTCATGGGCAGGAGCTCCGCGGCGACCAGGCGCTGGGCGTACAGGGCGTGGATGCGGAGATCGACCTTGGCCAGCACCATCTCGATCATGGACAGCAGGCCCGCGAACCATGGCCAGCGCTGCGCCATCTCCAGGACCTCCGCACGCTCGGAGCCGGACAGCGCTGAGCTCAGGGCTTCCCCAACCCCCAACCATGCTGGCAGCATCAGGCGCGCCTGAGTCCAGGCGAACACCCACGGGATGGCCCGCAGGCTGTCCAGGCCGCCCCCGCTCTGACGCCGTGAGGGACGGCTGCCGATGTTCAGCACGCCCAGCTCGGGCTCAGGCGTGGCTGCTCGGAAGTAGGGAACGAAGTCCGGCTGGGCCAGCGTGGCCCGGAAGCTGTCGCGGGAGCGGGCGGCGAGCTGTTCGGCCATGGCGCGCCAGGCTGGCTCCGGCTCCACCGGCGGCCGCAGTGTGGCCTCGAGGGCAGCCGAGGCGTACAGCTCGAGGTTGCGCGTGGCGATGTCGCGGATTCCGAGCTTGGCCTGGATGACCTCGCCTTGCTCCGTGACGCGCATGGCGCCCTGGAAGCTGCCCGGGGGCAGGGCCAGGATGGCGGCGTGCGCGGGAGCGCCCCCTCTGCCCACGCTGCCCCCTCGGCCGTGGAACAGCACGAGGTTCACGCCCCGCTCGCGACAGGCGCGGGAGAGCTCTTCCTGGGCGCGGTACAGGGCCCAGCTGGCCGCCATCAACCCGGCGTCTTTGCTGGAGTCGGAGTAGCCCAACATCACCTGCAGCTCGTCCCCCCGCTGGGCCACGATCTGGCGGTAGGTGGGGAGATCGAGCAAGGCGCCGACCACGTCGCCTGCGGCATCGAGGTCGGCCAGGGTCTCGAACAGGGGCACGGCGGGCAACGGTGTGGGCACGCCCAGCTCTCGCTGGAGCAGCTCGACGGCCAGCACGTCCGAGGGCTGCCGGGCCATGGAGATCACGTAGGCCCCTAGCGCCTCGGGCTCGGCGTCTGCGACTGCCGTCATGGTGTCGAGCACCTCGGCGGTCTCGGGGGTGGCGAAGGGCTTCCTGGGCAACAGAGGGCGGGGGTTGCCCAGCTCTCTGATCAGGAAGTCCTGGCGCTCCGCCTCGGTCCAGGCTGCGTAGCTGCCCAGGTGCAGGGCGCGGGTGATCTCGTCCAGAGCGGCGGTGTGCCGCTCAGAGTGCTGTCGGAGGTCCAGCCGCACCAGGCACAGCCCGAAGGCGTCCAGGCGGCGGATGATGTCCAGCAGCCGTCCGCGGGCCAGGGTGGCCGCCCCGATCTCGTGCAGGGAGCGCCAGATCACCAGCAGGGGGCTGCGGAGCTGGTCAGCGCGCAGGTAGATGTCGCCCTCGAGGGGGGCGCCCGTCTCGGTGGCCAGGGTGGCGGCCTCCAGGGTGCGCTTCATCCTGGCGTGGACGTCCTGGATGAGCGCACGGTAGGGTTCGCGCACGGAGCCCACGACGACCCTCAGCTCGTTGCTGGCCTGGACGGGAGACAGCTCGTCCCACAAGCGGTCCAGCTCCCGCATGTACAGCGCGGCGGCCAGGCTCAGGCCCAGGGCCAGGGCGCGGCGGGTGGTGGCAGCGGTCACGTTGGGGTTGCCGTCACGATCGCCTCCCATCCAGGAACCGAAGGTGAACGGCGCGACCCCCAGGGGCAGGCCTTGGCCGGTCGCGGCGAGCAGCTGCTCGTCCAGCTCGCGCGCGAAGCGGGGCACCGCCTTCCACAGGGCCTGCTCGAACACCAGCAGGCCTGACCTGGCTTCTTGCAGGGGCGTGATGCGCTCGCGGTTGACCTCGTCCGAGAGCCACATGCTCGAGATCTCTTGCCGCAGGCCGTCGATCAGCTCGTCCACCTCCCAGGTGCGGCACCCTTGGCAGTCTCGTCGATCCAGGAGCCACTCCACGCGGTTGAGCTTGCGCAGCATGGTGCGGCGGTTCACCTGGGTGGGGTGGGCCGTGAGCACCAGCTCGATGCGCAGCGCCAGTGCGTGTTGGTGGATCTCGTCCGCGCTCACGCCCTGGGCCAATAGGCGCCGCAGGGTCTCCGCCAGCGAACCGGGCTGGGGACCCATGCCCGGGTCGAGCAGGTGCGCGCGTCGCCGCCGGATGCGATGGTGCTGCTCGGCGATGTTGGCCAGGGCCAGGAAGTGGGCCAGGCTGCGAGCCAGGACGCTGCGGGCGTCATCGCCCATGGCCTGCACGCGTGCCCGGAGCTCGTCCAGGGCGTCCGGATCACCCTCGCGCGCTCGCGCGGCGAGGCGGATGGCCTCTTCGGTATCGGACACGCTGCCGTGGCCCTCGTGGCTCTCGACGGCCTCGAGCAGCAGCTCGCCCAAGGTGGAGACGTCTCGCCACAGGGGTGTGTGGTTGTGGTCCTGTTCGGCCCCGGTCAGGGGAAGCAGGCTGAAGGGAGAGTGGGGCTGCATCGAAGTTCCGAGGTGACTGGGGCGTTGAGGGGCCAACGCACAATCCTGCACACCGCGGCCCTCCATGCCATCCCTGTACATTTTGCTCGTAGTCCTGCTCCCACCCGTCGCCTACGCGGGCACGGTCGAGAATCGAGTGACGCCATCCTGTCCAGACTGCGCTATCCTCGACCTACGGAGGGACCATGCGCAGCGCACTGACACTCACCTTGATCCTCGGCGGTTGCTACGAGTTGTTCGACTTGGAGCCGGCGGCATCGGGTGCCGTGGATGAACAGCGCTCATCCAGCTCGGGCTGGGCATGGGTCGAGGCTGGCCGCGAGGTCACCTGCGCCACGTCCAGCACCGATGCCACCATGGAGTGCTGGGGCGACATGGACGGCTGGGAGGAGAACCGGGACACCGGCACGGACCACCTGGGGCAGATCCCTTGGGGGGTGAGCTGGGGCAGTCTCGACAGTGGCAGCTGCGAGTTCTGCGGCCTGAGCGATGCGGGCGAGGTCACCTGCTGGGGCTGCCGGGTGGACCTGACCGACGACGCCCCCAGCGGCCGCTTCGAGCACATCGAGACCAGCTTGTGGACTGCCTGCGCGGCCCCGGCCAGCGGCCCCATCCAGTGCTGGGGAACCCACTGGGAGGGGGGCGGCGAGCCCGAGGGCTGGAGCCCCCCCGAGGCCCCTGTGCTGGACATCAGCGTCGCCCGCGAGCACGCCTGCGCGCTGATGCCCGACGGCACCCTGAGCTGCTTTGGCAGCCTGGGGGCCGCACCCACCGGCAGCTACACCCTCATCGACGGGGGGGAAGCGCACCACTGCGGTCTGCGCGTCGACGGCACGGTGAACTGCTGGGGTAACGATGACTTTGGGCAGATCTCCGGCACCCCGTCGGGGACCTTCGTGGACCTCACCGCGGGCTCATACCACACCTGCGCCATCGACAGCTTCGGTGAGGTGACCTGCTGGGGCTACGACGAATACGGCCTGCTCGAGGCGCCCGGAGGTCCGCTCCGACAGCTCAGCGGCGGTGGCACCTACACCTGCGGGATCCGCGACGACGACGGCACCATCCACTGCTGGGGCTACAACCACTGGGGGCAGTTCCCCACTTGAGTCCGCTGACCCTCGAACAACCTTCGCTGTCCGTGTGTCGGAGGGCGGCAGACCACCCCGCTAGTCCCCCGTCACGAAAGAGCGGCGTTCAAGTTCGTGTGTCTCCGTGAATGTC
>CALDOK010000092.1 GCA_937912125.1 uncultured Pseudomonadota bacterium
TCACGGTCGGCTCTACATCGGCGGCGTTCTGCTGCCGCGCCGTAGGTGCGGTCTGCAGAAACGCCGTCCTGAATCACGGTCGGCTACGCCGAACCGTGATTCAGAGGTTGTACATCATGTAGGGGGGGCAGGCCGATGAGCACGTGCTCGTGGGGCTCCTGAGATCGCGAATGACAGCTATGTCCGGCCATGGTGATCTCAGGTCGATCTCAGGACGGAGTTCTCCGTTGTGGTCTTTCGGATATTTCGTTCGTTGCGATGGCTTCGAATGGTGGCTACGCTGGAGGTGAATGGAGGTGCCCATGCACGCCCTGAAGATCCCCAGTGAAGAGACCTCCAAGCTCGCCAGAGAGGCCGTCCGCGTCTTCACCGAGGTTCGGCAGGACCACGCTCCGGCGCTGGTAGAGGTCGTCGCCGATGGTGACGGTGGCTCGAGGGTCACGGTGCCCATCGAGGCATTCGAGCTGCTTATGGAGCTGCTCACCCACCTGGCCAATGGCCACGGAGTCACGGTCATGCCCGTCAGGGCCGAGCTCACGACCCAGCAGGCCGCCGACCTCCTCAACGTCTCGAGGCCCTTCCTGGTGAAGCTGCTCGACCGCGGGGAGATTCCGCACCGCAAGGTGGGCACCCACCGGCGAGTGCAGCTCGAGGATCTGCTCGCCTACCAGCGCGAGGACGACGTCCGGCGGGCCGAAGCAGCAGCGCTCCTGGCGGCCGAGGCCCAAGAGCTGGGGTTCGGGTACTGACCCACGGAGAGCTCGCCCGTGTCCTTCACTGTCATCTACGACGCCTGCGTCCTCTACCCGGCGCCGCTCCGTGACCTCTTGATCCGGCTGGGCATGAGCGGGATCGTCCGCGCTCGATGGACGGACGCGATCATCGACGAGGTGTTCCGCAACATCTTGGCGGACCGACCCGACCTGGACGAGACCCGACTCGCTCGCTCACGGTCGCTCATGAACGCAGCCATCCGCGACGTGATCGTACAGGGCTACGAGCCCCTCATCCCCGCCCTCGCACTTCCCGACCCCGATGATCGCCATGTGCTCGCTGCAGCCATCCGCTGCGGGGCGCAGGGTATCGTCACGCGCAACCTCCGTGACTTCCCCTCCCCGTTGCTCGAACCTTGGGGCATCGAGGTCTTGCATCCCGACGAGTTCGTGGTGGCGCAGATCCACCTGGCACCGGGGGTGGTGCTGCAGAAGCTCAACGAGCAGGCCTCCTCTCTGAAGAACCCGCCGATGAGACTCGAGGATCTGCTCGTGGTGCTGGAGAACAACGGGTTGGTGCGTTCGGCGGCCGAGGTTCGCAGGCTGCTGAGCGCGTACTGAGCCCCCGCCATGCCCGGATCCTCGACCCTCATCGCATCCCTGACCCCCAGCGGTCATGTCGCGCTCAGCCGCATCCGCCCTGAACCCGGGCTGCGCAGCCCCGCACTCTGCCACGAACTGGGGGTGTCGGGCTCCACCGTGGCCAGGTACGTCAAGGTCTTGCGGGAGTGGGGGCTGGTGCGCTTCGAGGGGCCGAGGAGCAGCGGGGGGTACGTGGCGGAGGAGGGGTGATCGCCCAAGGGTGAGGAGAGGCTGATGATCGAGCGCCCTCTCCGCGATAGCCCGCCACCTCGAATGACCAGCGGTGCCTCGATGCGCTTCCAGTCCACCAAGACCATCCAGCCATCCAGGCGCACCCCTCCGCTCGATACCAACGCCGAGTTCGACGACCACAATCCCATGGAGCGCAGGACCGAGGAGTCTTCAGGAAGCTGTAGACGCTGCACCGATCGATCTCAGAACCCGATCCCAGCGCTGTCTTTGGCTCGGCAATAATCGGCATTGGGGGCCGACAATATGACTGTCTAAAGATTGTACATCATGTACTGCAGCGACATCACCATGTCAGCCGTAGCGTTCTTGGCCACGCGGAAGCTCGCGAAGACCACCTTGCCCTCGCCCGCGGTGAAGGACGCCAGGATCGGGCGGGCGGGCAGGGAGATGGTCTCGGTGCCCTCGCGGTACTCGACGGTGGAGCTGAGGTGGACAGAGACCGAGCCGTCGACGCTGTCCATGACGGGCCAGACGGGCAGATCGAACTCGACCTCGATGAAGTCCTTGCCCAGGAACTCGGCCAGGGCGGAGTCGGACACAGCGGCATTGACGAAGGCGTACTCGCCCTTCTGGGCGTCGTCCGCCACGTTGTCGTCGCCTACGAAGTTGATGCGAGTGGGCCAGCCGCGCTCGATCACGTCGTAGGCCCAGTCGCTGCCGTACAGGGTGCCGCCCCCCTCTACGTAGTCGGTGAGGTTCTGCATGATGGTGTCGATCTGGCCCTCGGGGGCGTCGCCGTCGCTGTCGTAGATGACGTCCTCTTCGACGTGACCGCCGTTGAAGAAGATGATGTCGTAGGGCTCGAGGGCGGAGGGATCGGACAGGAAGTGGACCAGCTCACTGCTGGTGAGGCCGTCGATGAGCTCGTAGTTGGCGAAGCCCATGTTGGTCAGCACGTCCTGGAAGTCGTCGTAGTCCCCGGTGACCACAGCCACGTCGACCTGGAGAGGATCGAAGCAGTCGGGCTGCTCGAGGATGACGTGCTCGCCGTCTTCGACCCACACGCGGTGGGTCTCGAGGGTGTCTTGGCCGTACTGAACGTAGATGTCGTACTCATAGCCCATGGGCAGCTCGTCGAGCAGCCAGTAGCCGTTGCGATCCGAGTAGGCGGTCTTGGTGTCGTAGATCTGACCTTCTTCGGTGCGCAGGTAGGTGTAGATCAGGGCGTCGGCCAGCCAGGTGCGGCCAGAGGGGTCGCAGACGCGGCCCTCGACGCTGCCCGGCTCGGGCGTGTCGACCGGGTCGGTGGGCACGAAGAAGTTCTGCTCCTGGCAGCCTACCAGGGTGAGAACGAGGGCGAACATGGTGATGCGCATCGATGGCCTCATGGGTCCGGAACGCTCACAGTCTGTACGGGTTTTGTCCCGATGGCAAGGATGCCGTATCAGCTGGGCCCATCGGGGGTGGCCCCGGCGGCCTGGAGCAGGTCGGAGAACCGCTCCGCCTGCCAGGCCAGGTAGACATCCGAGGGGCTGTGGCGGCGTGCCAGGGTGGCGGTCTCGACGGCCTGCTCGAGCTCCCCGCGGCGCCAGTGGACCATGGCCAGGGTGTCGAGGTAGTCGGAGCGGTGAGGGGACTCGTGGTTGGCCTCGAGGCTGTCCTGCAGGGCCTGCTCGAGCTCGACGCCGGCCATGGCCCGGTACCAGGCTTGGCAGTTGGAGCGGGAAGAGCCCGGGTCGAGGGGCTCGCAGTCTCGCTCGAGGCCCTGAGGAAGGAGCGCGAGGGCCTGCTCGGGCTGGCCCAGCCGCAGATAGGCCGCCATGAGGAAGTCCAGCGGGCGATCGTTGGGATGCAGACGCGCCATGGCCACCTCGAGGTCACGCTCGAAGGTGCCGAGCTCGGCAGGTCCCTGGACCAGGTGCTGGTAGAACCAGATGGCGAAGCCGCTGGATGGCAACACCTCGAGCAGGCGCCGGGTGTGAGCCAGCGCCGCCAGGCGATCGCCCTCGGCCAGGGAGACGCGGGCGCGACGCAGCAGGTGGCCGTCGGGGGACTCGTCGAGCTGGTTGGCCTCGGCCAGAGCCCGGCGAGCGCCGGACGCATCGCCCGCCGCGAGCAGGGCGTCGGCCAGGGCCACCTTGGGGCGAGGCTGGTCCGGGAGGGCCTGCGCGCCCGAGCGGGCGAGCGCGACGGAGCGATCGACCTCGCCAGCCAGCACCAGGCCATTGACCACCGAGATCAGCTCGCCTTGCTCACCTAAGGTGCGGGGCTCGAGGGGGGCCAGGGTGGCGCCGTAGGCTTCCAGATCGCCCATGTACTCCTGGAGTCGCGCCAGGAACACGGTGGCCTCTGCGTCGTCGGGGTGGAGCGCCAGGTAGCGTCCGACCTGCTCAACCGCGCCGGGTTCGTCCTCGAGCCAGGCCAGCAGGCGTGCGCGGTAGTAGGCACGCTCGGAGTCGTCTCCGTGGACCTCGAGCTCGTAGTCGAGCAGCACCTGATGCCCCTGGAGGTTCCGCGGCGGAGCGCTGCTGGGGGTGAGTGCGAAGCGCTCGCCCGGAATGTCGAAGACGACGCGGTGGTCCTTCAGCAGGGCATGGCCAACCAGGCCGGGCATGCTGGCGGGCCCGATGCGCACGGGGCCCTCGAAGTTGACCCACTGGGCCTCGCCAGGATCCTCGATGGTGACCCCGCCGATGGTGACCCGATCCAGGGGGATGCGTCGTGTGCGGTGCATGAAGCCAGTGGCGGGGAGATCCTCGCCGCTGCCGATCCCCATGAGGGCCTCTTCGCCTTCGCTGGCGAGGGCAGCCAGGGGCGCCCCGAGAAGCCGGAGAGCAACACTCCGCGGGCGCCGGTGTCGATGGCCAGCAGCACCTGGTGCTCGAGCTCGCCGCTCTCGAGGCGCACGAAGCTGTAGCAGTGCATGCCGTCGAAGAGCATGGGCGAGGCGTTGTCGAGCATGGGGGGCTCGCCGCTGCGGTCGAGCTCGAGCTGGGCGGCCGGGTAGTCCACCGTGAGCACGAAGTTCTGCCAGACATTGTTGCCCAGGATGCCCTGCATGGGCGGGCCGCCTCCGAAGGAGGGGACGCCGCGGACGTCGGCGGCCGCTTCCACATGAAGCAGCTCGATCTCGCCAATGCGCAGGCTGGGGATCACGACGGAGGACCAGGGAGTGACGCCGCCCATGCCCTCGATGATGCCCTGGCCGGGGTTGGGCACCAGGCCGAGGGCTTCGACCACCGCCGTGTTGACCACGGTGACCGAAGCGCCGGTGTCGACCAGGAACAAGGCGGGTTCGTCCAGCCCGAGATCGACCTGGATGAAGATCTTGTCGCTGGTGGGGCTGTCGATCAGCAGGTCGACCGCGGTGTGTTGCGCGCCCTTGACGGTGAGCTCGTAGGCCTGCAGCCCGTCAGGCGCCCGGTGGGCCGGGCAGCCCACGAGCAGGGTGAGCGCGATGGACAGGAAGCGCATGTGGACCTCATCAGGGAGTTGGACACCCCTTTGAACCCTATCCCGTCCCTGGGGTTCCCCGCTGGACCGAAGCGCGTCCATTGCGATACGATGAGACAGAGCGTGAGCTCTCCGGCCCTCTCCTCGGGTTCGGCGCTTTCGCGGTCCCTCCGGCGCGTCCCCCACGCGCCAGCCCTTCCCCCCTTCGGTGCCTGGTCCGGATCCCCTCCCGACCCCACCCCCCCAGCGGAGCAGCGGATGGAATTCTCCGAGCGTGAGATCGTCGATCTCGCCGCCTTCTTCGCCAAGCGCTTCCCCAGCTACGAGCAGCGGGCAGCCCTGAGCGAGGCGGCGGGGCTGGCGGGCGATGCCCAGCTCACGGGTGATGCTCGCGCCGTCTGGACCGACGTCGTTCGTGTCGCGGTCGAGAAGGGCCGGCTGAACGATCTGGTGGAGCGCGCCCAGCAAGCGCGCCCAGACGACGACAACCTCAGGGAGATGGCCGCCGTCATCCTCGGAGGGCGGCGCTGGCGCGGTGGTCGCGTGGGGCTGACCTTGGCCGCGGTCGCGGTCGGTCTCGTCCTGGTGTTGGTGTGGTCGCCCTGGTCGGGCCGGCAGGCAGGCGATGAGGACGCCTCGGGGCCAGCAGAGCCCCAGGCCGTCGCGCAAGCTCCTGTGTCCTCACCCGAACCCCAGGTCCCAGTCGTTGCGGAGATCGAGCCCGCCGCCGTGCCGGCCGTCATTGATGGCGATGCGGTCGAGCCAGTGATCGAGCCCGTGGCTGTGGTCGCGGCACCGCAGCCCGAGCCCGAGCCCGTGGCCAAGCCCGCACCCAAGCCGGTGCCCAAGCCCGCCCCTGGTGCTCCCCTGCGCTGCGAGGGCCCCGACGGCGAGGTGGTCGGCTACTGGTATGCGGGCGAAGACGCTCCGCCGAAGGGCTCGACCTACAGCGTCGACGGCGGCATCAACGTGCGCGTGGACTACCCAGGCCACCACAACAGCTACGACGCCCGCAGCGCCCTGGTCTGCACCTTGGGCCATGGCTGGCAGCTGCGCATCGGCCACGAGCCCGTGCTCGTGCCCGGCGGCCACTACTGGGTGCCCCTGTCCCCGGACGACATCGTCTCGCGCTGATCGCCCAGGTCCTCAGGCGCCTTCGGGCGGTGCGGGCACCCCGTCTGGCTCCACGCGCTCGGCCTCGGTGGGGTCGGGCAGCTCGAGCTCGGTGGAGGTGTCGGTGGCGGTGAGGTTGCCCGTGAACTGATCGACGGTCTCGAGCCGGCGAGGGTCTTCGAGGATCAGCTTGATCTCGCGGGCGATTGTGGTGGCCTCGTGGATCTCGAAGGAGCGGGCGTCGAAGGCGGCGCCGATGATGAGCATGCGTCGTGTGACCACCGCGCCGTGGATGGCCAGGGGGGCTTGCTCGATGGGGTTGAGGGTGAGGTGGACGGGGCAGGCCGCGCCCGGCGGGAGGGGGGCGTGAGTGAGGCTGACGCCGGAGCTCTCCTGGCCGGTGAGCAGCGCGGCGCAGGGGGGCAGGGGCGTGCCCTGGGGCACCGGTGCCAAGCCGGCCTGCATCTCGCTGGACAGAGCCGGGACCGAGGCCTGGGGCGCACGGGTACGGAGCCAGCGGTAGAAGACCCGGCGCTCTTCGTCGGCGGGGTCGGGGCCGGGGACCTGAAGGCAGAGGTCGATGCCGGGCAGCGCCCGGTGCCTGCCTGCGATCACCACGGCGTGGGACCAGGGCTCGCGGTCGAGGGCGACGGCGGTGGCGCGGGCCACGGCGTGCATGGGGGTGACCCCCACGCCCGAGACGCGGGTGAGCAGGTCGAGCCACTGGACCAGGCGAGTGGCGCTGACCTGGATGGTCAGCTGGATGGTGGGTGCTGGGCTGGGGCCCTTGAGCCAGGAGGAGAGGCGGTGCAAGGGGCCGCGGCGGTGAGAGCCGGGGATGGCCGGGAGGGGGGACATGGGTGGTCCTGGGCGGGGGAGGCGGGGAAGGGATGATCCAGTAACTCCTGCACGACTTCGCTGGAAGCTGCGCGGGTCCCTGGCGGTCGTGCAGCTGCGTCCCGGCCTTCGGGGGCTGCTGGCCTTGAGAGCCTGTGATAGGAAGGTGGTGGTGGTTGTTCATCTCTGCGCCCTGATCTTCGTGCTGCTGCTGGCCTGTGAGCCGGGGGCGCGGAGCGATCCGCCCAGCACCCTGGTGCTACGCGGTGACTTCGTGGTGGCCCTCGAGCTGGCCGGCGAGCTGGAGGCCACGTCCTCTGTGGCGGTGGTGGTTCCCGACATCGGCACGGGGGCACAGGTCACCTTCATCGCCCCCGAGGGCCAGAGGGTGTCCGAGGGCCAGGTGGTGCTCGAGCTGGACCGCAGCGCCCTGGGCCACCAGCTCATCGATGCCCGCAACCACCTCGAGATCGCCCGCACCCGCATCGGGCAGCAGAAAGCGCAGCTCGAGCTGCGCCTGGCTGACCTGGCCGCCGCGGTCGAGCGCTCCGAGCTCGCCCTCGAGGGCGCCCGCATGCGGGTCACCGACAGCGAGGCGGTCCCCCGGGTCGAGCGCGACTCTGCGCGGCTCGACGTCCAGACCGCGGTCCTGGCCCTCGACCAGGCGCGCTCCACCCTCGAGCAGGCCCGCCTGCAGGGCGAAGCCCAGCTCGAGCTCCTGGCCATCCAGGCCCGACAGGGGCAGGAGCTGGTGGTGCGCACCCAGGCTCGCCTCGACGCCACCACCATCGTCGCCCCGGCGGCGGGCGTGGTGGTCCACGTCGATGCTCCCGAAGGCCGCCCGGTGGGGCAGGGGTACATGGTCTACCCGGGCACCAAGGTGCTCGAGCTGGCCGACCCCACCGAGGTCCAGGTGGTGGCCTGGGTTCACGAGCTCGACGCTGGTGCTCTGGTGGCCGGTCAGCGGGTGGCGGTGGTGCTCGAGGCCCACCCTGAGCTGACCCTCGAGGGGCGGGTCCAGAGCGTCAGCGACATGGCGGTCGGCCGGATCTCGCGGCCGGGCAAGCACCTGCGAGCGGTCATCGCCCTCGACAGTGACGATCCCGTCCTTCGGCCGGGCATGTCCGCGCGGGCCGAGATCGAGGTGGAGCGGCTCGAGGATGTACTCTCGGTGCCGCGCGAGGCCCTGTTCGAGCGCCAGGGTGAGCCCTGCGTGATGCGCCGGGGCGCGGGCGGCTGGCAGGCTACGCCGGTGCAGCCGGGCTCCATCAACGACACCCACGTGGTCGTCCGGGGGGGCATCGAGCCTGGGGATCGCGTGGCCCTGGTCGATCCAGGGGCCCCTACTCGGTCAGCCAGCGGAGCGGGCTCGTGAGCCTGGCGCCAGGCCGCCTCTTCACCACTGTCACCCGCGCCCCCCTGCGCAGCTTGCTGCTGGCGTTCGGCCTGTCCTGCGCCTGCTGGGCTGGCTTGGTCCTGCAGGGGGTGCTGGGCGAGGGGCGGCGCCAGGGGCCCGCTGCGGAGGGCCCGCTGCGGGTGAGCGCGGTGCCCGTGGCCCCTGGGGGGCGCCAGCACAGCCTGGCGCCAGACGACCTGGACCGGTTGCGGGCGGCGATGCCGGATGTGGCCGTAGGCGGTGTGTTGGCCCTCGAGCCTCTGGAGCTGGCCCCCCCGTTGCTCCCGGTGGACGAGCTGGTGGTGGTGGCTGCGGACTCCACCTGGCTCGGCCTGGCGGGGCTCCGCGTGGCCACGGGGCGTGCCTTCTCCGAGCTCGACGCCGCCTCGCCGGTGTGCCTGGTCTCCCAGCGCCTGGCCCGGGCCATGGGCGCCGGCGTCGATCCCATCGGCCGGCACCTGCGGGTAGATGGGTCTTGGCTCACGGTGGTGGGGCTGCTGGACGCCGAGCGGGACAGCGCCCCAGCGCTCGACATCGCGGTGCCCCTCGAGGCGGGCTTGCTGCGCCTGGCTCCGGCGTCACGGACCGCCCTGGACGAGATCCTGGTGGGTGCTCGGGAAGATGACGACCTCTCCCTGGAGCTGGTACAGCGGGTCTTGGAGCGCGCCCACCAGGGCGGCGCGGGCTGGTCGATCGAGGGCGGCTCCGAGCTGGACGCCGCCACTGGCGCGCAGAGGAACACCCTGGCGTTGGCTCTGGGCCTGCTGATCCTCGCCAGCCTGGCGGTGGCAGGCCTGTCCCTCCAGGCGCTGCAGCGCCTCGCTCGCGAGGACCGCTAGTCTTCCAGGCCCAGCTTGGTGAGTAGCAGGCCCTCGGTCCGCATCAGGGAGAGCACCGAGACCTGCAGGTCGATCTCGGCGCCCAGGCGGCTGACCTGGGCGGCGTCCAGGGACTCGAGGGAGCGCACCAGCTCGCGGGTGGACCCGCGGCCTTCAGCCACCAGCTCCTGGTCGGCCTCTAGGGCGGCCTGGGCGATCTCCACGGTGCGTCGCGCGAGGTGCACCCGCTCGGTGTCTCGCTGTACGGCGCGCACCGCGGCCTCGACCCGCTGGAGCAGGTCCTGCTCCGCGGCCTGCATGGCCAGGCGGGCCTCGAGGGTGCCCAGCCAGGCCTGATCCGCCTCGAGGCCCTCGGCGCGCCCCGGGATGGGCATGGCCAGGGTGAGCCCGACGGTCCAGGCAGGCTGGTGGCCCGAGAAGACCTGAGTGCGCGCCTCTCGGGGTTCGTTGTTGGAGGCGCTCAGGCCCACGCTGCCGCTTAGATCGAGGGTGGGCAGGTTGCCGTTGCGGGCCAGCTGCAGGGCCTCGCTGGCCGCCTGGACCAGGATGCGGTGCTGCAGCCAGGGGGCGTTGTATTCCCGTGCGATGTCGATGGAGAGCTGCAGATCGGGGGGGACCGAGGGGTCCCTGGGATGGTCACTGAGCTCGAGGGTGGGGCGGCGTGCGAGATCGTGCCCAAGCAGTCGGAGCAGCTGCGCCTCGGTGTCGGCCACGCGGGTCTCCGCCATCAGCTTGGCCTGCCGGGCGGTGTAGACGGCGCGCTCAACCTGCAGCTCGTCGCCCAGGGCGGCGAAGCCCTCGGCCCTGCGCTCCCGGGTCTCGCTCAGCTGCTGGTTCGCGATGCCCAGCGACCGCTCGGCGATGGCGAGGGTCTCCCGCGCAGCCACCACGGACCAGTAGGCGGTGGCGGTGGCCAGGACGAGGTCTTCCTTGGCCGCGCGGTAGGCGAGGGCCTGGTAGGCGTGGCTGCGCTTGGCGGCGCGGACATCGTAGCGGGCGGCGAAGCGCCCCGCGCCGTCCAGCAAGGGTTGACTGATGCCGAGGTAGAGCTGGGAGTCGTGGGACTGGGAGTCGGGCTCGCTGCCCCTCTCGTGGACGCCGTACCAGGCCAGGCTGGCGTCACCGCCAGTGCTCAGGGGCTTGGTGAGCCCGGTGGAGAAGCTGGTGGCGCGCGAGAGATCATCGTCTCCGGGGCGTCCGGAGCCGCCGCGGTCGACGCCCGCCCAGAGGCTGGGGTCGAAGGTGCCCACCGCGGCTTCGACCCGCAGCTCGGTGCGCTGGAGAATCAGGCGATCCTGGCGCAGCTCGAGGTTGGCGCGCACGGCCTGTTCGAGGGTCTGCTGAAGCGTGAACGGCTCGGCCGCGAGGGCCGAGATCAGCGCCAGGAAGAGGGGACCGCAGGCAGGCATGGATGGATCGTTGACGGGGGTGTGCCTATCCCGGCCCCGACAGCGACGCAGGCGCGGTTCGATGACCGTGGTCGGGCTGTGTGGACATGGGCCAGCCCCTCGCCCCCCGTCGGCTGCTCGAGCTGCGCTCGAAGGCTGGCGACGGGTGCTGGTAGCGCCCGCCGCCGGTTCGCTCTACAGCAGCCCGCACTCGAGGCGGCTGGTCTGCCAGCACTGGGCTTCGCAGGCCTTGACCGCCTGGGGGTCGTCCTGCAGGTAGTCCAGGCCCTGGGCCAGGTTGCCGCAGAGGTCAGCGCGGGCGCGCTCGCCGTCCCGCCAGGGGCGACCCTCGATGGCGAAGCCGTGGCCGGACCCGCACTGGGCCACCGGCAGTGCCAGCTTGCAGTACTTGGCCTCGCGGAGGTGAGGCTCGGGGAAGCAGGTGACGACTGCCTCTTCCGCCAGGTGCTGGTCGCAGGCGCGGGTGGCGTTCATGACCACGGCGCGCATGATGTTGGGGGCGCCCAAGGCGTGGGAGTCCCGCATGGCGTCCATGGCGGTCAGCAGGCGATCCATGGCCAGCTCGCGCGCCTGCCCCTCATCGCGGCCCAGCGCCTCGACCCGGATGGGTTCCTGCAGGCGGCAGTCTTCCGCCGGCTGGTGCCAGCGGGCGATGCAGCGCGTGGGGGTGGGAGAGGAGCTCTGGGCGACGTTGGCGGTGCCGCTGCTGATGAAGCCGACGAGGGCGACGACTGGCCAGGCGAACAGTGTGCGTTGGTTCATCCCGGTTTCTCCTTGGCTTCCAAGTAGGGGGTGCGCGTGTGGCGGTGGAGCTTGCAACCTGCTCATCGGCTGTCGGCCCCGTTCGTTCCAGGGCCAGACCCTTTTTTTTTCGGTTCTCTGTGGGGTGCTGGGAGCCGCGGATCGAGTGAGGCGCAACAGTTGGGCTCGCTGCTGCATCCATGGGTCCCAGCCCCCCGGGGGAGCGCTTGTGCAGAGCAGCCTCCGGGTATAGGAAACGACCTTCACAGGAGGCCCCATGTCCACCGTCCACGACGTCGCCATCTTCGGTTCCGGTCCCGCCGGACTCACCGCCGCCATCTACAGCGCGCGCGCCAACCTGGCGCCCGTGGTCTTCGAGGGGCTTCAGCCCGGCGGCCAGCTCACCATCACCACCGAGGTCGAGAACTTCCCGGGCTTCCCCGAGGGTATCGACGGCAACGAGCTGATGGCCAAGCTGCGCGCCCAGGCCGAGCGCTTCGGCACCACCGTGCGCCCCGAGCGCGTGGCCGAGACCTGGTTCGACGAGACCCCACTCCGCTTCCGCATCGACGGCGGCGAAGAGGTGCTCGCCAAGACCGTGATCATCGCCACCGGCGCATCGGCTCGCTACCTGGGCCTCGACAACGAGATCCGGCTGCAGGGCCGCGGAGTGTCGGCCTGCGCCACCTGCGACGGCTTCTTCTTCCGCGGTCAGGAGATCGTGGTGGTGGGCGGCGGCGACTCCGCCATGGAAGAGGCCATCTTCCTCACCCGCTTCGCCTCCAAGGTCACCATCATCCACCGCCGCGGCGAGCTGCGCGCCAGCAAGGTCATGGGCGATCGTGCCCGCAGGAACCCCAAGATCGCCTGGGCGCTGCACAGCTCTCCGGTGGATGTGGTCGGTGAGAACGCGGTCGAGGGCGTGGTGGTGGAAGACACGCGCACCGGCGAGCGCCGCACCATCCCCTGCACCGGCATGTTCCTCGGCATCGGACACACGCCCAACACCGAGCCCTTCGTCAAGTGGCTCGAGACCGACGACAAGGGCTACCTGGTCACCAAGCCTGGCTCGGCTGCCACCAGCATCCCGGCGGTGTTCGCCTGCGGTGACGTGCAGGACAGCACCTACCGCCAGGCCATCACGGCAGCTGGCAGCGGCTGCATGGCGGCCCTCGAGGCCGAGCGCTGGCTCGAAGCCCAGGAGTAGGCGCCGCCGCTCCTTGCGCCCGCCTGGGGTGTGGATTATCCGGCCCCGGCCAGGGCGGGGCCGTCCCGTCTTGCGCTTGAAAACTCGATCCAGCCACAGCGTGTCGTCCACCTTCGGGTGGATCGTGGGGTGAGAGCCCCACGTGGGAAGCCGGTGAGAATCCGGCGCGGTCCCGCCACCGTGAGCAGTCTCGATGCCCCACCAGGGAGCCACTGGATGCGGTCCGCAAGGACCAAGTCCGGGAAGGCGGCGGGGATATTGGCTGCAAGCCGGGAGACCTGGCCGCTGTGCACCACCAACAAGCCCCCGGGTCAGGGGCGGGTGCGGCCATCGGTCCTCCCCCTCGCGCCCGTGGGCACCCGGAGGACCCCGATGCAGCGTCTCGCCTGGATTCTTCTGCCTGCCCTCGCCCTCAGCATCGCCTGTGGTGAAGAGGTCAAGGACGACACCGCCCCACCAGAGGGCGACACCGACACCGACACCGACACGGACACCGACACCGACGC
>CALDOK010000093.1 GCA_937912125.1 uncultured Pseudomonadota bacterium
GTGTCGGTGTCGCCCTCGGGCGGGGCGGTGTCGTCCTTGTCCTTCTTGCAGGCGCTCATGGACAGGCCCGTGAGCAGGATGAAGGCGAGTTCGGGCAGGTGGCGCATGGGGTGGACTCCTGGACCGGCGGCGGCGCCGGGCTCTCCAGTGTTCCCCTTCGCGGCGCCAGGCGCAAGGATCTGCAGCCACGCGCATGGCATGTGGGGGTAGAATGCTCCCTGCCGCCTACCGGAGGAGGCCATGCGCCGCCACCCCACCCTCTCGCCGCTCCCGCTGCTGCCGCTGCTGCCGCTGCTGCTGCTGGCTTGCTCGGACTACGAGCTGAACGAGCACAAGGATCCCGATCCCGGCGACAGCGAGCCGCTCGTGGACAGCGAGCCCCCCGTGGACAGCGAGCCGCCCCCCGTCAGCTGCGACGAGTTCGAGGTCCCTGTCCCCTACGACGCCACCCGCGACGAGACCTGCTTCGAAGAGGCCGTGTGGACCCCCGGGAAGTTCGATCCCGTCATCGAGTGGCAGTGGGACGTCAACCCCACCGGGTCCGGCTACGACCACATCATGGCGGCCCCCGCCATCGGCAACCTCACCGACGACAACGGCGATCTGGTCATCGACTCCGGCGACATCCCCGACATCGTCTTCACCACCTTCGCGGGCTCGGCCTACACCTCGGGTGGGGCCTTGAACTTCATCTCCGGCGACGGCTCGGGCACCTGGTGGTCCAAGACCAGCATCGACGGCTACACCCCCTACGGGTCCGGCGGCGTGGCCGTGGCCGACATCGACGCCGACGGGCGCCCCGAGATCCTGGTGGCGGGCATGGAGGCGGCGGTGCTGGTGGTCGAGGCCAACGGCTCCTTGAAGTGGGCGGCCGGGACCGCCACCAGCGCCTACGGCTGCCCTGCCGTGGCCGACATGGACGGTGACGGGTACGCCGAGGTGATCTTCGGGGCCCAGATCTTCGATCACACCGGCACCCTGCTGGGCATGGGGGCCCACGGGGTGGGCGGCATCTCCATGAGCTTCGCGGTGGACATGGACGCCGACGGGCAGCTCGAGGTGGTGGCGGGCAACGCGGTCTACGAGATCGACGGCAGCACCGTCTGGTACAACGGCGAGGCCGACGGGATCCCCGCGGTGGCCGACTTCGACGGCGACGGGCGCCCCGAGGTGGTCTCGGTCACCGGTGGCAATGTCACCCTGGTGGACACCGACGGCACGCGCCTGTGGCAGACGGCTCTGCCTGGCGGCGGCACGGGGGGCGCGCCCACCGTGGCCGACTTCGACGGCGACGGCCGGCCCGAGGTGGGCGTGGCGGGCCTGGGGGCCTACACCATGTTCGACACCGACGGCGCGGTGGTCTGGTCCAACCCCACCGAGGACGACTCGTCCTCCCGCACCGGCTCCGCGGTCTTCGACTTCGAGGGCGACGGCGTGAGCGAGGTGGTCTACGCCGATGAGCACAACCTGTTCATCTACTCGGGCCCCGACGGCGCCATCCTGCTGGACGAGCCGGGGCATGCCTCGGGCACCCTGATGGAGTACCCACTCATCGCCGACGTCGACAACGACGGCAGCACCGAGATCGTGCTGGCGTCCAACGACTACGGCATCACGGGCTGGCAGGGCATCACGGTCATCGGCGATCGCACAGGCTCCTGGGCCCCGGCCCGCCCCATCTGGAACCAGTACGCCTACCACATCACCAATGTAGACTCCGACGGCGGCATCCCGGTGGCCCAGGACCAGAACTGGAGCTCCTGGAACAACTTTCGCGCCGCGGGCTCCGAGCAGGGCCCCCCCACCTGGAAGGCGGATCTGGCCTTCGGCGAAGCGGTCTACTGCCTGGACGAGTGCAGCACCGACGGCCACGCGCTGTTTTGGCTGCCCGTGGAGAACCGGGGCCTCGTGGACGCTGGGGGCTTCATGGTCCGCATCTACCAGACCGGCGGCCACAAGGAGGTCATGGTCCACAGCGAGACCGTCGCGGGCCTGGCGGTGGGCCAGACGGCGATCCTGGGTCCCATGACCTTCGAGGCCGACAGCTGGGGCCCGGGCAACCTGACCGTGCGCCTGGACGAGCCTGACGCGGTGGCCGAGTGCGACCACCAGGTCAACCAGCGGGACCTGGGGACCTATCCCTGCCCGTGAAGCGCCTCCTCCCCGTCCTCTGGTTCCTGCTGGTGGCCCTGCTGGTCACCTGGCCGGTGGTGCTGCACCCGGTGGACAGCGTGGTGGGCCATGCCCAGACCAGCACGGGCAGCCACGTGTGGGTGCTGTGGTGGGCCCAGAACCATCTGAGCCAGGTGCAGACCGACCTGATCTTCTTCCCCCACGGCGCCGACGTGGTGCAGCTGTACGGCTCGGACCTGCTCAGCCCGGTGCTGCTGGGGCGGCTGCCTCTGCCCCCCACCACCCTGCACAACCTGTGGGCCTGGACCCTGCTGACTGTGGGGGCGCTGGGGACCTTCCTGCTCTGCCGCAACCGCGGGGCCAGCCTGGCCGGCGCGCTGCTGGGGGGCACCGTCTTCGCCACCGCGCCCTTCTTCCAGCACGAGCTGCTCAACGGCACCACCGAGATCGTGGCGGCCGCGGCCCTGCCCTGGCTTGCCTGGACCTTGTTGAACCTGCTCGAGCGGCCCAGCCCGGCCCGGGGCGCCGCGGTGGGGTTGGTCACCGGGCTGGCGGTGCTGGCCAGCGCTTACAACCTGTTCTTCGCCGTGCTGCTGGGGCTGTGCGTGCTGGTGTGGCGCCTCGCCAACTCCACCGAGCCCATCTTCAGCCGCGCCATGCTCGGGGCCGGGGCCAGCGCCGCGGGGGTGGCGGGGCTGTTCGCGGCGCCCATCGCCTGGCTGCAGCTGGCCCACGGCGCCACCGAGGTCTACAGCCGGCGCGAGGACTGGATGAACCCGGAGCTGGCCCTGCCGGACTCCTATGCCACGCTGCTGGACTGGGTGGATCCCCGGGCGGCCTCCATCCCCTTCGACATGGCCTACCCGGGCGGGGTGATCTTCGAGTACTGGACCACCAAGACGGTCTACCTGGGCCTGGCCGCGCTGGCGCTGGTGGTGCTGGCCTATGTCCGGCGGCGGGGCGACGGGCTGTTCCTGGGGGTGCTGATCACCGGAGTGCTGGTGGCCATGGGCGCCTGGCTGCGCCTGGACGGCGCGCCCCTGACCGTGATGGGCCACGCCATCGGCCTGCCCTCCCAGCTGCTGGCCAAGTCCTTCCCGCCCTTCGTGGTCACCGCGGTGCACTCCTACCGCTACGCGGCCCTGGCCGTGACGGGGCTGGCCGTGCTGGCCTCCCTGGGGCTGCGTCGCTGGCGCCTGGTGGTGCCTGCGCTGGCTCTGGTGATCCTCGACGCCGTGATCTTCTCGCCGGTGCCCTGGCCCGCGGCCATCACCCCGCGCCCTGGCGGGCCCGTGCTCGAGCAGCTGGCCGCCGCCCCGGACGGCGCGGTGCTGGTGGCCCCCATCGAGGGGGAGCACCTGGGGGATCTGAGCCTCTCGCTGATCCTGCAGACGGTCCACGGCAAGCCCTACCAGGATGGCGGCATCCACCGCCGGGCGGGGGCCGACGCCACCCTGCTCTTCGAGGGCAACGCCGTGGTCGAGGCCATGGCGGCCTTCGGCGGGCCGCAGCTGCCCGGCCCCGACTCCCGCGCCAAGGGCTTCGAGCACCTGCGCGCCATCGGCTACCGCTATGTGCTGGTGCGGGCTTCTTCCCATGAGGTCCTGCAGTGGGTCTACGGCGAGCTGGGCAACCCCAGCGCCAAGGACGATGTGTGGGTTCTCTGGGTGCTGGGATAGGGTCGGGCCATGCTGCTCTGGCTCGCGCTGGCCCTGATCTCCCTCGCCGTCGCCGGTGACGACCAGATCCGCGTCACGCTGGTGGTGGACGATCGTGAGGCTCAGCGCCTGGGGGCGGCCCAGGTGGTGGTGGACCACACCCCGCCCGTCAGCGCCCTCCTGACCGACGACGGCAGCTGCGCCGGGGACATGCCCGGCGACCACATCCTGACCGCCTGCTTCGACGTCCAGAAGCGGGAGACCCTGAGCTTCGGCGTGCTGGCGGGGGGCGAGCGGCTGGGGGCCTTCAACCTGTTCCTGCCCAACGCGGCCCAGGCCACCGTCAGCCTGCGGGCCCGGGCCGGCTCACCCGCTCTGCTGATGGACATGGCCGCCGAGCAGCCGGCCTACTCCGCGCCCGATGGCCCGGGGGCCGACACCACCCCCAAGGACAAGATCCTGGTGATGGTGAGCATCGGGGGCGCCCTGGGGCGGGGGCTGCGGGCCCCCGAGCTGCGGGCCATGGACCGCAACGACGCCGAGCCGGTGAAGGCCAGCGACGCTGGCTTGTTGCTGGGCGATCGGGCCGGCGACGGCATCTGGCGCGCCGACATCGCCGTGCTGCGCACCGCCACCCTCGAGCTGGGGCTCTTCGACGGCGAGCGCTTCCTGGGCACGGCGGCCTTCCCCCTGCCCGCCAAGCAGCGGGCCTACGTGGGCCTGCTGGCCGGGCCCACCGAGGGCAGCCTGAGCTACCGCCTGGACGAAGAGGCCCCCGACGCCGACCGCGAGCAGGAGCGCATCCTGGTGATGGTCAGCATCGACGATCAGGCCGCGGGGCGGCTGGAGGCCCCGGAGCTGCGCCTGCTGGACCGCGCGGGGGAGCCCGTGCTGGCCGGCGACGCGGGCTTGCTGCTGGGCGACCTGGCAGGCGATGGGATCTGGCGGGCCGATCTGCTCATCGAGCGCACCGCGACCATGGAGCTGGCCCTGTACGACGGCGAGGCGCTGGTGGGGACGACCCTGGTGGATCTGCCCTCGAACCGCCGCTGCCACCTGGTGCTCGAGCCTGGCGACGACGGCGTCGCCGCGCACTTCGAGGCCAGCGCTCCGGAGGAAGAGCAGGCCGACGAGGAGGCGGTGGACCGCGTGCTGCTGATGCTGCGCATCGACGGCCAGGGAGACCGGGCCATGGAGCAGCCCGTGGTGCGGGTGGTGGACCGGGAGGGCATCGATCCCGTGGAGGCCAGCGACGCCGGGCTGCTGCTGGGCGACGTGGCCGACGACGGGCTGTGGCGAGCCGACGTGAGCATCGTGCGCACCGACCGGGTGGCCCTGGAGCTGCTGGACGGTGAGCGCTCCCTGGGCCAGGTGGAGATCGCCCTGCCCGCCAAGCCCCGCGCCTCGGTGCTGCTGCGGGCCATCGACGAGGAGCCCGGCCTGGCCGCCGTGCTCGAGCAGGATCTGCCCACCGAGCTGTCCCCCGACGGCGACGCCGAGGGCATCATCGAGACCAGCCTGCTGCGGGTCTCCATCCAGGACGGCACGGACCGCGCGCTCGTCGCGCCGGTGCTGAGCATCGAGGGGCAGGAGGGCGTGGAGCCCGTCGCGGCCAGCGACGAGGGCCTGCTGCAGGACGACCAGGCCGGGGACGGCACCTGGCGGGCCGACATCACCGTGCTTCGCACTCCCACGGTCACCATCACCCTCGAAGACGGCGACACCCCCCTGGGCAAGGCCACCTTCTCCCTGCCCGCGGCGCGGGAGGTGGCGGTCTCCCTGGTGCGGCGCGGGGATCCGGCGCGGCTGGTGGTCACCACCGAGGCCATCAGCTCCCTGGGGGGCCAGGACAGCATGGTGCTGGTGGTGGAGCTGGATGATCGGGCCGCGGCGCTGCTCGAGGCCCCCATCATCTCGGTGGATCAGGGGGACGTGGAGCCCCGCGCCGCCCTGGACGACGGCTCGGTGGCCGGGGACGTGGCCCAGGATCGTATCTTCATGACCGAGCTCGAGGTGGTGCGGAACCCGCGGGTGGTCATCACCGTGCGCGACGGCGACACCCTGCTGGGCTCCGTAGACGCGCCCCTGCCCGCCAGCGACAGCACCACCGTGCGGCTGCGCACCCGCCACGGATCTCCAGCCATCGCCCTGGTCGAGGAGCTGGACATGCGCGGCGGCGGCTCCGACAGCGGCTCGGGGGGCGGCGGCAACCTGTGGATGCTGGTGTGGCTCAACGTCGGGCTGTTCGTGCTGCTCTTCGCCTGGGTGCGCCGCGCCGTGCGTCGCGCGATAGACAAGGAGCTCGGCGCCCGCCGTGAGGCGCCCCCCTCGCCCCCCGACCCCTCGCCCTGAACCCTCCAGGAGGCCTCATGCGTCGAACCAAGCGGGACGCTCTGCTCGTCAAGCTGGTGATCGCCGCCCTGGTCGTGCTCGGGGTGAACACCCTGCTGCTGGTGGCGCTGCTGGTGCGTCAGGGATCGGCCCCTGCCCCCGCGCAGCCCGTCGCCAGCACCCAGGCGGCGCCCACAGCGGGCGTGGTCCCCGGGGCCACCACCGCCAAGCACAGCGGCGCGCTGCCCACCGTCGCCACCGCCAGCCCCGGCGCGCCCGCGGGGGGCGTGAGCTCCCTCGAGACCGTGCTGAGCGCCACCGTGGACCCCCTGCGCAAGGCCGCCACGGACTTCGGGCTCGACACCGTCCAGCTGCTCCCCAGCGACGTCGAGCTGCAGGCCTGTGTCGCCGCCGGCAGCCTCGCCTCGGAGCTCTGCCAGGCGGTCATCGCCAAGCTGCAGGCCGGCTACCAGGCCGTGAACATGCCCTTCCCGGATCTGGCCGCCAACATGGGCTCTGTGGCGCCCACCACCGATGCCGCAGCGCCGACCACCCCCAGCCAGGGGGAGCCAGCGGCCGCGCCCACCGCCACACCCACCGTGGACGCCGGCCAGCGGGACATCCTGCGGGCCTTCTTCTCGGTGACCGTGGAGCGGCTGGCCCAGCAGGCCAGGAAGCAGGGCAAGGAGGGCGAGATCAGCCTGCCCGCCGACGCCGACATCGAGGCCGCCGCGGCGACGGGCTCCATCGCGTCGGAGCCCTGCCAGGCCTTGCTCGACGTCTTGCGCGCTCAGTACCAGATCGTGGGCCTCGAGCTGCCCGTGCCGGTCTTCTAAGGGGTGCCTCCGCAGACCCCTGCGCTGTGGAAGGCCCAGCGCCCGGGGCGCCTGGTGGTGACTCCGGGCGGCGCGCATCACCACCAACCCGTGGGGTGTCGGGCACTCAGGTGCCTGGTGGTGACTCCGGGCGGCGCGCATCACCACCAACCCGTGGGGTGTCGGGC
>CALDOK010000094.1 GCA_937912125.1 uncultured Pseudomonadota bacterium
CAGCAGAGCTCCTTCGGTCTCGGTGCTCATCCCCGCGCGCGACGAAGAGGCGAACATCGAGGCCGCCGTGCGCAGCGTCCTGGACAACCAGGGCGCCGTGCTGGAGGTCGTCGTGTTGGACGACCACTCCAGCGACGCCACCCCGAGCATCGTCCTAGGGCTGGCGGCCGAGGACGACCGCGTGCGGCTCGAGCCAGCCCCTGTCTTGCCAGCAGGCTGGAACGGCAAGCAGCACGCTTGCTGGGTGCTGGCTGGCCTGGCGCGCCACGACCTGCTGGTCTTCATGGACGCCGACGTGACGCTGGCTCCCACAGCGCTGGCCCGCATGGCCAGCTTCATGCAGCGCGGTGGAGCGTCGCTGGCGAGCGGGGCCCCCAGGCAGCGCACCGACAGCCTCGGTGAGAAGCTGGTGGTGCCGCTGATCCACTTCGTGCTGCTGGGGTTCCTCCCCCTGGGGCGCATGCGACGCAGCACCCACCCGGCCTACGCCTCCGGCATTGGGCAGCTCTTCGTGGCAGACCGCGAGGCGTACCTGCAGGCAGGGGGCCACCGCGCCATCCGAGCCAGCCGGCACGACGGGATCGCCCTGCCCCGCGTGTTTCGCCAGGCGGGGCTCCGCACCGATCTGTTCGATGCCACCCAGGTGGCCCGCTGCAAGATGTACGGCTCCACGGCCGAGGTCTGGCGCGGCTTCGCGAAGAACGCCGACGAGGGGATCGGATCGCCCACGCTCATCGTGCCCTTCAGCCTGATGCTCGGCCTGGGCCAGCTGGCGCCCTTTCTGCTGCTCCCCATCACACCCTGGCTCCCGACCCACGCCGCGGTGATGGTCCTCATCGCAGCCTTGGCCGCGTGGACACCTCGCCTGCTCGGCGCGCTCCGGTTCGAGCAGTCCCTCCTGGGCGCCATGCTCCATCCGGTGGGTGTGGCGTTCTTCCTCTCGATCCAGTGGTACGCGTTGGCGCTGCGGTGGACAGGGCGACGCCTGGCGTGGAAGGGTAGGCGCGACAACCCGAACAGGGGGTCTTCAGAGGATGCACATGAGTGACAAGCGCGTGATCGTCATCGGCGCAGGTCTGGGCGGCCTCTCCGCGGCCACCTGCCTGGCCGCCCAGGGCTACCAGGTGCGCATCTTCGAGAAGAACCCGCGCATCGGCGGCAAGCTCAACCTGCTGCAGCAGGACGGCTTCGAGTTCGATCTGGGGCCCTCCATCATCATCCTGCCCCAGCTCTTCAGGGCCACCTTCGAGCGCGCAGGTGTCCGGATGGAAGACTACGTCCAGCTTGACGAGCTCCAGCCCCAGTGGCGCTGCTTCTGGGAAGACGGCGTCAGGGTGGACCTGCACTCGGACATGGCCCGCATGGAGGCCGAGCTGGCCAAGCTCGGGCCCGACAGCGCGGGCTGGTGGTCCTTCATGGAGTACTCACGGTCCCTGATGCGCTTCAGCCAGAAGGCCTACATGGATCGGGGCGCGGACGGGATCATGGAGGTGCTCTCGGGCAGCGGTCTGCCGGGGGTTCTCGCGGGTCCCGACCTGGTGGCCACCATGGCGGGCGGCATCGCCAAGCGCGTGAAGGAGCCCCACCTACAGGACATGCTGGGCTTCTTCATCAAGTACGTGGGCTCGTCCTGCTTCGACGCGCCCGCGCTCATGAACCTGCTGCCCTACTCGCAGCTGGGCTGGGGGCTGTGGTATGTGCGCGGCGGGATGTACAACCTGGCCCGGGGCTACGAACGCCTGCTCGACGAGCTGGGGGTCGAGGTGCAGCTGGACGCCGAGGTCGTGGGGCTGGACACCGACGCCGGGCGCGTCACGGGGGTGCGCCTGTCCGACGGCAGCGCGCACGAGGCGGACTTCGTGGTCAGCAACATGGAGGTCATCCCAGCCTACCGCGAGCTGCTGGACACTCCTCCCAGGTTGATGAAGCGCTACGAGAAGCGCTTCGAGCCCGCCGCTTCGGGGCTGGTGGTGCACCTGGGCGTGGACCGGATCTACCCCCAGCTCGAGCACCACAACTTCTTCTTCTCGCACGATCTCGAGGGCTTCCTGGACTGCATCCATCGCCGCAAGCAGCTCCCTGATGACCCCACCATCTACCTGGTGTCCGCCTCGGTCACCAACCCCGACATCGCACCACCAGGCCACTCGGTCATCAAGATCCTGCCTCACATCCCCCCCATCCAGGATCCGCCCTTCGGGCCGGCCGACTACGCCGCCTTGAAAGAGCGGGTGTACGAGAAGCTCGAGCGCATGGGGCTCACAGACCTGCGCAAGCACACCGTCACCGAGCACGTGCTGGTACCCGACGACATCGAGCGCATGTACCGCTCCAACAAGGGCGCCATCTACGGCGTGCTCACGCACCGCACCAAGAACTACGCCCTCAAGGCGCCCAAGCAGAGCGAGACCCACCCCAACCTGTTCTTCGTCGGCGGCAGCGTGAACCCTGGGGGCGGCACCCCCATGGTGACCCTCTGCGGCCAGCTGGTGGCCGACAAGCTCCACGCCTATGACCTCCTGAACCAAAGTTGAAATGGGATTATCCATGAGCAAGAAGCGCGTTGTCGTCATCGGTGCCGGCCCCGGCGGGCTCACCGCCGCCATGATCCTCGCCCACCGCGGTTACCAGGTGGACGTCTACGAGAAGCGCGACGAGGTGGGGGGCCGCAACGGCGCCCTCGTGCTCGACGGGGGCTTCACCTTCGACATCGGCCCCACGTTCCTGATGATGCTGTGGATCCTCGAGGAAGCCTTCGAGAAGACCGGCCGCAAGGTGTCGGACTACGTGGACATCCGCCAGGTGGATCCGCTCTACCGCCTCATCTACGGTGACGGCAAGGAGTTCCTGCCCACCCATGACGAGGCCGCCATGAAGGCCCAGATGGACGAGCTCTTCCCTGGCGAGTGGGAGGGCTATCAGCGCTTTCTGGCCTACGAGAAGACCAAGCTCGAGCGCATGGTCCCCTGCCTGCAGGTTCCCTACGGCAGCATCTTCGACTACGCGCGGTGGCGGCTCTTCAAGGCCTTGCCCTACCTCGATGCCCACAAGGATCTCTACTCGCACCTGGGCAGCTACTTCGGGTCGGACCCGCTCAAGCTGGCCTTCACCTTCCAGGCCAAGTACCTGGGCATGTCTCCCTGGGACTGCCCCGCCACCTTCTCGATGATCTCCTACATCGAACACGCCGGCGGCATCCATCACCCCATCGGCGGGCTGAACCGCGTCTGCCACGCCATGGCCAAGGTGGTCGAGGAAGAGGGCGGGACCATCCACCTGGGCAAGGCCGTGGAAGAGATCGTCGTCGAGCAGGGCCGAGCCCGGGGTGTCCGCGTCGACGGCCAGGTCGAGCGGGCCGATCACGTGCTCTGCAACGCGGACTTCGGCTACGCCATGAACGAGCTGGTGGCGCCCGAGCACCTGCGGGCGTGGGGCCCCGCCAAGCTCGACAAGGCCGGCCTGTCTTGCTCCATCTACATGCTGTACCTGGGCGTGGGCAAGGTCTACGACATCCCCCACCACAACATCTTCTTCGCACAAGACTACCAGGCCAACGTCCACGACATCGCCCACGGGCTGAAGCTGTCCGACGACTTCTCGTTCTACGTCCAGAACGCCTGCAAGACCGACCCCACCCTGGCCCCCGAGGGCAAGAGCACCCTGTACATCCTGGTGCCGGTGCCCAACAATCGCTCCGGCATCGACTGGGCCGAGCAGGGCCCCGCCCTACGCGACCGGGTGGTCGACGCGCTCGTTCAGCGGGCAGGTCTGTCTGATCTGCGCGAGCACATCGAGATCGAGGCCGCCACTACCCCCGGGGACTGGGAACAAGACCGGAACGTGTACCAGGGCGCCGTGTTCAACCTGGCCCACACCATCGACCAGATGCTGTGGATGCGGCCCCACAACGCCTTCGAGGGGCTGCCCGGCACTTACCTGGCGGGCGGTGGCACCCACCCCGGCAGCGGCCTGCCCACCATCTACCAGAGCGGCATGATCTCCGCCGAGCTCATCATCAAGGCCGACGCGTAGGCGAGGGAGCGCATCCTGAGGCGGAATCACTGCTTGGAGATGATCCGCGGCTACGGCTTCTGGTTTGTCTATCCCAGCTTCTTGATTCCCATCGTCACCGCCGCCCGAGAGACCCCTTCCCCCGACGTGGTCCACGAAAACCTCATCTGGCAGCTCGCGACGCCCGCGAAGCTACCTGTCCAGCTCTTCGGCCTGCATCGAATCCGTGCGCAATCCACCCCGGACACCGTGGACCATGTCAACCAAGGCTGCGGAGTCTTCGCCACTGGGTTCGAGGCACACGAGTCCCACGTCCATCAGCCCGCCGTATTCACGGGCAAGCTAGCGCGGTCCCTGGAAGAGGGCTAAGAAGC
>CALDOK010000095.1 GCA_937912125.1 uncultured Pseudomonadota bacterium
CGCCACCGCCGCCGCGGTAGCCACCGCCGCCGCCGCCGCCGCGACCGCGACCACCGCCGCCGCCGCCCTGGCGCTCTTGCGCCAGGTCGATGCGCAGCGAACGACCGTCGAGCTCGGCGCCGTTCATGGCGTCCATGGCCGATTGTGCGTCTTCCTCGGTGGTGAAGGTGACGAAGCCGAAGCCGCGGGAGCGGCCGGTGTCGCGATCGGTGATGACACGGCAGTCGGTCACTTCACCGTAGGCCTCGAAGGCCTCTCTCAGGGCGGTGTCATCCGTGGCCCAGGCCAGGCCGCCTACGAACAGTCTCTTGGACATTCCAGTCTCTTCCAGGTTTGCGCACAGCCGTCGAGCTGTGCCAGTTGTCGATTGCAGCGCGGGGGCCCGAAGTGCGGGACACCACCTGCCCGCCAAAGCTAGCGCGCCGTACACGCGAGCGCCAGAAACGGCACCCGACGCGGCGATGTGGGCGTAGACCGACGCCCGGCGCTGGACCTCGGGGAGACGGGGTGGGAGTCGGGTGGTGTTTCGGGATAGCGGGCCACGATGCGTACCCTCCTGCCTGTCGCCGTCGGCTCCTCGTCCCTCGTCCTCGTGGGCGTGGGTGCCTTGCGCATCGGCTGGCTGCCGCCCGCGGGGGCCGTCTTCTTGACGGTCGCGGCCGCGCTGCTGATCCTGGCGTGGTTGGTGGCAGCATCGGCTTGGCCTCGGCTCGAGGTCTACGCCCCGGCCACCTGCCGCGGGCCCGCCGTGAAGCCCAGGGTGGCCCTGACCTTCGATGACGGTCCCGACCCCGAGTCCACGCCGGCGCTGCTGGCGGCCCTGGATGCGGCTGGGGCTCGGGCCACGTTCTTCGTCCTGGTGGACCGCGCCGAGCAGCACCCCGAGCTGCTGCGGGCCATCGCCGAGCGGCACGAGGTCGCGCTGCACGGCCCGAGCCACGACACGCGCCTGGTCTTCGCCGCGCCCGCGCGGGGCGCCGCGGACCTCATCGCGGGTCAGGATCGCATCCAGGCCCTCTGCGGCCAGCGTCCGCGCTGGTACCGACCTCCCTTCGGAGTGCTCAGCCCCCGCCTGGGCGCCGCGCTGGCTCGCACCGAGCTGCGGCTGGTCTGGTGTTCCCTGCGCACCGGCGATGGGGTTGGCGCCAGCCCCCAGGCGCTGCGCGAGGCCTGTGCGGTGGCCATGGCCGGGGACATCCTGCTGCTGCACGAGGGCCCTCGCGCCGCCAGGACCGCCCTGCCCGTTATCTTGCAGGACTTGCGAGCTCTGGGCCTCGAGCCTGTCACCGTGGGCGCGCTGTTGGAGTCGAGCGAGTGAAGCTCATCATCACCGGAGTGGGTGTCGTCAGCGCCGCAGGCCGCGGCCTCGTGCCTCTGCTCGGCCTGCTGGACGCTGGCGGTGACGCCTTCGCCGACGCGCCGCCCTACCCAGGGGAGGGGCTGTCCCGACCACGCTGCGCTCCCGTGGCGGGGCTCGAACGCCAGCGGCCGGCCGAGACGCTGCTGCTGGACGCGGCCGGGCAAGCCCTGGCCCAGGCTGGGCTGGACGGTGTACCCGTCGGCGCTGGGCTGATCATCGGCACCTCCAGCGGCAACATCTCGGGTCCCTGGGAGCGCTGGCATCGAGGAGAGCTGGCCGGGCAGCCTGTCTCCGAGCAGGGCTGCGGGCGGGATGCGCCCACCCTGGCGCTGGCCGCGGCGCTGGGACTCGAAGGGCCCTGCGCCACCATCAGTGTGGCCTGCGCGTCGGGCACCGCGGCCTTCGCCTCGGCTGCCTGCTGGCTCGAAGAAGGCCTGGCCCCCATGGTCCTGGTGGGCGGGGTGGATGCCCTGTCTCTGTACATCCACGCGGGCTTCAACGGCCTGGGAGCCCTGTCGCTGCACGGCGGCCGGCCCTTCCATCCTCAGCGCGACGGCCTGACCCTGGGCGAGGGCGCCGCGGTGCTGGTGCTCGAGCCCGCTGCAGCGGCGGGCGCCCGGGGAGCCACCGCCCTGGCGCAGCTGCTCGGCACGGGGCTGGCGGCCGACGCCACCCACATCTCTGCACCCCATCGCGGCGGCAGGGGAGCCGCGGCGGCCATGGCCGCCGCCCTGGAAGACGCTGGGCTCGAGGCCGGCGCCGTCGACATGGTGTCCTTGCATGGCACAGGCACGGTGTTCAACGACGCCATGGAGGCCCACGCCATGCGGCGGGTCTTCGGGGATCGCGCTGTGGCCTTCCACGGGGTCAAGCATGCCATCGGCCACACCCTGGGCGCCGCGGGCGCCATCGAGGCCGCGGTGCTGGTAGGCGCCCTGCAGCGGGGCGTGCAGCCTCCTGCGCCCGCGGTGATCGCCGAGGATCTGCCCTTCATGCCGCCCCCCGTGCCGGCACCCCGGCCCAGCGTGGCCCTGTCGAGCTCCTCGGCGTTCGGAGGCAGCAACGCGGCCTTGATCCTGGGCCTGCCCCAGTCGCCGGCGCCCGCCCGTCGGCCCGCCGTGGCCACCCGCGTGGTGGCGCGTGCCGAGCTGGCCTTGCCATCCGGCAGCATCGACTGGAACCAGCTGTGGCCCGACTCGCCGGAGCGGTTCAAGCGCCTCAACCGCTACGTGCGCACCGGCATGGTGGTGCTGCAGCGGCTCTTCGCGCAGCTCGGGCAGCCTCCGCCGGTCGATACCGGCCTGGTGCTGGCGTCGCCGGCCAACTGCCGCGGAGTGGATCTGCGCTACCACCAGCGGCTGGTCGAGCGGGGCGCAGCCCAGGCCTCCCGGCTCGACTTCGTCTACACCGTGCCCGGCGCCCCGGCCGCCGAGGCCGCCATCCTCTGGGACCTGCGGGGCCCGCCGGTGGTCCTGGTGGCGCCCATGGATCGAGCGGAACAGGAGGCGGCGCGCTTGATCCGCCGGGGCCGTGCCACTCGCTTGGTGGCCCTGGGGCTCGACGCTCCAGCGCAGGACCGGCCCGCGGTGGCCACCGCCTGCCTGCTGGAGCGCGCATGAGCGTCCGCCGTCGTCGCCGGGAGGAGCTCGGCCCCTACCTCGAGCACCGCGCCTACCTCAGGGTGCGCTTCCAGGACGTGGACTCCATCCATGTCGTCTGGCACGGCCACTACATCAGCTACTTCGAGTTCGGCCGCGAGGCCTTCGGCGAGGAGTACGGCCTGGGCTACCAGGACGTCAGGGCTGCGGGCCTGGTGGCTCCGGTGGTCCACGTCAGCTGCGACTACCTGCAGCCCGCCCGCTTCGGTGACGAGCTCACCGTGGTCACTCGGCTGCACGCCACCGATCGGGCCGTGGTGGAGCTGAGCTACGAGGTGCGGCGGGGGTCGGACGAGTCTCTGTTGGCCACCGGGCGTACGCGGCAGGTGTTCACGGACCACGAGGGTGCTCTGATCCTGAACCAGCCCGAGATCATGCGGCTGTTCTACGCCCAGTGGGAAGACCAGCTGATCCAGCCCTGAGCGGCGCTCAGGACGCCCCGCTCAACCCGTCGTCGCAGTGCAGGGCCAGATCGTCCCAGTACACGTTGACGGTGTCGCCCTGGACCGCGGTCCCCGTGAGGGAGACCTGGATCTCCTGGGCGCCAGGGGGGACGTCGAGCCGGAGATCGAAGCGGCGCCAGATCAGGCTGCCGGTGGTGAGGTCGTCGGAGATCAACTCGGCCAGCGTCAGCCCCACGCCGTCGAGGAAGCGCAGCGCGGCCACGCCATGGTCGGCGGCGTCCCCCAGGCCCTCGGTCTGAACCCTGCCCGTCAGGGTGCAGCCGGCGGCTTGGGGGGCGGGGCTGCAGGCCTGCACCAGCCCGGCCTGCGCTCCGGCCGCCACGGCGAAGGAGAAGAACCACTCCCCCCCGTTGGGCGTGACGGTCCTGTCGCTCTGCTCTTGGGCTCGCACAGCGGCCACCGCGTGTTCAGCGTCGGTCTTCCAGCCGGTCAGATCCCCCAGCTCGGCGTTGCCGTTGACCAGCTCGTAGCAGGCGTAGTCCTGGGTGTCCTGCCGGGTGG
Organism: uncultured Pseudomonadota bacterium; assembly: GCA_937912125.1. GTDB lineage: Bacteria > Myxococcota_A > UBA796 > UBA796 > JAFGLY01 > CALDOK01. The sequence continues at coordinate 3,984 of CALDOK010000095.1, forward strand.
TCGGGATGCAGGCGGCGAGGGTGAGGCCGAGGAGGGGGGTCGGTCGGCGCATGGCTCAGGAACGCTCGGCGGAGTGCGCGACGCCTGCGACCTGTCGGGCCTTGGTGGTCTGGCCCGCGCGCGCCTGGGCGCAGAATGGTTCGGCCAGGGCCTGGAACTTCTGCAGCATGACCCGAGTGTAACGCCGGCCGGCGGTGGGGTGCGCCACGGGCTGCGTCGGGATCGGGGCGTCGCGTTGCCCAGCTGATTATTCGGGCCCCCTCATCCCTGGAGCGACTCCGCCACCATGCTCGACCTCACCGGCAAAGACCTCGCCATCGACTCCCTCTGGGCGGCCGCTCAGGGGGAAGAGTGCCAGCTCGCCGAGTCCGCTCGCCCCGCCATGCTGCGCTGCCGCGCCTACGTGGACCGCCTGGCCGCGGAGCCCCGTGCCATCTACGGCATCAACACGGGCTTCGGGCCCTTGAGCGCCCACCGGGTGAGCCAGGAAGACCTGGCCCAGCACCAGCTCAACCTGCTGCATCACCTGTCCTCTGGGCAGGGTGAGCTGTTCTCCCCCCTCGAGACCCGGGCCATCGTGGTGGCCCGCTGCAACTCGCTGTGTCGAGGCCACTCGGGCATCCGGCCGGAGGTCCTCGACCTGGCCTTGGCCGCCATGAACGCGGGCCTGCTGCCCGAGATCCCCCAAGAAGGCTCGGTGGGCGCCAGCGGGGATCTCGTTCCCCTGGCCCACATGGCCCGCTCCATCGTGGGCCTGGGCTTTGTGCGCGACGCCGAGGGAGAGCGCCTGCCCGCCGCGGACGCCCTGCGCGCGGCGGGGCTCGAGCCCGCGGTGCTGCAGGCCAAGGAAGGCCTGGCCCTGGTCAACGGCACCTCGGTCATGACCGGGACCACGGGGTTGTCTGTGGCCGAGTCCAAGCAGCTGCTGGGCTGGTCCGAGCTGCTCAGCGCCTGCCTGTTCCAGGTACACAGCGGAGCGCCCGAGGTGCTGTGCGCCTTCACCCACCGGGCCCGCAACCACAAAGGCCAGCGCCAGGTGGCCCACCGCATCGCCACCCACCTGCGCACCCACCCCGCCTACGATCAGCTCATCGAGCGCCATGCTTGGGGCACCGACGCCAAGCCGGTCGAAGCGGGCGTCGAGATCCAGGACCCCTACAGCCTGCGCTGCGTGCCCCAGGTGCTGGGCGCCTTCCAGGACGCCCTGTGGCACATCGAGCGCGTGGTGGTGGACGAGCTGAACGCCACCACCGACAACCCGCTGATCTTCCCGGACCACGAGATGGTGATCCATGCGGGCCACTTCTACGGCCAGCACGTCAGCATGGTGGCCGACTACCTGCGCCTGGGCCTGGTCAAGCTGGCCCTGCTGCTGGACCGCCAGCTCGAGCAGCTGGTCAACTGGCGCTACAGCCGGGGGCTTCCCCCCATGCTCAGCGGCGGCGCTCCTGGGCTGAACTCCGGCCTGATGGGGTGCCAGCTGCTGGCAACCTCTCTGGCGGCCGAGGCCCGCATGCTGGCCACCCCGGCGAGCGTCCAGACCATCCCCACCAACGCCAACAACCAGGACGTGGTGAGCATGGGCACCCACGCGGCCCGCTGGACCCGGCGGGTGCTGCCCCTGGTGTGGAAGCTGTCCGCCATCCAGGCCATCGCCCTGTGCCAGGCCGCCGATCTGCGGGACGACACCGACCGGATCCTGGGCACGGACTTCCGCACCCTGTACCAGGCCGTGCGGGCGGTCTCTCCCGCCGTGGCCGAGGATCGGCCTCTGTTCGAGGACATCGACCGGGTGGTGGGCGTGCTGCAGAGCCCCGCCCTGCAGGCGGCCTTGCTGCCCCTGCGCCGAGCTGGCTGATGCGCATCCCGCGCGTGGACGAGGGGGCCCTGAGCCCTGCCACCATCCAGGCGTTGCTGGACGGTGGCGTGTCACGGGCGGTGGACTGGGCCCTCGAACACTCTCCCTGGAACCGCGCGCGCCTGCAGGCGGCGGGGGTGCGTCCGGATTCAGTGCGCGGAGTAGCGGATCTGCGGTTCCTGCCCACCACCAGCAAGCACGACCTGGCGGCCGCGGGCCGGGATCTCTGGGCCGTGCCCCAGGCGGCCGTGGTGGACATCTCCACCACCAGCGGCACCTCGGGCGAGCCCACCCTCTGCCCCATGACCGAGGCCGACCTGCAGCGCCTGGCCGAGAACGAGCGCCTGAGCTTCACCTGCGCGGGCCTGGCGGCGGCCGACACGGTGCTGGTGGCGGTCACCCTGGACCGGTGCTTCATGGCGGGGCTGGCCTACTTCATGGGCCTGCGCGCCCTGGGCGCCTCGGTGGCGCGGGTGGGCAGCGGCTCGCCGGCGCTGCTGGTGGACATGGTGCAGCGCCTGGCCCCCAGCGCCATCGTGGGCGTGCCCAGCTTCTTCGAGCATACGGCCCACTGGGCGGCAGGCCAGGGCATCGATCTGAGGACCAGCTCGGTGACACGCCTGGTGTGCATCGGTGAGCCGGTGCGGGGCCCGAATCTCGCGCCCACGCCCCTGGCGGCCCGCGCTGCGGCGGCCTGGGGCGCCCGGCTGCATGGCAGCTACGGTATCTCCGAGCTGGCGGCCTCCACCTGCGAGTGTGCGCAGGGCGCGGGCGGGCACCTGCACCCCTCGCTGCTGCATGTGGAGATCCTGGACGAGCGGGACCAGCCCGTGCCTCCCGGTGAGCTGGGCGAGGTGGTGGCCACCCCCCTCGGCGTCGAGGCCCTGCCGCTGCTGCGCTACCGCACCGGCGACATCGCGGCCCTGCTGCCCGGGCCCTGTGGCTGCGGCCTGCAGACCCCCCGGCTGGGCCCCATCGTGGGTCGCAAGCACCAGGCCCTCAAGCTCAAGGGCACCACGGTCTACCCGGCGGCGGTGCAGCGGGTGCTGGACGCCGAGCCCGGTCTGTACGGCTACGTGCTGGTGGCGCGCTCCGACGGCGCCCTTAGCGACAGCCTGGAGATCAAGCTGGCGCTGCGGGAGGGCGAGGATCCATCGTCCGGCCTGCGCGCTCGGCTGCAGGGGGCGCTCAAGGTCACCCCGACGCTCACGGTGGTGGAGCCCCAGGCCATCGATGCGCTGCAGCAGGCCGGCGTGGGCCGCAAGCGGCGAGTGTTCATCGACGAGCGCTAGGCGCCCGATCCCATCGGGGTCTTCAGCTCGGCGCAGGGATCGAAGACCCGGTGTGGGCAGCGTTCGCGGCACAGATCGAGGTCGATGCTGGAGACCAAGGTGGCCACGGCGTCCTGGTAGCTCACGAACAGGCGCTCGGGCCCCATCTGTTCGATCAGGCCCACCGCTGCGCAGATCTTCTGGACCGGAAGGTGCAGCCCCACCATCGCCAGGCCTACCCGGCGTCCCTTCAGCTCGTGCACCATGCGGCTGAGCTCCTCGGCGCCGGTGATGTCGATGAAGCCCACCCCCTTCATGTCCAGGACCAGGTGCCGCACCGCTCCCTCCTGGCCGTCCAGCACTGCCAGCACCTGCTCCACCGTGTACTCGGCGTTGGCGAAGTAGATGGCGGTGTCGATGCGCACCATGCACAGCTGCGGGCAGAGAGGCAGGCCATCCAAGGCGTGGTTCACGAACACCGGCTCGCCCGGGCGCTTGGTGACCTGCACGATCCGAGGGTGCATCGATCTCCACAGGAACAGCGCCAGGGAGACGATCACGCCGATGAGCAGCGCGTAGTCGGGCTTCAAGACCAGGGCCAGGGCGAAGACGGTCACCGCCACCACGCCGTCATGGCGGTTCTTGCGCCACAAGGCGAAGACCTCGACGGGGTGGAACAGCAGCAGCACCGCGGCGATCACCACCGCGGCCAGGGCTGCGCGCGGGATGTAGCCCAGAGCGGGTGCCAGGAAGATCAGCGCCAGCAGCACCACAAGGCTCGCCACGACGCTCGCGACGCCGGTGCGCGCCCCAACCGAGAAGCCCAGCGCTGTGCGGGAGAAGGAGCCACTCACCGGGAAGCCGCGGAACAAGGCACCCGCCAGGTTCGCCAGCCCCTGGCCCAGCAGCTCCTGGTTGACGTTCACCTTCTGGTGGGTCTGTTCCGAGACGGCGCGCCCGATGGAGTAGGTCCCGGTGAAGCCCACCAGGGCGATGACGAACGCCGGGCCCAGCAGTGGCGGGACGAGATCGAGCCGAACGGTGGGGAGGGATGGCAGGGGCAGGCCTCGGGGGAGGGCGCCGATCACCTGGACCCCGTGGTGTTCCAGCCCGAGCGCCCAGGCCAGGGTGGCCAGCGCCGAGACCGCGATCAGGGCGGCGGGGACTTTGGGGTAGCGGCGCTTGACGCCGTAGATCAAGGCGAAGGCCAGCAGCCCGATCCCCAAGGTGGGTAGGCTGATGGCGGGGATCTGCCGCGCGGTGTGGATCAGGCCTGCGATGGCGCTGCTGCTGCCCTGCACAGGCACCCCCAGCAGGTGGGGCAGCTGGGTGCAGATGATGATCAGCGCCGCCGAGGCGTTGAAGCCCTTGACCGTGGAGCTGGAGACGAAGGACATGGCGGCGCCTAGCCGAAACGCTCCCAGCAGCAGGTAGACCACGCCGACCATGGCTGCGAGCTGGAAGGCCAGGTTCACGTAGGCCGGGCTCCCTGGCTCGGCGTGGGCCGACAGCGTCGTGAGGACCAGCAGGCTGACGATGGCGTGTGGGCCGGTGGCCAGCTGTCGCAGGCTGCCCCAGAGTGCTCCCACCACGGGAGTCACCAGCGCGGCGTAGAGGCCGTGGTGGGCCGGCAGTCCCGCCAGCAGGGAGTAGGCCATGCTCTGGGGGATCAGCACCACGGCGACGGTGATGCCAGCCACGATGTCCTGGCGCAGCGCCCGACCGTCGTAGCCGTCTCGCCATGCCAGGAAGGGGAACAGGCGCTGCCAGCGCGAGGGTGCGGCTGGCTGGTTGGGGTTGCTCATCTGGGAACACCCTCGTGCGGGAGCCGAGACGGTGGCGCGGCTGCCTTGGTATACGCCACCGCCGGGAAGCCTGTCCAGAGCCGCCGCGTGTGGCGCGGTGTGGAGATTTCCGTGGTAGGTTCAGCCGGGTACGGACGGCGAGGCTTCACATGACCGCACTGACCTTGTTGACCCTGCTGGGGGTCTCCATGGCCGTGGCGCAGGACGCCACAGCCGACGAGCCTCCCTCCGACGACGAGCCCATCCAGGCTCCGGATGCCGAGCCCCTGGTGTGGGGTAGCACCGAGGATCTCGAGCCCGCTGCGCCGCTGGTCGAGCCCGCTGCGCCGCTGGTCGAGCCCGCTGCGCCGCTGGTCGAGCCCGCTGCGCCGGCACCTGGCCCCCGTCGCTACGACGACGGGCGGCTGTGGCGCAACGGCATGCCGCTGCTGTGGGTGTACTCCTGCGGCATGGGGTCCGCCGTGGGCGTGGCCATGGGCGGCATCGTCGGCGATGGCCAGGCCGCGGGGCAAGGGCTCTACCTGGGTGGTGGCGCTGGCGCCCTGGGCATGGTCCTGCTGCGGCCGGACGAGATCAGCCTGGATCAGAGCACCCTGATCTCTTCCTCGGGCCTGTTGGGTGCCTGGTCCGGCGGCATGCTGGCCTCTACTCTCATCCCGGTCGGCTCTGAGCTGGAGTGGGAGCGCATCATGGCCTCGGGTGTGCTCGGCGCCGCGGCGGGCACCGCGGTGGGCGGGCTGATGAAGACCTCGCCGCCCGGTCGGGATCTGCTGCTGGTGGACATCTCCACCTTCGCCGGCTGGCAGGTGGGCGGTGGCATCGCCGATATGGCCGAGCTGGACGTCGACGATGATCGCAACCTGCGCTCGGGCTTGGGCTTGCTGGGCGGTGGGGCCTTCATGGTGGGCAGCTCGCTGGCCGCTCGGCAGGGCCTCGAGGTGGACCCCGGCGTGATGGGCATGACCCTGGGCCACGCCTCCTGGATCGGCCTGTGGAGCCCCTTCCTGTTCACGGACGATCCGGACCCCCAGCAGGTCCTGGGTGGGATGCGCATGGGCCTGGGGGCCGGCACGGTCGCGGGCCTGCTGCTTTCACCCCACATGGATCTGAACCCCCGCAGTGTGCTGCTGCAGCTGGGCGGCGCGGGCGCGGGGGCGGCGGTGGGTGCGGGCGTGCCCATGGCCCTGGGGGTGGATGGCCCCAGCCGCGCCATGGTGGCCCCCATGTTGTTGGGGGGCATCGGCGGGCAGGTGTTGGGCGCCGCGGTGGCCCCCAACTACGAGATCACCCCCAGTGACGCGCTGCTGATGGGCACCATCGAGACCTGGGCCCTGTACCAGGGCGCGGGCTGGGGCCTGTTCATCGAGCAGGCCAATCCAGGGCTGCCCGAGAGCCAGGCCGCTGGCATGGGCCTGGCCATCGCCGGCGCGGGCACGCTCATGGCTGGGGCCATGGGGCCGCTCACGGAATTCAGCCTCCCGGAGTCGGTCATGGTCGGGTCCGGAGGCGCCTGGGGCACCTGGTACGGCGCCTGGGGCGGCCACCTGGCGGGCCTGAAGCCCGAGCAACACTGGCTGGCGACCCTGGTCACCGGCAACCTCGGGCTGGTGGGCACCGCGGCGATGGCCAGCGGCGACTGGGATCCAAGCTGGCGCGCGGTGGGTGTGGTGGACAGCATGGGCCTGCTGGGCGGCGCCGTGGGTGCCATGGTGGGCATCATCGCCTCGCCCGATCTGGACGCGGCCGCGGCGGGCAGCCTGGTGGGCTCCACCGCCGGACTGGTGGGCGGCGCCCTGATGGTGAAGAACACCCAAGGGCGCGCCGTGCCCTGGCGAATCGGCCCCATCCTGCCCCGTCCCCACCTGAACCTGCCCTTCCACGCGCGGGTCTCCGCTGCGCCCTGGGTGGCTGAGAGCGGCGACCCGGGGGCGATGGTCAGCTTGAGCCTGCACGAGAAGTAGATAGGCTCTTCGCCAGCACCACGGAGTCCCATGCCCCTGCTGCCGATGATCCTGCTCGCGGCCTTGCCCTCCATGGGCCAGGACCAAGTCACCGACCGCATCGCCCTGCGCTTCGTGGTGCGCGACGAGGTGACCCTGCGCTTGGCCTCGCCAGCCCTGCGCCTCGACCTGGGCACCGCCGAGCTGCTGCCCCTGCTGGACGACGGCAGCCTGCCCGGCGACACCCCGGGGGATCACATCTGGGTCGCTGACATCGATCTCCGCCGGGTGCAGAAGCTCAGCTTCACGCTGCTCGACACGGCCACGGGCCAAGCTCAGGGCAGCGCCAGCTTGTTCCTGCCTGCCGCGGACGATGCGGTCATCACCCTGCGCACCATGGAAGGTGACCCGCCGCTGGTCATCGAGGGCGAGGGTGGCGCCAGCGCCTCGGGCGATGGCAGCCTGTCTACGGCACCCGCTCCCGCCCCGTCGGCGGCTGTCGAGGGCTCGGGCGACCGCTTCACCTACCTGCTGTGGGTGGTGCTGCTGCTGGGCCTGCTGGGCTTCGGCTACCTGCGGGTGGTGGTCCGGCGCCTCTACCTTCAGGACTTCCTGCCCACCTGGCGCAAGCTCGACCGCTGGCTCGACCGTGAGCTGGAGACGTCGGACTGACGGTGCGCCACTTCGACGCCCACTGCCACCTGCACGATCCCAGGCTCGACCCTTGGCGTGACGCCGCCTTGCACCAGGCCCGCTCCGTGGGAGTCGTCGGCTTCGCCTGCTGCGCCGCCGAGGAGGCCGAGTGGGACGCCGTGATGGCCTTGGCGGACTCCCAGCCGGGGGTCCTGCCCAGCATCGGGCTGCACCCGTGGTTCGTGGCTGGCGCCGCTGCGGGCTGGCCAGCCCGGCTCGAGGCTCGCCTGCGGTCCATGCCCTGGGTGGGAGTGGGCGAAGCCGGCCTGGACCTCGCACGTCGTGGCGGCGGCATGGCCAGCCCAGAGGCCCAAGAGGCCGCCATGCTTCTCCAGGCCAGGATCGCCATGGACCTGGGCCGCCCCCTGGCCCTGCACGGCGTACGCGCGTGGGGTCGCGTCCTCGAGCTGCTGCGGCCCCTGGGCCATCACTCAGGCGGCTGGTTGTTGCACTCTTTTTCAGGGCCAGCGGAGCTGGTGCCGGCTCTGGCGGAGCTGGGGGCTTGGTTCTCGTTCTCGGGCACCATCACCCGACACCGGGCCACCCGCAGCCACGCCGCGGCCCGGGCCGTGCCCGCGGATCGCCTGCTGGTGGAGACCGACGCGCCGGACATCCTGCCCATCCTGGGCGAGCAGGCCCTGCAGGTTCCAATGGTGCCCAGGGACGGGAAGGGCAGGGTGGTCAACCTGCCTGCCAACCTGCTGGTGAACCTGCGCGCCCTGGCTGCCGTGCGGGGAGAGCCCCACGATCGCGTGGCTCGGTGTTGCCACGACAACGCGCAGAGACTCTTCGGCCCGCTGCTGGCGGCCCGTTCCTGACATCAGGACCCATGGCGAGGGGTGCTCGCGGTATTACGACGTGGCACAGGGGACGCAGGGTCTGGTACTCTGCGGCAAACGATGGCTCATCCCCCTCCACAGCGTGAGATTTCGGTACCCGTGGCCCGGGCTTCGACCTTCATGCGCCAGCTGCGTGTGGGCGAGGACTGGTTGGTCCACCGGGTGTTGCACTATGTGCGCTGCCGGGGCTTCGGCAACAACACGCCCACCCTCGAAGAGGCCTGGCGCAAGACGGTGCGCGAGCTCAGCCAGGCCCTCGAGGCGGGCCTGGTCTACCACGATGGCGCGCCGGAGCTCGGTCCCAATCTCGAGCTCGACGACGACCCCCTGGCGCTGTTCGCGGTTCGAATCACCCACTCCCACCAAGCCAGGGGCGTGGACCTGCCCATGTTCCTGGGCCTGTTCAAGTACTACCGGCTGGCCTACCGGGAGCTGCTCGAGCAGCAGCTGCATGCCAGCGCGGACCTCGTTGAGATCCTGGGCATCCTGCGGCGCCTCTTCGACCGCATCGAGCAGGCCCTCTGCCGCGCCTGGACTCGCTCGGGCGAGAGCGAGCTGCTGGCCGACATGCAGGACCGCAACCGCACGCTCACCAACGAAAAGAACGCCTACCTCACCGTCTTCGAGAGCCTGTCCCAGGCGGCCTTCCTGCTGGACACCATGGGCCGTGTGCGCAACCTCAACCACGAGGCCATGCGCATGCTGGGGGGGCTCGATCGGCCTGGCAGCGCCTACTACTCCCAGGACGAGGAGGAGCGATCGGCCCCTGCTGTCGAGGATGCCGAAGAAGCTGCGGCCATCCGGGATCCCGGCGCCATGGTCGGCGCCCACATTCGGCAGTTGGTGCCTTTCCTGCCCCCCATCGATGGGCTGCTGGCCGGACAGACCCCCGATCGCGCGCTGCTCGAGATCCGTGGTCCCACCACCCAGGGGCTGCGCGACTTCCAGGTCTCCATTTCCCCCATGCTCGATCTCACCTCGCGGCTGCTGGGGGCCGTGGTGATCTTCCAGGACGTCACCGAGCGTCACGAGCTCGAGAGCCACCTGCGCTTCCTGGCCACCACCGACGCCCTCACCGGCGTGGCCAACCGGCGCAGCCTGCTCCGGCGGGCGGAGCACGAGTTCCGCCGCGCCCGGCGCTATGGGCGTCCCATGGCGCTGCTGCTGCTGGATCTGGACCACTTCAAGAAGGTCAACGACACCTGGGGCCACTTCGCGGGCGACGAGGCCCTCAAGGCGGTGTGTACCGCTTGCCTGGGCAGCCTGCGGGGCAGCGACATGCTCGGCCGCTTGGGGGGTGAGGAGTTCGCGGTGCTGCTGCCCGAGACCGACGTCGAGGACGCCTGTGGCACCGCCGAGCGGATGCGGCATGTGGTGGAGCTGCTCGAGGTGGACTGGCACGGCCGCAAGATCCGCGTGACCGTGAGCATCGGCCTTGCCACCATCGAGCCCTCGGATCCCGACATCTACTCCCTGATGCGCCGTGCCGATCTGGCGCTGTATACCGCAAAGGACGTGGGCCGGAACCGGGTGGTGCTCTGTGCCGATCAGCCCGACGCGTCCAAGCTCACCGGCGATCGGGTCGAGTTCGTGCTGGACGACGTGTAGCGCCCGCGAGCCCAGCGCTCGGGGGCGAGGGTGGTCAGGGCTGCACGACCGGCACCGCCGTGAAGTCGGCGCTCCACAGGCGCTGGTAGTCGCCGCTGGCGGGTTGCCACAGGTGGTCTGGGACCCGATCGGTGTCGAAGACCTCGAGGGAGATGGCCAGCGGGCCTGGGGGCAGGTCCACCAGGAGCTCCGGCGGGATCCCGGCGCCGCCCTGGAGCTGGCCGCTGCAGCCGAGCACGGGGTCGTCGGTTGGGCAGGCCTCGAGCCGTAGGCCCAGCACCCGGGTGGGCCCGGGATCCAGCCACTCCCATGCGGTCCAGACCACGCGGTCGCCTCGCCGCTCCGCCGCCACGGGCAGCCGGATCCCTGCGGGTGAGGGGGGCAGAGGGCCTGGGTGCAGCGCGGTGTCGGCGGCGACCATCAGCGAGTCCGGGATGGCATCAGGGCCCAGCATGAGCTGCAGATCCTGGTAGGGGACCCCCAGAGAAGTGGACCCAGGCAGGGCTCCGTGGGGCGCCAGCCCGAGCGGAGGGAGCACCCAGGAGCCCTGGGCGCTGGCGCCGGTGCTCGCCGTGGCGCTCAGCTCGATCCGGTCTGCGGGGAGGTCGAAGCGCGCCGTGACGTGGACCCCGAAGGGCTCGAGCTCGCGGTGGACCGTGACCGGCTCCAGCTGCGCCTGCGCCAGATCCAGGGGGATCAGCAGGCGCTGGCTGGTGCGCGTTCCGTCCTGGGCCGGGCCGTAGGTGGTGATGGTCCAGGTGGCCGCGGTGGAGGCGGCGCCGGGACCCTGGCGGACCGGGGGTGCGGCTGGATTCCAGGTGCCCGCGTCCATGGCCGCCACGGCCCGGAGCGCGGCCCCCTCGAGCGCCGGCCAGGCGGCCGCAGCCCGTGGGTCGGGTTCCCAGGTCAGGCCCCACAGCGGAGAGGACCCGTCCAGCGATGGAGGCGGGGCCCAGCTCAGCAGGCCGGGGGCCGTGCACTCGCTGCTGTAGCAGAGCAGACCCGTGCCCCCTTCCTGTTCGCCCATGGCGGTGTGCTCCAGCGGCAGCAGGCCCGCCACGGGGTCCACGCGGAACGCAGCGCGGGTGGAGGTGAAGACGGCGTGGTCGGGTGGGCCGGAAACGCGCAGCACCACATCGCGCAGCAGCAGCTTGCGCCAGGTTCCCAGGTAGTGGACGTCCAGCCGCCGCGCTCGCTGGTGGTCATGCTTGCTGCTCCGCTTGACCGCCCGCTTGGCCTGGCGCGCTCCGGCCGCGGCGTCGGCGGGGATGCGCTCGCGGTCGCGGGCGTGGACCCCAGGAAACCAACAGCGCAGCTCGGGCTCGAGGGAGGGGTCCTGTGGCACCCCCACCTGGCAGCTGCAGCGCTCGACCTGGTCGTAGTCCACCCGGTACCAGCGCATCCTCGGGGTGAGCTCGTCGATCATGGCGAAGGTCTGCCAAAGAGGCAGCGCGGTGAGCGACGGGTCGTCGGTGGGGTCGGCGGCTGCGCCGAGCGTCAGCAAGCTGGCGAGGACGAGGGGAAGCATGGAGGCTCCTGGCGGCGGGCGCGCCCTGGACAAACGTAGTCTGCCCGCGGCCCTTACAGGCCAAAAGTAACCATGTGTAACATATGCCTCCACCGCATCGACCTGGAGGCCCCGGCGTCGCCCACGGTGTGACGCTCTCGGGCCTATCCCTCAGGTCTCCAGCAGCCCCATCCGGTCTTCGAAGGCCACCTCGCAGGGCTTGCCCTCGGCGTACAGGTAGTGCAGCAGGCGGCCTGGCTCGAGGGCCAGGAGGGTGGACGAGCGCGTGCCATAGCGGGGCAGGTGGATGCAGAGGGCTTGGAGCTGGAGGGCGACCTCCGGCGGCAGCGGCAGGCCGGGAGGCAGGGCAGGGAGCTGCCCGGGATCGGGCAGGTGGTGATCGGCCAGTACCCGCTGCAGGCCGTGGGCCAGCATGGGCCAGGGCAGGGAGATCAGGGGCTCGACCAGGGTGCGGGCGCGCCGCGCCTTGGGGAAGTGCGGCGAGCCCATGCGGTCGTTGGTGAGCACGTGGAGGCCCGGCCCGAGCTCGGTGCGCTCGACCGGTCGGTCGGGCCGCAGGTAGACCACGTACAGCCGTTCTCCGTCGCCGATCAAGAGGTTGAAGGCGTTGTACTGCCGAGTGTCCAGCTGGTGGATGAGCCCCATGGCGCGGTGGATGCTGCCGGTGGCCAGGGCCTCGAGCACCAGCTCACCCCGGGAGCGGGGGGCCGGCTGCTGAGGGCGGCTGGGCCGCTGGTTGGTCAGCCCCACGAAGAAGCCGTGAGCGCTGGCGGCCATCCAGGTGCCGCCCCTCTCGAGGTCGATGCCGCCGAGGGCAGGGGGACTGTGCTGCAGCAGCCGGGGACCGCTGGCGGGCCTGTCCAGGAACTCGTCCCGGTTGGCTGCCACGACCAGGGGCAGGTCCTCGCGCAGGCGGTGGATGGCGATGATCGTACACATGTCGCTTCCCTGACCTTGCTCACATGCCCTCTTCGCCGGCCGATGGCCAGCGTCGGTGCGCTGGGGTCGGTGGGATAGTGGGAGCCGCCACGGAAGGCGCTGCCCGCGCTGCTGCCCTGGAGCCACCATGATCCGTCTGCTGCCGCTGCTCGAGGACCAGATCAAGTCCCTCGCGAAGCCGCGTCCCACCTTGATCTTCCCCGAGGGAGACGACCCGCGGATCCTGTCCGCTGCGTCCCACCTGACCGGGCACGGCAACATCGTGCTGGTCACCTCCGAGGATCGCGCCCGGCAGGTCATCGAGGAGCAGGGGGTGGAGCTGCGGGGGTCCCTCAAGCGCTTCCTCGCGTCGGTTCGCTGCATCCAGCCCGATGAGCACCCGCTGCTGTGCGAGGAGCTGAAAGAGGCCTTCTACGCTCTGTCCCACGGCAGCCGCTGGGCGGTACCCTACGAGCAGGTGGGCGCCTTGGTGCGCGAGCCGGTGATGTTCTCCTGCATGGCGGTACACCAGGGCTACGCCGACTGTGTACTCGGCGGGGCGGCCCACGCCTCCCGAGAGTTCTTCCGGCCCGCCCTGAGGCTGCTGCACACCGAGCGCAAGGCCTTCGCGGCCGGGCTGTTCTCCCTGCCCGACAGCCACCCCAAGGAGATCTACCGCGAGAACATCGTGGTGTTCGCCGATGTGGCCATCAACGTGGACCCCGACCCCGACACCCTGGCCCAGATCGCGGTGGGGTCCTGCAAGATCGTCCGCGACCTGATCCCCGTGGAGGTCCTGCCCCACATCAACGGCGCCATCCTGTCCTACTCCACCCGGGGCTCGGCCTCGGGCCCGTCGGTCCAGCGCATCCGGGCAGCAGGGGAGCGCATCCCGCCCATGCTGGCTGCGCTGGCCAGGCAGGACCCTCTCTACGGCACCATCCACATCGAGGCGGAGCTGCAGATCTCCTGCGCCATCTCCATGACCGCGGCGCAGTCCAAGCTGCGAGACGCCCTGGCCGACCCCGACAGCGCCGTGGGGCGCGCCAATGTGCTGATCTTGCCCTCCCTGGACGCGGGCAACCTGATGTACCACCTGTACGCCACCCGCTACGCCGACGCCGACAAGGTGCTGATGGTGGGTGGCATGAACGCCAGGGTGCTCGACTACTCCCGGTCCTCCACCGCCAAGGACGTCACCCTGGGCGCCGCTGCCAGCCTGCTGCGCGTCAAGCGCAAGCCCGACTGGAATGGCACGCCCCGGGATCGTTTCTTCCCCATGCACCGGGTGCTGGTGGTCAACCCCGGCTCCACCAGCACGCGGCTCACGGTGTTCCGCGGCCGGCAGGTGGAGCTCGAGCGCGAGGTCAGCCACTCGGTGGCCGCGCTCGAGGCCTGTGGCTCCCTCCAGGATCAGCTGCCCATGCGTCGCGCCGTGGTGGAGCAGGCCCTGGCCGAGGTGGGTATCGACCCGGCGGGCATCGACGCCTTCGTGGGGCGCGGCGGCCTGGTGCGACCCCTGGTGTCCGGCACCTACCGGGTCAACCAGGCCATGCTGGACGACCTGGCCTCGGGTCGCTTCGGCGAGCATGCCAGCAACCTGGGCGCCCCCATCGTCCATGCCCTGGCCTCGGCCGTTGGCAAGGACGCCTACATCGTCGATCCGGTGGTCACCGATGAGCTGGACGCGGTGGCGCGGCTGACCGGCCTGGCCGGCTACGAGCGTCGGGCGGTTTGGCATGCCCTGTCCCAGAAGGCCTCGGCTCGGCGCTACGCCGACGAGCACCTGAAGGACTACGAGGAGGAGAACCTCATCGTGGCGCACCTGGGGGGCGGCGTGACCGTGGGCTGTCACCGCCACGGCCGGGTCAGCTGGGTCAGCAACGGCCTGGACGAAGGCCCCATGACCCCGGAGCGGGCGGGCTCGATGCCGGCCACCGCGGTGATGGACCTCTGCGCTCGGCACGACGACCCGCGCCAGGTCCGGCGGGCCCTGGTGGGCCACGGGGGCCTGGTGTCCCACCTGGGCACCGCGGACCTACGCGAGGTCCTGGCCCGCATGGACGGCGGTGACGACCACGCCAAGCTGGTCTTCGAGAAGCTCTGCCGGGACATCGCCTCGTGGATCGCCGGCTGCGTGCCACGCTTCGAGGGCGAACCCATCGACGGCATCATCTTGACCGGCGGCATGGCCCGCTCGGAGCGGCTGGTCGCCAGGCTGCGCACCATGCTGAGCCAGATCCCCATCGAGATCACGGTCTACCCGGGCGCCATGGAGGCTGCGGCCCTGCGGGACGGCGGCCTGCGGGCCCTGCGTGGGCAGGAGCGGGCACTGGAGTATTGATCTCTACAGAACGGGCGTGAAAGGGTGATGAGAGGGGGCGAATCTCGCGTCGGGTTTAGCTTGCCCGTGTCTGCACATGCGGGACGAAACCCTTGCCCTGGAGAAGCCACATGGACTTCGACCTCCAACCCCTCCTCGACACCGGTCTGGCCATCGGCGTCAAGATCATCGGCGCCATCCTGCTCTGGATCGTCGGCCGCGTCGCCATCAAGATCATCCTGGGCCTGTTGGATCGCTCCACCAGCCGGGCAAAGGTCGATGGCACCCTGGCACGCTACCTGCGGTCCGCGTCGGACATCATCCTCAACGTGGTGCTGGTCATCGCCGTCCTGAGCGTGTTCGGGGTCGAGACCACCACCTTCGCGGCGCTGCTCGCGGCGGCGGGCGTGGCCATCGGCATGGCCTGGTCGGGCCTGCTCTCCAACTTCGCGGCCGGGGCCTTCATGGTCATCCTGAGGCCCTTCAAGGTGGGCGACTTCGTCGAGGCCGCGGGCGTGATGGGCACGGTGCAGGAGGTGGGGCTGTTCGTCACCACCATCGACACCATGGACAACGTGCGCACCATCCTGGGCAACAACGCGGTGTTCAGCAGCACCATCCGCAACTACTCCCACAACAGCGTGCGGCGCGTGGACCTGGTGGCCCAGCTGGCCCACAGTGTCGATCCTGCCCAGGCCGTCGCCATGCTCCAGCAGCGCCTGGCCGCCATCCCCAACGTGGCGTCCAGCCCGGGCCCCGTGGTGGAGATCCTGGAGTTCAACCTGGCGGGCCCCGTGCTGGCCGTGCGCCCCTACTGCAACAACGACCACTACTGGCAGGTGTACTTCGACACCAACCGCATCATCCGCGAGTCCTTCGGCGAGGCCGGCTTCCCGGTCCCCGAGAACCACCTGCGCATCGCGGGGCAGATCGCCACCTGACCGGCGGTGGCTTGCCGCCAGCAGGTCGTGCCGCCTTTGGGCAGCGCGGCCGGCTTCGTTATAGGGGAGGCCGCCTGGAGGCAGCATGGCCAAGGCCACCATCCACAACGCCCGTGAGATCGAAGAGCTCCGCGTCGCCTGTCGGCTGGCTGCGGACACCCTGCTCATGGTGGGCGAGCACCTGCGCCCGGGCATGACCACTCAGGACGTCAACACCCTGGTGCACGAGTTCACCATCGCCCACGGCGCCCGGCCGGCGCCCCTGGGCTACCGGGGCTTCCCGCGCAGCGTCTGCACCAGCGTCAACGACGTCATCTGCCACGGCATCCCCGACCCCACCGTGCTGCGCGACGGCGACATCCTCAACGTCGATGTCACTCCGGTGATGCCCGCTGTGGGGGGCTGGCACGGCGACACCAACGCCACCTTCTACATCGGTGAGCCCAGCGCCCAGGCCCGCCAGGTGGTCGAGGTGGCGCGGGAGTGCCTCGAGCTGGGCATCGCCGCGGTCAAGCCGGGCGCCGCCCTGGGCGACATCGGCTGGGCCATCCAGCGTCACGCCGAAGCCAACGGCTGCTCGGTGGTGCGCGAGTACACCGGGCACGGCATCGGCCGACGCTTCCACTCCGAGCCTGCGGTGCGCCACTACGGTCAGCCGGGCGTGGGCCTGCGCCTGCGGCGGGGCATGACCTTCACCATCGAGCCCATGATCAACCTGGGGGCCCATGCCTGCCGCCACCTGGACGACGGCTGGACGGTGCTCACCCGCGACGGCTCCCTGAGCGCCCAGTTCGAGCACACCGTGGTCGTCACGCGCCAGGGTGTCGACGTGCTCACCGCGCGCAGCGCGCCCCTGAAGGGCAGCGAGGATGTTCCCTGGGCGCGGCTGGGGCCCCTGGCCAGCTACGTCGAGCCCGCCGCCGGGTAGGGCGCGCCCAGCACCCTCTGCAGGCTCGGCACCGCCACGTTCCGTCCTGAGAGGATCACCGCCACGGGCCCGACCATGGGGCCGAGGTCTTCCTCGAGGCAGGCCGCCACCACCGCCGCGGCCGAGGGCTCGATCAGGTACTGGTGCTCCGCCAGCATCCAGCGTGTCGCCGCCCAGAGCTGTTCCTCGGACAACAGCGCCACCCGGCGCACGCGATCCTTCAGGATGGCGAAGGTGTTCACGCCGATGCCGCCCTCGATGCCACCGGCCAGGGTCTGGATGGGGGGCATGGCGGTGACCGCGTGGCCGCGCTCGAGAGACAGGGCGAAGCTGGGGGAGTCCCGGTGTTGGCAGAGAATCAGCTCGATCCTCGGATCGTGGGCATGCAGCGCCAGGGCCAGGCCCGCGGCCATCCCACCGCCGCTCACCGGGGTGATGACCGTGCGGACGTTGCGCAGCTGGTCCAGCAGCTCGAGCCCCAGGCTGCCCCCGTTTCCGGCGATGATCTCCGGGTCGTCGAAGGCCGAGATGAAGGGTCGGCCGGAGCGCGCGGCCTCGGCGCGGGCCTCGATCTCGGCCTCGTCGTAGCCCCGGGCCTGGGCCAGCACGACCTCGGCCCCCAGGCTTCGCATGCCCGCCAGCTTGGCGCCGTCCACGGTGCTCGGCACGTAGATGGTGGCGCGGATGCCCAGCTCCCGGGCGGCGTAGGCCACGGCCTTGCCGTGGTTGCCGGCGGAGCAGGTGACCACGCCCAGGGCGCGCTGCTCGGCGCTGAGCCTCGACAGCCGAAACCAGGCCCCCCGCAGCTTGAAGGAGCCCGTGATCTGCAGCTGCTCGAGCTTGAGCAGCGCGGGTACGCCCAGGGCCGCGCTGAGGCCGGGGGAGGGCTCGATGGGCGTGCGGCGCACCCGCGGCGTCAGGTAGGTGGCGGCGGCGCGGATCAGGGCGAGGTCGGGCATGGGGAGAGCTTATCCCGGCGGGAAGGCCTCACGCGGGTGTGCACCTGCTCGTGGTTCCCGCCAGGGCGTCGGCTACAGCGACCGCCGCGCCGGCAGCGCCGCGTTGGCCACCAGCACGCCCGCGGCCAGGGCTACGGCGGAGAGCAGCGCTCTGAACGCTGTCTGCACCGCGGTGAGCACCTGGTCGTCCAGCATGGCCGAGACGGCCTCGAAGCCCACCGAGCCGGGCACCAGCAGCAGGATGCCGGGGGTCATGGCCACCAGCGCCGGGAGCTTGCTGGCGCGCGCGTAGGCGTTGCCCAGCAGCCCGACCGCCAGGGCGCCCAGGAAGGCTGGCCCGGGCGCTGTGGCCCAGGGGCTGGTCAGGGTGGAGACGGTCAGAGCTACCAACGCCGCCAGGATGATCACCGGCGTGTCCACCAGTCGTGCCTGGAACAGCACCACCAGGCTCACGGCCGCCAGCGCGCCGGCGACCCACAGTGAGCCCACGGGCAGGGCCAGGCCAGGCCCCAGGGCAGGGGAGGCGGGCAGCAGATCCCCCACAAAGCCGCCCGCGACCACACCCAGGCCGATCTGCAGGAAGACCACCGCCGCGCCGGTCATGCGGGCGGTGCCCGAGACCAGGTGGCCCGTGGCGAGCTCGTTGGCGGCCACGGTGAGGGTCAGGCCGGGCACCATCACGATGAGGGCGCAGAGGGTGATCAGGTGGGCCGAGGCGCCTGGAACCAGCCACGCTCCCACGCTGGCCAGGGCGGTGGCGGTGGCGGCGGCCACGGGCAGGAAGAGACGGTTCAGGGCGGGGACCCGCTTGGACGCCAGGTCCAGCAGTCCCACCGCCAGCCCCGCCAGCCCCGCCAGCGCCACCTCGCCCCAGGTCCCCGCGAAGAAGCCCACGGCGGCGGCTGAGACCAGGCCGGTGGCTGCGGTGGTGGCGCAGGGGCCGAAGCGAGGCGGCGCGGCCACGATGGCCGCCACTCGCTCCTCGGCCTGGTCCAGGTCGATGCTGCCGGCGATCAGCGCGTCTCCGGTGGCGTTCAGCAGCACGAGCTTTCCGAGCTGCACGTCGCCGGGGGCGGCTCGCACCAGGCCTGTGCGCTGGCCTCCGAGCCTACCGAAGCCCGCCGTCAAGGAGGTGGGGGTGGAGAAGAACTGCGCCTCGAGCCCCAGCTGCTCCGAGATGCTCATCAGGGCGGTCTCGAGGCGGTGGGCAGGGGCCCCGGCCCGGTGCAAGGCCGCGCCCAGCTCGAGCACGAAGGCTTCGCGGCGGCTGCTGTGGGGCTGCGCTGGAGGAGGAGGATGGGGAGACATGCTGGGAAGCCTGGAGGGAGTGGAGAAGTTCTGAATTTTGTACGTTGAGAGAATATCGTTAGAGTAGCCATTCCATCCAACGAATTGAATGCGGAATGTCCCCATGGAACACGGCCTGGACCGAATCGACTTCGCCATCCTCGATGCCCTGCAGCACAATGCGCGGCTGTCCAACAAAGAGCTGGCCTCCAAGGTCGGACTCGCCCCATCCAGCTGCCTCGAGCGGGTGCGGCGCCTGGTTCGGGATGGGGGCCTGCGCGGCTTCCACGCCGAGGTCCCTCCCGAGGTCCTGGGCATCGGGATGCAGGCCATGATCGCGGTGCGGCTGCGGGTGCATGCCCGCGCCACCTTCGAGAGCTTCGGTGATCACCTGCGCGCGCTTCCTGAGGTGGTGGCGGTCTACCAGCTGGCCGGCAAGGACGACTTCCTGGCCCATGTGGCGGTGCGCGACACCGAGCACCTGCGTGAGCTGGCCATGGACCAGTTCACCTCGCGGCCCGAGGTGGAGCACATGGAGACCGCCTTGATCTTCGATCACCATCGCGCCCCCGCGCTCCCGCGCTACACTGGCTAGCCGGAGGTCGTGATGCACGAAGCCCGCCTGATGCTGCTCACCTGTGAGGCCGCCCGTCCCTTCGCCGAGCGGGTGGCCCGGGTGCTCGATCGGCCTCTGGTGCGCACCCGCGAGACCTGGTTCGCCTGCGGCGAGGGCAAGCTGAACATCGGCGAGCATGTGCGGCGCGGAGATCTCTACGTGTTCCAGTCCATGGTGGGGCCGGGCGACGGCCGCTCGCCCTACGACCGCTTCATCATGCTGCTGCACGCGGTGGAGGCGGCCGCGCTCTCCGACGCCGAGTCGGTCACGGTGGTGGTGCCCTACTACCCTGGCGCGCGCCAGGACAAGCGCAAGGACGGGGGGCGCGAGGGCATCAGCGCTGGGCTCTTCGCGCGGATGCTTCAGGACGCTGGCGCCTCCCGAGTGATCGCTGTCGAGATCCACAACGAGGCCATCGGCGGCATGTTCGATCCGTCCCGCTGCCGCCTCGAGAACCTCTACCTCACCCAACGCTTGGCGGACTGGCTGCAGCGCGAGGGCCTCGCAGGAGACACGGTGGTCGCCCCGGACGTGGGCGGTCTCGAGCGGGCG
This sequence comes from uncultured Pseudomonadota bacterium, assembly GCA_937912125.1. GTDB lineage: Bacteria > Myxococcota_A > UBA796 > UBA796 > JAFGLY01 > CALDOK01. The sequence goes on from CALDOK010000095.1 coordinate 24,050, forward strand.
CGGCGCTTCGCCTCGGTGCTCGAGTCCGACCTGGTGGCTCTGAGCAAGGAGCGCGACTACTCCACGCCCAACAAGGTCCACCGCGCCACCCTGATCGGTGGCGTCCAGGGCAAGGACGTCCTGCTCATCGACGACATGATCGACACCGCCGGCTCCGTGGTGGCCGCCGTAGACGAGCTCAAGGCCCACGGCGCGGGCAACGTCACCGTGGCCTGCGCCCACCCGGTGTTTTCTGCACCAGCCTGGGACCGCCTGGCGGGGCTGGCCGCCCGTGCCAAGGCTGAGGGCTGGCGCTTCGCGGTGGTGGGCACCGACAGCGTGCAGCACCGCGACACCCCGACCTGGTACTACGAGTACCCGCTCCACGGGCTCATCGCCGAGGTCATCCGTCACATCCACGCCCGCGAGAGCGTGGCCCACGCCCAGGACCGCGCGTCGCGCTGGGGGTAGTGGGCCCTACGCATTCACGATTGTGCAGGGGGCTCCTTCGGGAGTACCATCTGCAGCGTGATCAGCCCGAGGTGCCCAGTGCGCATTGTGCAAGTCCTTCTGCCCCTGCTGGCCGCGTGCGGCGGTGACACCTCCATCGTCGAGGTGCCCAACGAAGAGCCCACCGTCTCCATCACCAGTCCCCCCGACGGCAGCGAGTACGACGAGGACGTCCTGGTGGCCTTCGCGGCCATGATCGACGACGACCGGGACGCCAACGATGAGCTCTACCTGCTGTGGCAGAGCGACATCGACGGCGTGCTCCAAGAGGGCTCCTTGGCGCAGCCGGACGGCACGGTCACCTTCGTGACCGCCAACCTCAGTCCGGGCAACCACGCCATCACGCTCACCGCGGTGGACTCCGAGGCCGCCGAGGCCAGCGATCTGGTGGAGCTCACCATCATCGACGTGCCCGACGCGCCGGAGATCACCATCCTGCACCCGGTGCCGGGCGAGTACGGCATCGAGGAGCAGCTCTTCGACTTCTCGGCCATCGTCAGTGACCAGCAAGATGAGCCCGAGGACCTCCTGGTGATCTTCTCGAGCGACCACCCCTTGGTGGATGGCGAGTTCTGCCAGGCCACCCCCGACGCCGCTGGCGTGGCCGCCTGTGACTTCGCCTTGCCCGTGGGCGACCACTTCCTCGAGCTCGAGGTGGTGGACCTGGATGGCTACACCGGCGTGGCCACGGCCTACTTCGAGGTCATCGCGGGCATCGCCTGGGACGACGACGGCGACGGCTGGACCGAGAACCAGGGTGACTGCGACGACACCGATCCATCGGTCCACCCCACCGCCACCGAGTACTACAACGAGGTGGACGACGACTGCGACGGCATCATCGACGACGGCACGGTTGGCTACGACGACGACGGCGACACCTGGACCGAGCTGGACGGCGACTGCGACGACGATGACGCCAGTACCTACCCCGACGCCACGGAGCAGTGTGACGGCACCGACAACGACTGCGACGAGGTCGTGGACGAAGACACCGTCTGCTACGACGACGACGGCGACTGCTTCTGCGAGGGCGGCAGCTGCACCGGCAGCATCTACGACGGCTGCCACGGCCTGAGCACCGGCGACTGCAACGACGCCGATCCCAGCGCCCACCCCGGGGGCACCGAGGTGGCCGACGCGGTGGACAACGACTGCGACGGGACCATCGACGAGGGCACCTCGGCCTACGACGACGACGGCGACTGCTACTGCGAGTCCGGCACCTGCCAGGGCTCGGTGGATGTCTCCTGCACCACCGTCTCGGCGGGCGACTGCGACGACGGCAACGACGACATCAGCCCCGGCGAGCCCGAGGTCTGCGACGGCATCGACAACAACTGCGACGGCACCACCGACGAGGCCACCGCCGTGGACGCCGGCACCTGGTACCTGGACGCCGACGGGGATGGCTACGGAAACCCCTCCTCCTACAGCGTCAGCTGCACCATGCCTGGTGGCTACGTCGCCAACAGCTCCGACTGCAACGACTCCTCCGCCAGCGTCAACCCCACCACCTACTGGTACCTGGACGCCGACGGCGACGGCTACGGATCACCCAGCTACTGGACCCAGCAGTGCACCCAGCCCTCGGGCTACGTGTCCAACGCTTCGGACTGCAGCGACGGTCGCGCCAGCAGCTACCCCGGTGCCACCGAGTATTGCAACGGCTACGACGACGACTGCGACGGCAGCACCGATGAGTCCAGCGCGGTGGACGCCAGCACCTGGTACCGGGACTACGACGGCGACGGCTACGGCAGCAGCTCCACCACCGCCAGCTGCTACCAGCCCACGGGCTATGTGGCCAACAGCTCGGACTGCTACGACTACAACGCCGAGGCTCATCCCAGCGCCACCACCTACTGGCGCGTCGATCGGGGGGACGGCAACTACGACTACGACTGCGACGGCAGCCAGTCCAAGTACTACACGTCCAGCTACTCCTGCTCCTATGACTGGGACGGCTTCTCGTGCAGCTCCTACACCAACGGCTGGAGCGGCTCGGTGCCCGCCTGCGGAGCCACCGGCTCGTACCGCACGGGTTGCTCGGCGTCGTTCTGGTCCTGCTCCTACTCGTCCAGCTCCACGACCTACCAGTACTGCAAGTAGCCCGGCTCCAAGGCCGGGCTAGGTGCGGGTCGGTCGCGCGATGAGCCACACCGAGCCGAGGGGGCCCACCGACCCCTGGGATCAGCCGCAGTGCGGGGTTGCCTAGTAGAGGTCTCCGCAGCCGTCGTCGTCCACCTCGAGGGTCTCCGGATCGCCGTGCAGCACGACGTCTCCGTCGCCGACGATCTGCACCGTGGCGCGCTCGGTGACCGTGGCGGTGATGTCGCCCGAGCCAGCGTTGTACACGTTGGCGTCGGCGCTGATCAGCTGGCCGGCTTCAATGCCGCCGGCCCCCGTGTTGTCCATGGCGACCACCTCGGCGGTGCCCGCGAGCAGCATGCGGCCTCGGCCCTGGCTGATCAGCCGCAGCTCGGCGGTGGCGATGCCCTCGAGCTGGACATCTCCCCAGCCACTGTTGCGGACGTAGTCGAGGTCCGAGAGCTCGCCCTGGGCGAACAGGTCGCCGGTGGAGGTCACATGGGCGCGGATCAGGCTGGGCATCGTGATGGCCACCTCGCAGGTGGCCGTGGGGACGATGACGATCTCGGCGGGCAGGTTGACCTCGATGGTGTCGCCATGCACCTCGGTCTCGACCAGGGACAGCAGGTTCTCGTCGCAGAAGACCTCGACGGACAGGGCGGGGCCCACGTCGACGAGGATGGGGACGCTCGAGTTGTTGCGGACGGCCTCGAAGCTGCCGAGCTCGCGGAGCTCGTTGCTCTGGACTCCGTTGCCGTCCTTGGTGGTGCAGGCCATCAGGCCGAGGAAGAGGAGAGGGATTGTGCGCGTCATGGGGGCTCTCCGGACGTGGGTGCTGTGACGTGGTGCTGTGGATCGGACACCGTGGGCTCAGGGCGGTGTCACCATCATTGTGGCCACAGAACAGGTCAAGGGTCTGCCAAGACTGCGAAAACCACGAAAAATGACAATCAGTGATATTTGTCCCAATACTGTCATGGGTGCGTACGCTCACCCAAACGCCTCTACGGCAGGCAAGTCTGGGCCGAAAGCCGCTTATCGGGGAGCTGGCAGCGTGCCGTTCGCCAACAGCCAGGCCGCCAATTCCTGGCCGTACCAGGCGTTGACCTGCGGGGCGGGGTGCAGATCGCGGTACTCTGGGGGGCGCCCCGCGGAGTCCAGGGTGAAGACCGGCACGTCGAGGCCCGATGCGTAGAGGTGGTGGATCATGCTCGGGGTGGCGGGAGCCCCGAACAGCATCGTCCTGTACCGGGGCGCCAGGTCCTGGATGCAGGCGCGGGCGGGGTCGTCCGCGAGGTCCGGGGGGGCGCCGCCGGCTTGGGGGGCAGCGCTACCGGCCGGAGGGGGGGCGTCGCCGGGCTCGGGAGGGGCGATCGCCGCACCCTGGGGTTGGCTGATGCCCCAGCGCTGCCCGTGCAGGCGTGCCACCAGCGCCAGCCGGGCCAGGGCCGAGCGCTTGGACAGCCACAGGGCTGCGCCGCCCGCGGGGGAGCCGGGCAGGGCCAGGGCGGATGGGGGGAACGCCTCGCGCCACAGGCGGTCGTCGTCAGGGAAGTAGGCGGCCAGGCTTGGGCTGTGGGGGTGGATGTGGCGGGGCAGATCGAAGTTGCTCAGGGCCAGGATCACCAGATCGGGCTGGTAGCGCAGGGCGGACAGCTGGGCGCGGTGGCAGATCTGCCAGGGGTTGTAGGCGGCGATGCCCCCGTTCCAGACCTCGACGTCACTTCGCCCGGCGGCGTGCAGGCTGCGCTCGAGGGCCGCCGGCCAGGTGTCGTCGTCCTCGACCTGGGGCCCGAAGACGTTCGAGGCCCCAAAGACCATCACTCGGGTGGCTCCGGTGGGCTTCTGAACGGCGTACTCGGGGCCGCGGAAGCCTTGGCCGTTGAAGCCGATGTCCACCTGGCCAAAGGGACCCGTCACCGCGGCCCGTGCCCCTGGCACCGGGTCCCGCGCCAGGACGGGGTCCAGCGATGGCTGGCTGAGCTCGCACAGGGGGCACTCCACCCGAGGCAGCAGCTCGCCCAGCAGCTTCCAGTCCAGCCCGGTGATGCGCAGGAAGCCCTCACCGACCAGCAGCCCCAGGATCAGGCCGGCGGCGAGCAGGACGGGGCCCAGGACAGGGCGGTGTGGGCGAGGCCGGGGCGGCGGAGCTTGCATGGGATCAAGCTAACCGTCAGGGCTGGCGCGATGGAGCGCCGAGCGGCCCTGAAAGGGTGGGGGCGGCGGGTTACGACCCGCCCTCTCTGCAGCCTCCGCGAGGACCCCATGCGCCCAGAGTCCGACTACGTCCGCCTGGTCACCGCCGCCAGCCTGTTCGACGGCCACGACGCCTCCATCAACATCATCCGGCGCATCCTGCAGGCCGCCGGCGCCGAGGTGATCCACCTGGGCCACAACCGGGGTGTCGAGGAGATCGTCGAGGCCGCCATCGACGAGGACGTACACGGCATCGCCGTGAGCTCCTACCAGGGCGGCCACATGGAGTTCTTCAGGTATATGAAGGACATGCTGGTGCAGCGCGGCGCAGGCCACATCAAGATCTTCGGCGGCGGCGGTGGCGTGATCGTGCCTGAGGAGTGCGATGAGCTCCACGCCAGCGGGATCGACCGCATCTACTCTCCCGAAGACGGGCGTCGCATGGGCCTGCCGGGCATCATCGACGACATGATCGCCCGCTGCGATCAGAACCTCTACGCCGACGCCGGCTACACCCACACCGACCTGGCGCAGGGCAAGGTCACCGCCATCGCCCGAGCCCTCACGCTCATCGAGGGCGAGACCCATCGGCCAGGCACCGTGCCCGCCGACCTGCGCGCGGCCATCGACGCGGTGCCCGACGATCACCGGGTGCCCGTGCTGGGCGTCACCGGCACCGGCGGCGCCGGCAAGTCGTCCCTCATCGACGAGCTGGTGCGCCGCTACCGCGCCGACTTCCCCGAGCACCGCATCGCTATCCTGGCGGTGGACCCCTCCCGCAAGCGCAAGGGCGGGGCCCTGCTGGGCGACCGCATCCGCATGAACGCCATCCACGGCGCTGGCTGCTTCCTCCGCAGCTTCGCCACCCGGGGCAACAAGGGCGAGCTGTCCGCTTCCATCAAGGACGCCATCGCGGTGTGCAAGCTGGGGGGGTTCGATCTGATCATCGTCGAGACCTCGGGCATCGGCCAGGGTGACTCGGACATCGTGGATGTCACCGACCTGTCCATCTACGTGATGACCCCCGAGTTCGGCGCCGCGAGCCAGCTAGAGAAGATCGAGATGCTGGGCTGCGCCGACGCGGTGGTGCTCAACAAGTTCGAGCGCTACGGCGGCGAGGACGCCTTCCGCGATGTGCGCAAGCAGCTCAAGCGCGAGCACGAGGCCTGGGCCACCCCCGACGACGAGCTGCCCGCCTTCGCCACCATCGCCAGCCAGTTCCACGACGAGGGCGTGAACGCCCTGTACCTGTTCCTGCTGGGCAAGCTGGGCGAGTTCTCGGGGCGCGGCTACCCCTCATCGCTGACCGCCCCTGCCAGCCGCTCCACCCCGCCCCGCCGCCGCATCATCCCTCCGGATCGCGAGCGCTACCTGGGCGAGATCGCCCAGACCGTGCGGGACTACAAGGCCTGGGCCAAGGACCAGGCCAACATCGCCCGCCGCGCCGGCCACCTCGAGGGTGCTGCTCTGGAATTGGGCCTTGACCGACCTACGGCGGCCAAGGCCGGTGACGTTCGAACCGACAGCGCCGATGGCGCTGCGGCTCAACGCCACCCCGAGGACCTGTCCGTACAGCTGCGAGCAAGGGCCGAAGCATTGCGCGACAGCATGGACGAGCAGTCCCGCGCCTGGCTCGATGCCTGGCCCGCCACCAAGGAGGCCTGGTCGGGGGACGAGTTCGTCTACCACGTGCGCGGCCGTGAGATCCGCCAGCCGCTCAAGGTCGAGAGCCTGGCCCGCACCATGATCCCCCGGGTGTCCCTGCCCCGCTACTCCGACCCCGGCGACCTGCTGTACTGGGGACTCACCGAGAACCTCCCCGGTGCCTTCCCCTTCACCGCCGGCGTGTTCCCCCTCAAGCGCACCGCCGAAGACCCCAAGCGCATGTTCGCGGGCGAGGGCCCCCCCATCCGCACCAACAAGCGCTTCCACTACCTGTGCGAAGGCGAGCCCGCCAAGCGCCTGTCCACCGCCTTCGACTCGGTCACCCTGTACGGACAGGACCCAGACGAGCGCCCGGACATCTGGGGCAAGGTGGGCGAGTCCGGCGTGTCGGTGCCCACCCTGGACGACATCAAGATCCTCTACGGCGGCTTCGATCTGTGCCACCCCATGACCTCGGTCTCCATGACCGTCAACGGGCCCGCCCCCATCATGCTGGCCATGTTCATGAACTGCGCCATCGATCAGCAGGTGGACAAGTTCGTGGCCGAGCACCAGCGCCAGCCCAGCACCGACGAGTGGGACGCCATCAGGGCCGCCACCCTCGCCAACGTCCGCGGCACCGTCCAGGCCGACATCCTCAAGGAAGATCAGGGCCAGAACACCTGCATTTTCTCCACCGAGTTCGCCCTGCGCATGATGGGCGACATCCAGCAGTACTTCACCGACAACGGCGTGCGGAACTACTACTCGGTGTCCATCAGCGGCTACCACATCGCCGAAGCCGGCGCGAACACCATCAGCCAGCTGGCCTTCACCCTGGCCAACGGGCTCACCTACGTCGAGTACTACCTGTCCCGGGGCATGGACATCGACGGCTTCGGGCCCAACCTGTCCTTCTTCTTCGCCGTGGGCGTGGACCCGGAGTTCACCGTCATGGGCCGCGTCGCCCGCCGCATCTGGGCCACGGTCATGGACCGCAAGTACGGGGCCTCCGAGCGCGCTCAGAAGCTCAAGTACCACATCCAGACCTCCGGCCGATCCCTGCACGCCCGGGACATCCAGTTCAACGACATCCGCACCACCCTGCAGGCCCTGCTGGCGTTCTACGACAACTGCAACAGCCTGCACACCAACGCCTACGACGAGGCCATCACCACCCCGACGGAAGAGTCCGTGCGCCGGGCCATGGCGGTGCAGCTGATCATCTCCAAGGAGTTCGGCCTGACCAAGAACGAGAACCCGCTGCAGGGTTCGTTCATCGTCGAGGAGCTCACGGAACTGGTGGAAGAAGCCGTGCTGCGGGAGTTCGAGCACATCAGCCGTCGCGGCGGCGTGCTGGGGGCCATGGAGACCGGCTACCAGCGGGGCAAGATCCAGGAAGAGTCCCTGTACTACGAGCACAAGAAGCACGACGGGTCGTACCCCATCGTGGGCATCAACACCTTCCTTGACCCCGCCACCCTGGCCGACGACTACGTGCAGCCCGACATCGAGCTGCGCCGGGCCACGCCGGAAGAGAAGAACAGCCAGCTCGCGGCTCTGCGGGACTTCCAGGCCCGCCACGCCGATGAATGCCCGGCGGCCCTCGAGCGGCTCAAGCAGGTCGCCGTCGATGGCGGCAACATCTTCGAGGAGATGATGCAGACCGTGCGGGTGGCCAGCCTGGGCCAGATCTCCAAGGCCCTGTTCGAGGTGGGCGGCGAGTACCGCCGGAACCTGTGACCTCGCTGTTGGATCGACCCTCCGCCCGGGAGCGTGCGCTGGTCACCAGCGGCGCGCCCGTGGTGCTGTGCGTCAACCCGGTGGAGTACCACGGGCCCCACCTGAGCGTGCACAACGACGGGCTGCTGGCCCTGGGGCTGGCACGGCTCCTGGTGGAGGGCCTGCAGGCCCGCGGCCACGACTGGCCGTGGCTGCTCGCGGGTGAGCTGGGGGTGGGGGTGGATCCGGTGAAGGGGCCAGGCTCGGAGCTGGTGCCCTACTCCCTGGTGCAGGCGCGCCTACTCGAGGCTTGCCAGCGGCTCCACGCCCTGGGGGTGCAGCGGGTCATCCTGGCCACCTTCCACGGCAGCCCGCTGCACAACCTGGCCATTCAGCGGGGGGCGCGTTGGCTCGAGGCCCGGGGCGTGCGGGTGTTCGCCCCCATGAACCTCCTGCTGCGTGAGCTGATGGACGTATCTGAGCAGCGGCTGCCCGGGGCCTTGGCCTGTGTCGCGGACCAGGCGGATCGCCTGGCTGTGGCCCAGCGCCTGCCCTTCGATGTGCACGCAGGCTTTCTCGAGACCTCTCTGGCATTGCTGCTCGCACCCGAGACGGTGGGGGCCTACCACCTGGTGCCTCCATGTCCGGGGCTGACGGCCAAGCCTGGCCTCACCCGTGTGGCCGCTCTGGCGGGCCGCCTGGGCCTGTCGGCGTTGGCCACCGAGCTGCACTTCATGGCCAGAGGGCTGGCCTGGTACGGGCTGCGGCCATTCCCCGGCTACGCGGGCGCCCCCCACCTGGCCAGCGCTGAAGCAGGCCAGGCCGTGGTGGACGAGCTCATGCCGGCCATGGTCGAGGCGGCCTGCCGCTGTCTGGTCGACGGGGAGGTCGGGCCTGGCGCGGCGCTGAGCTGGCTGGGACCGGTCACCCTTTGGGGTCGGATCCCCCGCACCAGCGCAGTGGTCACGGCACCTGGGTCCACTCACCCGCGATGATGTCACCGCGATCGGCGCAGCCCTCGTCCACCACCGTGAAGGTGATCAGGGGGGCGGCGATGGCGTAGCCGTAGCTACCCACGGTGTCGCCGCACTCGGGATCCTGGATGGCGAAGGTGGAGCCGTCGGCGCTGAACGAGCAGGGCAGCGCCTTCTTGGCCATGTCCTCGATCATCACCGAACAGTCGCCGCTGGCTTCGCCGGTCCAGGTGATGGTGACGGTGTAGCCGCTCTCGGTGAACTCTCTGGTCCACGCCCCCAGGATGGCGGGGTCGATGGGGGCGCCCGTGTCGGTGTCGGCATCCGTGTCGGTGTCGGCATCCGTGTCGGTGTCGGCATCCGTGTCGGCATCCGTGTCGGTGTCGGTGTCGGTGTCGCCTTCGGGGGCCGTGTCGTC
>CALDOK010000096.1 GCA_937912125.1 uncultured Pseudomonadota bacterium
CTTGTCACCACAGGCCATGGCCGAGATGAGTAGTGTTGTGAGGAGCATGGATCTCCACATTGGTCCTCCGTTCCAGACGGGTCGCCGCGACCGGGGAAGCCGCCTAGCGCTCCATCACCTTCCATCCTACCCCGAGATCCAGGGTGACCATGGGTGGAAGCGCGGCCCTTCCCCAGGGGGAAAACAAGCCGCCCAGGCCGAGAGAGAGGAGCAGCTTGTCGTCGGCGAGCAGCCCCCAGCGCCCGCCGATCTCGGGGCCCACGGCCACGGCGTTGTCCAGGGCGCCTACATAGCCCCGGGACCAGGGCGGGTGTAGCTGCAGCCAGCGGGCCCGGGCGCCCACGACGAAGGCGGCGCGGAAGGGCCTGAAGCCCCCACCCAGGCTGACGGACTGCTGGTAGCGGGAGGGCTCGATGAGCAGATCCACATCCCAGCGGGACCCACGACCGTCGGCCAGGCTGAGCAAGGCCTGGGCCCCCACGGGCTGGGGCCAGCCCAGCTTTCCAGCCAGGTACAGCCGGTCTGGAGGCAGGGGCCGTTCGTAGGGCGAAGCGGCGCTGGTGGCGTCCACCGGGGTGTCGGGGGCGGCCAAGGCCACAGCCGCGGCGAGCACGGTGGCCGTGATCAAGCTCATCACCGCGCCTCCGCCAGCGCGTCCAGGTAGCGGACGGTCAGGGCCAGGGCCCGGTTGCGGTAGGCGTCGGCCTCGGACAGGATCTCGTGCCGGGCGCCGTCGACGAAGACCTTCTGGCAGCCGGGAGCGTCGTCGCACCAGGCGTCCTGGGCCTCGGGCAGCACGATCTGCTCGTCGCCCACCTGGAACATCAGGGTGCGGGTGGGGGTGTGGCGCCCCAGGCGCTGCAGGACCTCGGCGGCCCACATGGACTCGCAGACCCAGCTCCAGCTGGCGCCACCCACCCGCAGCTCCGGGTACTGCTCGTACAGCTGCTTCTTCAGGTCGAAGCGCACCTGGCTCTGGGTGACCTGGCTGTCCTCGAAGGCGTGATCGGGGTCGTAGTCACCGTGGCCCACGGTGTAGGCCGCGCCGGCGCTGGCCGAGCACACCCCAGTGGCCAGGGTCTGGGCGACCGCCAGGGGGAAGGCCCCGGTGTCGACCCCGAACATGGGGGAGCTGAACACGGCGCCGTCGAAGACCTCGGGATGCTGCCACAGGTACAAGGCCGCCACCGAGGCGCCCATGGAGTGGCCCACGACGAACACAGGGCCGTCCTGGGCAGGCAGCACCACGCCGTCCATCAAGGTGGCCAGGTCTTCGACATAGTCCTGGAAGTACTCGACGTGGCACAGGTCGGACCCCTCGAAGAGGCGGTCGGAGGCCCCATGGCCCCGGTGGTCCATTGCGTAGACCGTGTAGCCCTGGGCGTTGAGATCGAAGACGTTCTCGGCGTGCTTGGCGGCGGCTTCGGTGCGGCCCCCCAGCAGCACCACCGCGCCCTTGGGCGCGTTCGCCGGGCTGACCCGGTAGCGGATGGTGATGCCGTCGACACCCTCGAAGGCGCCCTGCTCGAGGGCGAACCAGGGCTGCTCCACCTGGGCCTCGAAGCGCTCGAGCAGGTCGATCTCACTGCTGAAGTCCGCCGCTACAGGGCTGTCGGCCGCCTCGAGGTCGATGGGCTCGAGCTTGTCGGGGAGCGCGCAGCCAGCGGCGAGCAGCACGCCGACCAGGGGGAGCGCCCAGCGCGGGAGGCACACCTCAGTCTTGCTCGATCCAGGCGCGCAGCGCGCTGCCATCTGGCTCACCCAGCTCTGCGGACGCCACATCGACCAAGGCCGGCAGCGCCTTGGGAGCCAGCTGCTTGGCCTGCCCAAGGATGAGTCGCGCCATGCGCTCGGCGTCACCGATCTTGCGAACCCGGGGGCCGTCGTCCTTCTCGATGATGATGCGGCGCACGTGGTTGGCCAGGTCCGGGATGCCCCGGGCGCCGAAGGTCCAGCCCTCACCGTCGTCGAAGCGCTCCACCAGGGGGTAGCTGCTGGCCAGCTCGGGGTTGGTGCGCATGGACTTGGGCAGGTCGATGCGGTCCAGATGGGGCAAGCGCACGCCGGGCATGCCCCGCGCCTCTTCGGATGGGATGGTGTGGCCCGGCACCATGCGCACGCAGCGCCAGGGGCCGCCCTCGATCTCCCCTGTGGCGTGGGTGCACAGGATGATCCGGGTGCCGTGGAAGGCCCGGATGACCATGGAGCTCAGCTCGTCGGACTGCAGCTTTCCCTGGATGCTGCCCGTGGGAAAGACCCTGAGCACCCGGCGCTTGCCCCCAAAATCGACGCCCGACCAGGCCAGGATGTCACAGCGAACCCGCTCGCCAATCTCGAGGACCACTTCCATGGGTCTACCTCCTTCGAGCACACCCCCGACATAGCGGATCGGCGGCCGATGGGCTCCCCTTCACGGCGTCGCGGGTGGGTCGCTCTGGGGCTCGACGGGAGCCTGGGGCTCAGCGGGAGCCTGGGGCTCGGCAGGCCCCCTTGCTGACTGCCCCCGGCACAGCAGCAGACCGAGCACGGGATCGTCGTGCTGGATCTGGCAGCGCTGCTGTAGAATCCAGAGCTCGAGCCCCTCGGGGACGGCCATGGCCAGGGCCTCGTCGAAGCGGGCGCGAGCCGCCGGGCCCTCGCCTAGCCTGCGCTCGATCTCGCCCACCAGGTAGGTGGTGATGGCGGCCTTTTCGCCCTCTAGGGAGCCCTGGTCCAGCGCCGCGACGAAGCCATCGCGGGCCAGCCGCTGGTAGTGACGCTCGAGCTCTACGGACTCTCGGATGGCCTGGGCCTTGCCGGGCCACTCGGTGGGGGGGAAACAATCCTCGAGGGTAGCCAGGGACTCCAGCAGCGCGGCGTGTTCGCCGTGGGACCGCATCAGGCTGGCGCCATAGGCGGCGCTCAGGCAGCGCAGATCCCCCGGAGCGCTCTCGGCGCCGGTCAGCAGGCGCACCCCCGTCCAGACCTCGACGTCCGCGGGGTTGACCATACCCAGCTCGCCCGCCTGCTCAGTGAACTCGGTGAGCCGGCCGAAGAGCCAGTCCCGCTGCGCCTCACTGGGCTCGGCGCCCCGCAGGTGGACGGGGTGGTAGCCCATGCGCACCGCCCAGGCGGCCTGCAGGTAGATGTCGGCCACCCGCTCCTGGTCGCCGCCCCGCAGCGCCACGGTCTGGGCCAGCATGTCCAGCCGGGCCCAGGACGGCAGGTCGCCGTAGGGGGCCTCAGCCCGGAAGGGCACATCGCTCAAAGACTCCGGACGCAGCAGCGCCCCGCCCTGGATGGACTGGCGCTGGTCGGCGGTCAGGGCCAGCTCGTCGCCGTCACCGGGCACCTTACCCCCGCGCTTGCGTCGCTTGGTCTCGTCGAAGTCCGCGGGCCAGCCCGTGAAGCCGCACTGACCGCAGGTGGCCACGACCTCCATGAAGACCTGGGCGCCATGGGCCCGCCGCAGCAGATCACGATCCTGGCCTCCCATGTCGTTGGTGGACATGGGCTGCTGCACCGCGATGGGCTCTCCACAGACCGGACAGAAGCGCTGCTCGCTGGTCAGCGTGGTGGCCAAGGCAGCGGTGGCGAGGAGCAGGACCAGCAGCGGTAAGACGCGGAGGAGGAAGCGCATGGGAACTCCAGAGCAGATGCTTGCTTAGCCGACAAGACCGAGCGGAGCCTGCATCCTGATGACCAGACACCGAAGACGCGGCACGGGCAGACCCCAGGTGCGAAGCGCCAGTGCCAGGCTCTTGCGCAGGTGCGAACCTGCCTTCGCAGCTCTGGCCGGAGCGACGACGGCGAACAGCTGAATGACCGCTCAGTCGGAAATGCCGCTCGAGACGGCGACCCGGCCTGACGAGCGCCCCACGCCGGGCTCTGTTCAGGGGGGCCGCCAGCACTGCGCACGACTCTTGCACTGACCACCAGCGCATCGCGCACTGGAGGCCGCTGTGATCTACGACGCCCTGTTGGCCATGGACCTGCCCTCTGAGCTGGGCCCACCCCTGCCCACACCCCCGACCAAGGGGATCGAGAACCTGCTGTTCACCGGGAGCTGGGCCTCCCGCCGCGGCTGCTGCGCCCTGTCGTCCGCGGTGGTGCTGGCGCGCTGCTGCGGGGTGCTCGGGGCGCTGGGCTGCACCGGGCTCACTGTGCGGGACGACGCGGGCAGCGTGCTGGCCCAGGCGGTCCCCGCCGCCATGGGCCGTGAGCTCGCCGACCGCTGGCCCGAGGCGCTGCCGCCCAGCTGGCAGGAGCAGCCATGCGAGCTCGAGATCATGGGCAGCCTGCGGGACCGCGGCATCGCTGCGGCCATCACCCTGCGCTACACGCCGCGCCATGACCCGGAGCATGGCGCCCTGACCGGGTCCCTGCGGGCCCTGTGGGACCTGCGCCCTGCCCCGGCGGACGAGGCCGCCTTCCAGCGCTCGGTCGAGGCCGCCCTGATGGGTGATGGGAGCCTGCGGGAGCTTGGGCGACGGCTGAGCAGCCGCGGCGAGCACCTGGCCCTCCAGAGCGTGCGCTGCCTGGGTGAGGCCTTCGACGCCGCGCCGGGCGCCACCTGGGGTCGGGTGGTGGTGCTGCAAGGCTACCGCGACACCCCGGAGCGCTTCGCTGACCTGCTCGCGGGCGTTCCTGACGAGCAGCGGGTGGTCCTGGCCCTGCTCGAGGCTCGCCTGGCCAGCAGCCAGATCCGCTGGCCCGCCCTGGACGCCGATGGAGTCCAGGGCCACCTGCGGCGCGGGCGCTTCGTGCCCTCGGCCGAGGTGTTCCATGTCGCGTGACCCGAAGGCGATCGCCAGCCCCGCCCAGGTCACCGCAGACACCCGCAGCGCCATCGCCTTCCACGCGGGCGTGCTGGTGCAGATCCAGCGCTGGCACCGCGTGGGCCTCATCGACGGCGGCACCCGGGCCTGCCTGCTCCGCTACGAGCGCAGCCAGATCGCCGAGGCGAGCCGCGCCGCCTTCACCCCACCCGAAGCTCCCGCTGCTGACGCCACTTTAGCCCCAGCTCCCACCGGGGCGAGCCCTGATCCGACCCCCGCCATGTCGGCGACCACTGCCGACGCTCCCCAGGAAGCCGAGCCCCGCAGGCCGGCCCCGGCGGTGCAAGCAGCGACGGCGGCCCCGCCAGTCCTCGCGCCGGCCCCAGCACCCGGGGCCGCAGCGAAGCCGGCCAGCGCACCCGCCGCCAAGCCCGCGGGGGTACGGGCCGCGGCCTTGCCCCAGCGCCCCGAGAGCCACGCCGGCTCCACCCTGGCCGTGGTCGGGCACTTCCTCCGGGAGCGCACCTGGTGGCTGGTGGGCGCCGCGCTGACCGTGGTGGGCTCCTTCTTCGTGGCCGGCACGGTCTGGTCCGACCTGGGCAGCATGCCCCGCGTCACCCTGGTGCTGGTGGGACTGGGCGTCTACGCTCAGGCCTTCGCCGCGCTCGGGCACAGGCTGGCCCGCCAGGAAGGCGGTCGGCGCGCCGGACGCTGGCTGGTAGGTGTGAGCGTAGCGCTGGCCCCCGTGCTGGCCATGGCCGCAGGTAGCGGCTGGAGCCTCGGGGGCCTGACGGGGACCCTGTTCAGCCTGCTGGCCCTGCTGGCCGTGGGCGGGCTGCTCGCCTGGCGCCTGCCCCGGGACCTGCCCCTGCTGCTGCCCTCCGCCGCGCCCACCTTCCGCTGGATCTACCTGCTGCTCTCGGTGGGCGTGGGGATGCTACCCCTGGCTCCATCGCCTGCGTGGCTGCTGCTGCCCGTGGCGATCGCTGCGCTCGGGCTGTGGTGGACGCTCACTCGCCTGCGCCGGCTCCCGCCCGCGGTGGGCCTGCTGCTGCTGCACCCCCTGGCATTCCACGCCTACCTGGCGCCCCACGGCTGGAGCGGCGCCTACGCCCCCGCCCTGGCGGTCGCCGCCCTGGCGGTGCTCTACCTGGACGCGGCCCTGGGTCGCTGGCGCGGCGTCCACGCCCAACACCTGCGCGGGCTGCGCGGTGTGCTGGCACTGACCCTGGCGGGGCTGGCCCTGCTGTTGCTGCTCCCAGGCTTCGAGCCCCTGCCCGCCGGGGCGGAGACGTCCATCGTCGGCCTGCTGCTGGCACCCTTCTTCCTGGGGGCGGCCCTGTGCTGGAGGCGCCCGGCGCTCATCTATGGCTCCCTGCTGGCGGCGCTGCTGTTCACCCTGGCCCTGCCCGACCTGTTCTGGGCCATCGTGGAGCCCTTCCAGCAGGTGGCGAGGAATGCCCTAGGCTACAGCTCCGAGCCCCTGCCCCTGGCCTGGTACAGCCTGACCCTCCTGCCCTACCTGCTGGTCTGCCGCCTGGCGGCCGGTGGGCTGAGGCGCAGCGGCTGGCGACAGGCCGAGGCCCTGAGCGACCACAGCTGGCGCTGGACCTTCGCCCTGTCCCTGCTGCTGGTGGTGCTCGCCAACACCCGCGGCGCCGATCTGCGCCCGGCCCTGCTGGCCCTGCCGCTGCACGGGGCGCTCTGGCTCCGGGAGCACCGGGTGCGCAGCCTGGTGAGCGGCGCCCTGCCCTGGGCGGGCCTGGTGGTCTGGACTGTCGATCTGCTCTGGTTCACAGGAGCCTCGGCGGAGCTGCGGCTCGTCGTCGGCGCCGGCCTGGTGCTGGCCCTGATCCCCGCGGGCCGGTTCCTGGCTCGCCGCCTGGGCGAGGGCGCCGTGCTGCAGGGCGCCCGCATCGTGGCGGTGCCCGCGGCTGTGCTCGTGCCCGCGCTCCTGGCCGGCTGGCAAGCCCCGGCCCTGGCGCTCTTCCTCACCGGCGCAACCCTGTGGCTGGTGAGCCTGAGCCTCAGGCCCCTGGCCCTGCCCCCGAGCCGGACCCTCTACGCCCTAGAGTCCCTGCTGGCGGTCACTGGCCAGGCCCTGCTGGCGGCGGGCGCCCTGGCCTGGGCCGCTCCCCTGAAGCCCAGCCCCCTGGCCTGGGCCGCGGGCCTCGAGGCGGTGGCCATCGCCGCCGTCACCCTCGCGTGGTGGCTCCCTCGGCGCCGCCAGCGCGTGGACGTCACCCGCGTCGCCCTCGAGGTCTGGGCACACGCCCTGGCCCTGGCGGCGGTGATCGTGCTGATGTCCCTGGTCGGGCTCGAGCGCAGCCTGATGAAGCTGCCGGTGGCCCTGCTGCTGGCCTGGTGGCTCAGCCGGACCCACTGGCGAGTCTACGGCGCTCTGCTGGTCTTCGGGGTGGCCGAGTCGGTGCTCCGGCGCCTGTGGCTCGCCGACATCCTCGACCCCGGAACCCTGGCGGTGATCGCCATCGCCCTGTGCTGGCTTCCCGCCCTGGCGCTCATCACCATGAAGCGCAGCGTGCCCCGCTTCGGCTCCCACTGGATTCACCGGAGCCTGGGTCAGCCCGCGGCCTGGCTGGGGGCGCTGGCGGCGGGGATCGCCCTGCCCTGGATCCTGCTCGCGGGCGACCCTGGGGTGGAGCTGCAGCTGACCACCCTCTCCCTGGTGGCCATGCTGCTGGCCGCCAGCCGGCTCGTCCCCGACCTGCGCGATCACCTCGAGGCGGCAGCCTGGGGCGCGGCCATCGCCTGCGCCACGGCCTGGGCCCTCGGTGAACCCCTGGTGCTCATGCTGCCCTGGCTGGCACTGCTCCCCGCGACCATCGGCCTGCTGGCCCTGGGGCGGCCCACCACCGTCCGTCGCGCCGCCACCGTGGCTGCCATGTGCGCCGCCATGGTCGTGATCGCTGTCCACGGGCCCCTGGGCCAGATCCCCCTGCTCTCCTCGGTGGCCGTGGCCCTGAGCCTGCTGGCCCTGCGGCGACCTGCGGGCTGGGGCGAGGCCGCCATGGTGGGCTGGCTGGTGGTGGTGCACGCCCTGCTCGAGCGCCACCTGGCCCCGGGGCTGGGCTGGCACCTGGTGACCCTCAGCGCCGCCGCGGCCCTGCTGTGGAGCCTGAGCCAGGCACGGGATCAGCTCCCCAGCATGAGCGCCTCGGCGCGGCGTGCGGGCCAGGGGGTGGCCATCGCGAGCGCCGCGGCCTGGG
Organism: uncultured Pseudomonadota bacterium; assembly: GCA_937912125.1. GTDB lineage: Bacteria > Myxococcota_A > UBA796 > UBA796 > JAFGLY01 > CALDOK01. Next base: position 7,985 of record CALDOK010000096.1, read on the forward strand.
CCGGGTGGCTGGGCTGGATCGCCATCGCCGGTGACCTCGCCCTGTGGCCCGCTGGACTGGCGGCCGCCACCGCGCTGCTGTGGGCCTACGGCTACGGGGCCACAGCCCGCCTGCTGGCCCCCTGGACCATCAGCGCCTGCCTGATCAGCGCTGGCGCCGAGCCCCTGCTCCACCCCTTGGCCTGGCTCGGCTTCGCAGCCGCCGCCTGGCTCCCCTCCCCGCGCCGAGCCTCGGACCGTGTGGGCACCCGCATCCTGGCCAGCGCCAGCGCCGTGGGCCTGGCCTGGGTGGCCTTGACCCTGCCCGAGACCCGACCCGCGGTGGCCTTCGCCATCGCCGGGGCAGGCCTGCTGGCCGCCCACACGGGCTCCCAGCACCGCTGGGCCTGGGGTGGGCTGGCCGCCGGCTTGGTCTGCGCCGCGGCCCTCTCGCCCGTGGAGCCCGTGGCGGTGCTGCTGCGCTCGTCGCTGGCCTTCACCCTCGTCGCCAGCCTGCGGCACCTCCCGGCCCAGCGCGGGCGGGTGTCGCCTCGGGCCCTGCTCTGGCTGGGGGGATCTGTGGCCCTGGGCCTGTGCACCGGTGCCTGGGCCTTGGCCGCCCTGGCCCTGCTGGCGGGAGGCATGCTGCTCTGGCGGACCACCCAGGGCATGGACACCCGAGGCCCCCAGCTGCTGGAGGAGCCCGCTGGCTGGATCCTGCTGGCGGGCAGCGTGGCCCTGCGAGCCTGGGACCAGGGCAGCGGCGCCGAGAGCCTGCTGCTGGCCGCCGCGATCCCCGTGCTGGCCTGGGGCCTGCCTCGACCCTGGCTCTTCCTGGCCAGCTTGCCGCTGCTGGCCTGGCTTCCCGGCGAGCAGCTCGGGCTGGACTTCACGGTGGCCTGGCCCGCCAGCCTGGCGGGGCTCGCCTTGCTGGCCTGGGCCCTGCGCGACCGCTTGCCCGGCGGAGAGTTCGCCGTACACCTCCTGCTCGGCTTGGGATCGGCGGCCGCAGCGATGGCCCTGGTGGACAGCGGACCGGTCGCGTACGCCGCCATCGCCGCGCCCCTGGCCCTGGGCTGGTGGCTGACCGAGCGCCGCTCGGTCGCCCTGCTCCAGCTGCTCCTGGGCGCATGCCTGGTCAGCTGGGATGCCCTGGGGATCACCTCCGGTGTCCCCGCGCTGCTGCTGCTGCTCGGCGTGGTCGGCGCCCGCCGCCTCGAGTCTCGCTGGCTGGAGCTGCTGGCCACGGCGCTGCTGGTCCCGGCCCTGCTGGTGGGCGACGTCGGCCTGAAGACGCTGGGCATCAGCGGCTGGCAGCAGGTGGTCCTCGTGGGTGCCCTGGCGCTCTCCCTGGCGCGCACCCTGGGCCAGGACCGCCCCGAGCGCTGGTACGCCACGGTGGCCTGGGGCGCGCTGCTCTACCTGGTGCTGCGCGTCGAAGGTCCATTGGTCCACCTGCCGGCAAAGCTCGAGCTGCCCCTGCTTGTGGGACTGGGAGTGGCCCTGGAGTGCGCCGCCCTGGCCCTCGAGCGCAGGCGAAGCGAGGCGTGGATCCAACCGCTGCGCCACACGGTGCTGGGCATCGCGGCGCTCGCGCTCGTGGGCGCCTGGACCCTGGGGGGCATCAGCTCCATCGGCGTGGCCTTGGCGGGCTGCCTGTTGTGCCTGCGCTGGGTGCTGCGGGAGCGCTCAGAGGAGCTCGTCCTGGGTGTGTTGCTGCTGAACGTGGCCACGGTGATGCTCTTCCTGCGCCTGCAGTGGACCGAGCCGCTGGCCTGGATCGGACCCACCGGCCTGTCCTTGCTGGTGGTGGCCCAGGTGCTGAGGCAGGGGCTGGACCCGCGCATCCGCGACCTGCTGCGCTACGCCGGCGCCTGCTGCATCTACGTGACCGCGCTGGGCCAGGCGGTGTTCGATCCCGGCTGGACCCTGGGGCTGGTGGTGCTCTCCATCGCCGGGCTGGCCATGGGCAGCGCGCTGCGGGTGCGGGCCTTCCTGATGCTGGGCAGCGGCTTCCTGGTGGCCGCCCTGATCACCGAGCTGCTGCGCTTCGGCCTGAGCAACAGCCAGTTCTGGGCCTTCTACCTCACCACCATCGGCCTCACGATCCTGGCCGGGATGGTGGCGCTCACCCTGCTGCGCCCACAGCTGGCCACCCTGCGCACCCGCTGGCAGGAGCGGCTGGAGGACTGGGAATGAGCCTGCTGGTGGGCGAGAGAGGTGAGGCCTGCATAGGCTCTGGGTGACCCGACGGAGTTCCTCCATGCCCACCACCAAGGCCACAGACCCCAAGCAGACCCAGAACCGCATCCTCATCCTGGCGCTGGTCTCAGGAATGATGATGACGGCCTCGATGGGCGTAGTCATGCTGGTGCTCGCGGGCTCGAGCGACGACGTGGACCCGGGCGAGCCCAGCTGGATGGGCGACAGGATCGCGCCCGCGAAGCTGGAGGTGGCGGAGCAGGGAGAGGCGGCGCCAGGCCCCTCCACCATGAATGGCACCGAAGGGGGCTACGGTCGTCCCGAGCCCCTGTTCGGGAGCGCCGGATCCCCCGGGGGCTCGACCGACGGTGGTGTGGCACCGCTGTTCATCGACCCGGCCGCCCCCCCAGTGCTCCCCCAGGCCGCAGCGGGCCCCGGAGAGGTCCAGGCCGTCGGAACACGACCCGACGCGGGCAGCCTGCCCGGACGCTACGGCAACGCCTACGCCCCGGTGCGGCTGGTGGTCTTCAACGACTTCGAGTGCCCCTTCTGCTCGCGGCTCGAGGCCACCCTCGAGGCTGTACACGAGCGCTACCCAACCCAGGTCGAGATCTACTTCCGCGACTACCCCCTGACCATGCACGCCCACGCCCGGGGCGCACACATGGCCGCCCGCTGCGCCCACGACCAGGGCCGCTTCTGGGCCATGCACGACCTGCTCTTCGCCAACCAGCGCGCCCTGAGCGCCGACGAGCTGCCGCACTACGCCCGCCAGCTGGATCTGGATGTCGCCAGCTTCGAGAGCTGCCTGCGCCAGGAGCGCCACGCCGTGGAGATCGACCGCGACATCGCCGCCGCCAAGGCCGCCGGGGTCACGGGCACCCCCGCCACCTTCGTCAACGGCACCCTGCTCAGCGGCGCGCGCCCGGTGGACAGCTTCGTCGAGGCCATCGAGGCGGAGCTCTGATCGGGGGCTCGAAGGAAACGCCGCCTCGTTCGTCAGTGGGGCGCAACGCCCACGCCCGGAGGCCGCCATGCTCCGCTCCCACCTCGTCCCCCTCGCTGCAGTGCTGCTCTTCCAGGTCGGGTCCCCCGCCATGGCGGCCGAGGCACCAGAGGTCTACCTGCTGGGAGAGATCCCCGCGGCTCGCACACCGATGGCATTCTACCGCTACGGGCGCGAGAACGTACTGCCCCTCAACGCAGGTCTGCGGACCAGCCTCGAGTGGCCCACCGGCGACAAGCGGCGGGTGTTCAACGGCCTGACCCTGCGCGCCGGACGCGCCGCGGTAGGACGACCGATGATCCAGGCCCGCATGGACAGTGGCTACCGGCGTTTTTTCCGGGGCAGCGAGCGAGCACGCCCCTTCCTGGAGTTGGGTGTGGGCTTCGAGGGCGTGTGGCTCCAGGATGGTGGCGGCCTCGACGTCGGCGCCGGGCCCTGCCTGGGCTTCGGCTGGCGCATCGGCGCCGACGAGCAGCGCACCGTGTTGGGCGCCAGGGTCACCAGCGCCCTGATCCCAGGCGCCTACGGCTTGGACTCCGACGACTTCGAGAACGAGGATGGCAGCTACGGCTACGAGTACATGCCCAGCAACGTCAGCCTCGCCCTGTACCTTGGGCGGGTGTTCTGACGCGCCGCCGCAGGCCCAGCACCCCCGCCAGCAGCCCCAGCAGCCAGGCCCCGCCGCCAGCCCGGGAGCCCAGACCGCTGCAGCCTCCGCAGCCGCCCTCACAGGCCTCGGCGGGGCTCCAGTCGCCCTCGAGATCCACCATGTCTTCGGTGACGGTCCAGGTGAGATCGAGGCTGTCGCTCAGCTCGCCGTAGCTGGCCTCGAGCGTGGCTACGCGCTCGCCGATCTGCTTCTGGGGCGGAGTGCAGGCGTCCTCGACCCAGGCATAGTCGCCGCCGGGGAAGCGGGTGCCGCTGTGGGGGCCGGGCTCGAGCAGCAAGGGCTCGCCCGCGACGGACCAGTCCACCGGGGTGCCGAACACCGGGCGACCGTCCGCATCCAGCACCACGGCCCGCGCGGCCCAGGGGGTGCGCCGCTGAGTGCCCTCCTCGGACGAGATGAAGCCCGCCACCAGCTCCAGGCTGGCCAGCTCGTCGGGGGCGGCAGCCTGCACGGTGCCCGCCGTGAGCCGCTGGCCCTGCACCTCCAGCACCAGGGTGGCCTGGGCGTCCGAGCCCAGGATCAAGCCCACCCAGCCGGGCTCCAGGGCCTCGTCCAGGACCTGGACGTCGCCCGCGGTGACCTCCACATCCACGGCGCCGTCGCCGGCCCGCCAGGCCGCGGGCTGCTGGCGGCCGTCGTCCCACAGCCGCAGGAACAGGAAGACCTCGGCGCCCTCGAGCAGCCGGAAGGCCTCGCCCTCGGCCACCAGGATGGTCTCGTCCAGCACGCCCGGAGGATCGAGGTCCAGGCCCTCGATGGCCTTGCGCTCGGGCCACTGGTCCACGTGGGCGCTCACGCCGCCCTGGGACACCACCTCGAAGACCACCCGATCCGAGACGGGCTCACCCCCGGAGGGGAAGTCCGCCTCGCAGGCCTTGGGCTCGAAGGTCCAGGCCACCTCGCCCGGCTCCTGGACCAAGACGCACGGCTCTCCACCCTCTTCCAAGAACTCCGCCCCCTCGCTCAGGCCTTGCTCGACGCACTCCCGGAAGAGTGCCTCGGCGTCCCAACCCGCGATGTCCTCGCCCTGCCAGTAGGGTGACGCACAGACCGCGGTCCCTGTCAGGACGCTCTGGTCATCGCCAAAGCCGGTGTGGGGTTCGCTGACCAGGCTGGCGTCCTCGAAGGCCCACTGACCTTGCTCGGAGTGGAACTGGGACTGGCAGCCGATGGCGGCGACCACGGCCGCTGGAATGACGAGGGTGCGGGACATGACGGGCCTCCTCTCGGGGTGCGGAGCGTCGGGTGCCAGCTCCACCATGGAAACACGCCCGAGCCTACAGGTGGGAACCTCGACCTCACAATTGTGTAGAATGCGAGGGTTCCCGCCCATTCCGGAGCATCCATGCAGCTCGGCTCACCTCCGCCCCACCCCTCGATCCGGGCCCGGGCCCCCGTCGACCCGGACCCTGGGCTGATCAACGAGGACATCCGACCCACCACCGCAGGCGAGCGCCGCTGGTCGGTGCTCAACATGGCGTCGCTGTGGATCGGCATGGTGGTCTGCGTGCCCACCTACATGCTGGCCGGCGGCCTGATCAAGGAGGGCATGAACTGGTGGCAGGCCCTGCTCACGGTGCTGCTGGGCAACATGATCGTGCTGGTCCCCATGGTGCTCAACGGCCACCCCGGCACGGCCTACGGCGTGCCCTTCCCGGTCCTGTCCCGAGCCAGCTTCGGCACCCGCGGGGCCCACGTCCCCGCCCTGCTCCGCGGCCTGGTGGCCTGCGGCTGGTTCGGCATCCAGACCTGGATCGGCGGGGCGGCCATCTACCACCTGCTCAACGCCCTGAGCGACGGGGCCATCGTCGGCCCCGCCCTGCCCCTGCTGGACATCAACACCGCCCAGACCCTGTGCTTCCTGGGCTTCTGGGCCGTGCAGCTGGTGGTGATCTGGAACGGCATCGACAGCATCCGGATCTTCGAGACCTGGGCCGCCCCCTTCCTGATCCTGATGGGCCTGGCCCTGCTGGGCTGGGCATGGATCGAGGCCGACGGCTTCGGGCCCATGCTCTCGACCTCCTCGGCCTTCGCACCCGGTGGCCTCCGCGCCGGGCAGTTCTGGATGGTCTTCTTCCCGTCCCTCACCGCCATGGTGGGCTTCTGGGCCACCCTGTCCCTGAACATCCCGGACTTCACCCGCTACGCCCGCAGCCAGAAGGACCAGGTGCTGGGCCAGGCCCTGGGCTTGCCCTTCTTCATGCTGCTGTTCTCGTTCATCGGCGTGGCGGTCACCTCGGCCACGGTGACGATCTACGGCGAGGCCATCTGGGACCCCACCGAGCTGCTGGGACGCATGGAAGGCGGCGTGGCGGTCATCGCCAGCCTGCTGGCCCTGAGCGTGGCCACCCTGAGCACCAACATCGCGGCCAACGTGGTCAGCCCGGCCAACGCGCTCATCAACCTCTCGCCCCAGCGCATCTCGTTCCGAGTGGGCGGGCTGATCACCGCGGGCCTGGGCATCGCCATGTTCCCCTGGAAGCTGCTGGACTCGGCCGGCGACTACATCTATGTGTGGCTCACCGGCTACTCCGCCCTGCTGGGGCCCCTGGGGGGCATCCTGATCGTCGACTACTTCGTGCTCCGGGACATGAAGCTCGACATCGACGCCCTGTACCGCCACGACGGGATCTACCGCTACTACCGCGGCTGGAACCCGGTGGCCCTGGGGGCGCTGGTCCTGGGCGTGGCGCCCAATGTGCCGGGCTTCCTGCACAAGTCGGGCTTCGTGGCCGAGGTGCCCCCCGTCTTCGACACCATCTACACCTACGCCTGGTTCGTGGGGTTCCTGATCTCCGGGCTGCTCTACGCCCTCGCGAGCCGACGACCTCCCGCCACATGACGCCCGCGGTCCGGGACGACCCCTGTGTGGATCAGCGCGCGAACAAGGCCTCGAGCTGCTCCACCAGCTCACCCGGCGCGGTGGTGGGCAGGCGGCAGCTGCCCCCCTGGCACAGGTAGGCGGTGGCAAGCCCCTCCATGGCGGGGCGATCCCGCAGCAGGGGCGTCAGGACGGCCTGTGCCGCCTGGTCGGGTCCCTGCACCGCGGTGACCAGCACCAAGCCGGGCAGGTGCAGGGGGGCGACGGCCTCGAGGAAGGGCGCCAGATCGCCGCGATCCGTGGGGGCCACCAGCACCAGCTCAGCCACGCCCTGGTGGCGAAGCTGCAGGGCCAGCAGCAGATCGGTAGCGGCCCAGGGAGCCTGCTGGAGCACCGGCCCCAGCGCCACCAGCAGGCGATCCGCCCGCACGCGGTAGCCGTCGTCGCCAGTCAAGGCCGCGAGCACCAGCAGGTTCCAGGCCTGCACAGCGTTGCCGCTGGGCATGGCGCCGTCGTGGATCGGCTTCTCCCGGGCCAGCAGGGCCTCACCGTCGTTGGCGGTGCGGAAGAAACCCCCGGCCGGGTCCTCGAAGCGCGACGCCAGCTCCCGGTCCAGGGTCACCGCCTGCTCCAGCCAGTGTGGATCTCCACCCGCCTGGTACAGCTCGAGCAGCCCCAGGATCAAGAACGCGTGGTCATCCAGGGTGGCGTCCACATAGGACCGCCCGTCCTTGTGCACGCGCTGCAGCCGCCCCCCGGGGCGCGGCTCCCCGAGCAGGAAGCGGGCCGCGGCCTCGGCGCACACCAGGAACCCCCCGACGTCACGGCTGCCGGGCTCGAGGACCCGGGCGGCCCGGGCCAAGGCGGCGATGGCCAGCCCGTTCCAGGCCACCAGGATCTTCTCGTCGCGCAGGGGGGGCGGACGCTGTGCGCGCAGCTCGAGCAGGCGTGCTCCGGCATGGCCCAGGCGCGCTTCCAGATCTCCGGCGCTCAGGCCGAGAGCCTCCGCCACCTCCGGCAGAGCCCGGTCCATGTGCAGGACGGAGCGCCCGTCCAGGTGACCATCCTGATCGACCCCATAGAACGCCACCACCGCCGCAGCCTGATCGGCGTCCACGGCGGCCCGGATCTCCGCGGGGGTCCAGGTGAAGTACAGCCCCTCCGCCCGCTCTCCGTCGGGCCCCGCGCTGTCGGCGTCGGTGGCCGCGTACAGCCCACCGCCGGGATCGGTCATCTCCCCGGTGATCCAGCCCAGGGTCTCGCGCGCCACCTGCGCATAGGACTCGTCCCCGCTGGCCTGGTAGGCCTCGAGGTAGTCCAGCGCCAGCAGCGCGTTGTCGTAGAGCATCTTCTCGAAGTGGGGCACCAGCCAGCGCTCGTCGGTGCTGTAGCGATGGAAGCCCCCGGCCAGTTGATCGTTCATCCCACCCGCGGCCATGCGCTCCAGGCTCGACAGCGCCATCCCCCTGGCCTTCGGCCTGCCATGCAGCCGATCCTCCCGCAGCAGCAGGCGGGTGGGCAGGCTCGAGGGGAACTTGGGCGCAGGCTGCAGGCCGCCCCAGCGGGCGTCGTAGCGCCGGAAGAGCACCTCCAACGCCCGAGGGATGGGATCGAGCCCTGGCAGCCCACCTTCGCCCGCGACAGGCTCGAGCGCCTGCCGCACAGCCTCCCGTGCCGTGGCGGTGGACCGCGGGATCCGCGGGTCTTCCCGCCACGCCCGATCCAGGGATCGCAGCAGGGTGAGGAAGCCGGTGGACGCGCCTCGATCTCCATCCCGGGCGGGGATGTAGGTGGCCGCGTAGAAGGGCTCGCCATCGGCGTTGAGCCAGAGGGTCATGGGCCAGCCCCCATGGCCGTTGAACAGCTGCACGGCGGCCATGTAGACCGCGTCCACGTCGGGCCGCTCCTCGCGATCCACCTTGATGGGCACGGTGTGCTCGTTGATGAAGGCGGCGATCTCCAGGTCCTCGAAGCTCTCGTGCTCCATCACGTGGCACCAGTGGCAGGTGGCGTACCCCACGGACAGCAGCACCGGACGCCCGGTCTCCCGCGCCAGCTCGAAGGCCTCGGGGCCCCACGGATGCCAGTCCACGGGGTTGTGGGCGTGCTGACGCAGGTAGGGACTCGGCTCGTCGATGAGCGAGTTGGTGAAGCGCGGGCTGCCATCGGGCAGCAGGTGCCGCGTCCGCAGGTCGTGCGAGCTGGTGGTCATGGGCTCATCCAGAGGAGGGGACGGAGGCGCACACCCGGTCGAGAGGGGGAGGAGGAGGAGGAGGGGGACCGGATTCGACAGGGTGCTCCCTGGAGCATTCCAGGCACGGGACCATTCCCGCGGCCTCCGTCCGCCGGCCCCAAGGCCCGTGAACGGGACAGGGAGATCATGTACACATCCACCGGACCCGCCAGGGCCCGGTCGGTGAGCACGGCTACCGCCCAACCCCGCTTGTGGTCGGCGCGCGAGCGCGCCATGATGGGTCCATGCCGAGAGCTGCCGCCAATGGAATCGAGCTGTGCTGGGAGTCCCAGGGCCAGGGCTCACCCCTGGTGATGATCATGGGCATCGACGCCCAGCTGGTCCACTGGCCCCAGGGCCTGTGCGACATGCTGGCCGCTCGGGACTTCCGGGTGATCCGCTTCGACAACCGCGACGCGGGCCAGTCCACCTGGATGGAGCAGCTGGGCCCGCCGGCCTGGGGTCGGCTGGGCTGGGACATGATCCGCAGGCGCCGCACACGCTCCAGCTACACGCTCTGGGACATGGCGGACGACACCCTGGGCCTGCTGGACAGCCTGGGGCTCGAGCGCGTCCACCTGGCGGGCATGTCCATGGGCGGCATGATCGCCCAGTGCCTGGCCCTGCGGCATCCAGAGCGCCTCTCGAGCCTGATCTCCATCTCCTCCACGACCGGCAGCCGCCAGGTGCCCTCGGGCAAGCCGCGGGTGCTGTGGGAGATCATGAAGCCTCGCCCAGCTGACCCCAAGGGCGCCATCTCCCACACGGTGCGGATGCTGCGCGCCATCGGCAGCCCCAGCTACCCGATTCCCCTCGCACAGCTCGAGGCCCTGGCAATCCAGTCCACCGCGCGCGGGTACAACCCCACCGGCACCGGCCGACAGGCAGCCGCCATCCTGGCATCGGGCAGTCGAAGGAGCATGCTTACCGAGCTGAAGGTGCCCACCTTGGTCCTCCATGGAGAGGCCGATCCAGTGATCCCGGTCGAGGGTGGGCAGGCCACCGCCCGGGCCATCCCCGATGCCCGCTTGATCACCATCCCCGGCTGGGGTCACGATCTGCCACCGGCGATCTGGCCCACCCTGGTGGACGCTATCCACGCCCACGCCCAGGCCGCCGAAGCCGGAGCCGCCTCGTGAGGCGAGGCCCGACCATGGGCCTGATGATCGGCGCCATGGTGGGCATCACCACGGCGGTGGGCCTGCACACCCTGCTGTCGGCCCGGCCCGGCCTGGTCTCGACCTGGCTCGGTGCGCTCCTGGTCTTCATCTCAGCGCCGGGGGTTCGCCTGATCGGGCTGGTCAGCAGCCACGCCACCTCACACGAGCTGGGGATGCTGAGCCACTGGCTCTCCCTGCAGATCACCATCGTGCTGGGGGCGGCGGTGATCGGCGCATTGGTGGGCTTCGCCGCCCAACGAGTTCGCACCTCACCCCCACCTGGCGCCTCCAGAGGTTAGAGGCAGGGTGCGTGTGAAGCACGGGAAGAACGCCCGCCCCGCCGCGACGAGCCCCGTCGCTCCAGGGCCCCTATTTCTTCGCCCACACCGGAACAGGTATGCTGGTCAGGATCACCAGCCGGCGTACCTCGGCCCCCCGTCGCCCCTGCCCGGGAAGCACCCGTGACCACATCCACCAAAGCCTCCGAGAGCCGCCCTGAGGTCCCCTCCGCCAGCGGCTCCCACGATCTCGCGAACTACGTCACCATCTTCCTCGCGATCCACCGCCAGCGGCTGTCCGGCGTCCTCGAGACCGGCACCCGGCGTGGCTGGAGACGACTCTACTTCCTCGAGGGCGAAGTGGTCGGAGCCGCCAGCAGCTTCGCTCCGGACGCCCTGGGACGCACCCTGGCCAGCGCCGGCATCGTCCCCAAGGAACGCATCCAGTGGTTCGAGGAGCGCCTCGGGCCCGAGGAGCAGATCGAGACGGCCCTGATCGCCTCCGGCGCCCTGACCGCAGAGCAGCTGACCGAGCATGAGCAAGGCCGCATTCGCCAGAGCATCGCGGCGCCGCTCCGCTCCACCACCGGCAGCTGGCGCTTCGAGCCCTGCCCGGGGCTCGATGCTTCCACCGTCGCCTCGGCCCTCCGGCCCGCCGTCCACAGCCTCGCCGCGCTCTGGCATGGCATCCGCCAACACCTGTCGGTGGACAAGGTCTTGCCCGAGGTCACCGACAGCGGCCTGGGCGATCTGGTGGCCAGCGATCGGCTGCGAGAGCTCCTCCCCAGCATGGACGTCGAGGCCCCCCTGAGCTTCCTGGCCGAGGCCGTCGGCGACGGCATCAGCGTAGAAGAGCTGTTCAAGCAGATCCCGGACCGCAGCGGCAACCTGCTCAAGCTCGTTTGGATGCTCGAGCGAGGCGGACTGCTCGGCCGCGACGATCGCCCCCTGGACACCAACCTCGGTGACCGCCTGGCCGCCGTGACCGAGCAGGCCGACGACCCTGCCGTGTTGGCCGCCCTGCTGGCCTGGGAGCGCCTGGGCCCGACCGCGGCGCCCGAGCCCAGCGTACGCGAACCCCAGCGGGCGACCGCCACCGTCCAGCCCGCAGCCCCCGCGACCATCCGGGTCCAGGCCGGCCCCGCGTCCCCTGTCGACGACGACTCGCTGGAGCCGCTCTCGGAGCCGCCCACCGAGCCTCCTCCGGTCACGAGGCTCGTGGGGCGGACAGGCTTGGCCGACGGCGACGCGCCCCAGATCAGCATCGGTCGCTACACCGCGAACGCCTCCGCACGTGGCCCGGCGTCGGTGGGCTCCACACGCTCCACCACCCGCAGGCCGGATCGCCCCATGTCCCCGGCCCGGATCGCCCGCGACCACGCCAAGCGCATCGAGCGAGACTTCTACGGCTTCCTGGGCGTGAAGCCCGGCTGCCCGGTCGACGTGGTCGATCGCCGCTGCAAGCAGTTCGGCCAGCAGTGGACCAGCGCCCAGGAGCTCGAGCTCGACGATGAAACCCGGCGCAAGCTCAAGCACCTGCTCCACGGCCTGCAGATCGTCTGGCAGACCTTGACCAACGAGGAGCGCAAGCTCGAGTACGACCGGCGCATGAACGAAGGCCATGCTCCCTTGGTCGAGGAGATCCGCCGTGCCCTCGAGGGCAACGAGCAAGACGGCGACGAAGCCACGGCGGCAGCCGAAGATCGCGGCGAGCTCGAGGAAGAGGACGGTGTGGAGCTGGCCCGCCGGCTCATGTCCCGCGGTGCCTTCGGCGCGGCATCCCGCCAGCTCGAGCGCCTGCGCCGGGACCAGCCCTCCAACCCCGACGTGCTCGCCGAGCTGGGCTGGGCCGTGTGGAAGCTGCGCGGCCCCGCCGGGGGCGGCGAGACCGCCCCAGAGGATTACGTCGCCTTGGCCCTCACCTTCGCCCCGCAGCACGTCCCCTCCCTCGAGTACCACGCGCGCATGGCCCTGGAACGGAGCGATCTCGAGGCGCTCCAGGATCGCCTGGACCGCCTGCTCGCGGCCGACAAGCAGAACGCCTGGGCCCTCGAGATCCTCGCGAGCGATGCCCTCTCCACCTCCCAATCACGCCGCTCCACCGGCAGTGGTCTGCGCTTCTGGCGGAGGAAGTCGGACGGATGACAACCCAACCCACAACCCGCACCGCGCTGCTCCTGCACACCGATCCCAAGCTGGTCGGCACGCTCCGGTCCTACCTGGAGCCCCACGGGGTGTCCATCGAGGTGGCGCCCGACGCCGACGCCCTCTTCGACAAGCTGCACGCCCCAGGCACACTCCTGGCCTTCCTGGACGCTGGGCTCCCCGTCGCCCTGCCCACCTGCGACCGGGTGCGCCGGGCCAGCGAGCTGGATCACATCCAGCTGGTCCTGCTCAGCTCCCACGCCGCTGGGCCCCGGCTGGTGCAGCACTGGTTCTCACCCCTCCGCGCGGATCTCTACCTCGAGCATCCCCTCGAAGGCGACGCCTTGTCCGACTGGCTCGACCAGCACCTGCCGGCCGCCACGCCGGCCCAGGTGGAGCCCCCCGAGCCCGAGCAGGCCCCGGCGCCCGAGCCGGTGACACCTGCCGCAGCGCCCATCCCCGAGCCCATCGACGAGGACGAGCTCGACCAGGCTTCGCTCTTCGACGAGCCAGCCGAGGAGAGCGTCTCCTCCGTGTCCCGCCCGGCGCGGACCGACGAAGAGGAGCTCTACCAGAAGTTCCAGGCCACCCACACCGAGCTCGTGCTCGCCCGCCGCGAGTACGATCGGGTGCGCAAGCAGCTGCGCGAGGCCGAGGCCAAGCTCAGCGGTGCGCTCGAGGAGCGCGATCAGGCGATCCAGGAACGAGACCAGGCCGCGCGAGCCCCGGTTCAGCCCGAGCCCCCCGAGCCCTCCGAGCCCACCGAAGCTCTGCAGGCCCTGCAGCAGGCACTGGATGAGGCCAAGCGCGAAGCCGCCACCGCCCTCGACGAAGCCGACGACGCCATGGTGGAGCTCACCACCATGCAGGCCGAGCTGGTCTCTGCCCAGGGGGCGGCTCAACAGGCGCGGGACAGGGGCACCCAGCTCGAGGCCCTGCTCGCCGCGGCCCGGGCCCGCCTCGAGGCCCTGGATCAGGGCCAGCCCTCATCCACAGAGGACAGCGCCGGGCTGGCCAAGCTCGAGCTGATGGTGGCCACGGCCGCCGCAGCCACCACCCTGGCCCAGTCCGAGCGCGACGCGCTGCGCGACGAGCTCGCCACCTCCCGCGAGCGCAGCACCGATCTCGCCATCGAGCTGAGGGATCTGCGAGCGACGCTGGCCGAAGCACAGCAAGCCCAGGCGGAGATCGAGCCCCTGCGCTCGGCGCTCCAGGCCGCCGAGACCCAGGCCGAACAGGCCCAGGCGAGCGCTCAGGCCGAGCTCCTGGCTGTTCGCGACGAGCTCGAGCGCGCCCAGCGAGCCCTCCAGGACGCCGAGCAGCAGCACGGCGACGACGGCGACGAGCTCTCCGCGGCGCGCGAGCGAGCCCTCGACGCCGAGACCCAGCTCGAGCTGGCGATGGCCGAGATGTCCCAGGCCAGCACCCAAGCCGAGGCAGCCGCAGCCCGCGCGGACCAGGCCGAGGCCCTGGTCGAGGCCGCTGACGAGCGAGCCCTGGCCCAGGTCGCCGCAGCCCGCGAGCAGGCCCAGGCCGAGATCGCTGCAGCCCTCGAGCAGGCCCAGGCCGACGCCGCCAGCGTCCGCGAGCAGGCCCAGGCCGAGATCGCCGCAGCCCTCGAGCATGCCCATGCCGAGATCGCCGCAGCCCTCGAGCAGGCCCAGGCCGAAACCCAGGCCGCCCAAGATCAGGCCCAAGCCGACACAGACAGCGTCCGCGAGCGGGCCCAGGCCGAGATCCAGACCGCCCATGATCGGGCCGAAGCCGACAGCGCCGCCGCACGCGAGGAGGTTGAGCAGGCTCGCCTGCAGGCCGAGCAGGCGCTCGCCGAGGCCGAGCGCGCCCGCGCCATGGCCTCCCAGGCCGAAGAGGATGCGGAGCGGGCGCGCCAGGCCAAGGCCGAGGCGCTCGCCCAGGCAAACCAGCTGGTCCTCGAAGCCCAGCAAGCGGCCGAGCAAGCCAACTCCCTGGCAGACCAGGCGCGAGACGAAGCCCAGCGAGCCAACGCACTGGCGGAGCAGGCCACCGCCGACGCGACCCTGGCCCGCGATGAGGCCGCCGGTGCCAACGACGAGAACGAGCTGTCCAAGGCCGTAGCCATGGAAGCCGTGGCCGACGCCACCAGCTTCCGCCAGCAGGCCGACCGCGCCCGCCAGGCCATGCGCCAAGCCTTCGAGGCGCGCGACCAGGAAGCCCGCAGCGCCGACGAAGCCCGCACCGAGGCCGAGCGCGCTCACAGCGCCGCCGACGAAGCCCGCGGCGAGGCCGTACAGGCTCGCAGTGAGCTGGACGCCGCGCTGTCGGCGGCCGAGTCTGCGCTGGCCGAGGTCGCACGCCTCCAGGCCGAGCGCGATGGCCTCGAGGGGCGCGCCACCCACGCCGAACAGCAGCTCGAGCAAGTCCAGGCCCAAGCCGACGAGCTCGGCCGAGAGCTCTCGGCCGCACGGGTACGCGTGACCGTCGCCGAGAGTGCGGCGGCCACCGCCGAGGATCAAGCCGCCGCGGCCATGGCCCAAGCCGAGGCCGAGGTCATGCGCATCCAGGCCCTCGAGCAGAGGCAAGCCGAGCTCGAGGAGCAGCTGGCCACCGCCCAGATCCAGGCTGCAGAGCACCAGGCCCACGCTCACGACGCCCAGGCCGAAGCCTCGTCCGCCCAAGAGGAGGCCGAACGGGCCCAGGCCGAAGCCGAGCATGCCAGCCAGGACCTGCGCCAGCTGCGCGGCGAGATCGAAGCACTGAACGCCAAGGTGACTCAGCAGGCAGAGGCCTTGGCCGGTGCCGAGGAAGAGGCCCGCAGCGTCCACGAAGAGCTGGAGCTCAACCAAGACCGGCTCCACGGTCTGCAGGCCTCCCAGGCCGAGCTCACAGAGGCCCGCGACGAGCTCACCGTTCAGCTCGAGGCTTCCCGGCTGGACGTCGACCAGGCCGGCGCCCGCGCCGAGGCCCTCGAGGCCGAACTGGGTGCCCTGCGCGAGCACAGCGAGCAGGCCGACACCGACCTCGCCCAGGCCTTGGTCGAGCTGGAGGCTTCCCGACAGGGAGCCGACCAGGCCGGTGCCCGCGCCGAGGCCCTCGAGGCCGAGCTGAGCGCCCTGCGCGAGCACAGCGAGCAGGCCGACACCGACCTCGCCGAGGCTGCAGGCCTGGTGGAGAAGCTCGAGCTGGAGCTGGCGACAGCCCACCAGCAGGCCGAGCAGCTCCAGAATCAGAGCACCCAGGCCACCATCGCCGAGGGCGAGCTCGCCGAGCTGCGCGATGCCCTGGCACTGGCGACACACCAGAGCGAGCAGGACCGAGCCACAGCGCAGGTGCTCCAGCAGCAGCTGGACGAGTCAGGACGAGAGGCCGAGCAGCTCATCGAGACCGTCGAGAAGGGCCACGACGAGCTCACCGCGGTTCAGGAGCAGCTGGAAGACCTCCAGCACCAGCTCGAAGAAGCACAGGCCGAGCTGGCCCAGGCCGCCATCCAGCTGAACCAGACCGAGGAAGACGCCCAGATCGGCAAGGTCCAGCTGCAGCAAGCGCTGATGGAACAACAGGCCGCGGCTGAGCAGGCCCTCGCAGAGCAACGCTCAGGCCGCGAGCAGCAGCGAGAGCTCGAGGCGAGCCTGGCCGCCGCAGGCGCCCAGGTCGAGCAAGCCCAGGCCCAGGCCACGGCGCTCGAGGTGGAACTCGCAAGCCTGCGAAGCGCGCTCGACCAACAGCAGCAGCGCGCCGATCAGGCTCAGGCCGCGCTCGACCTGGCGTCCATGGGTGCCGAGGCCCAGGCCGACGACACCGCACGCAAGCTCGCCGAAGCCCTGGCACACAGCAGGGAACTCGAGCATCAGCTCGGAGCGGCCCAAGCTCGCGTCGCCGAGCTCGCGGAGGACCTCGAGCGCCTCGACCGGCTGGAGGAACAGCTCGCAGCCGCCCGTGACGAGGCCGGCGCTCGAGACCAGGCCCAGGCTCGCGTCCAGGAGCTCGAGGAAGAGCTCGGGCAGGCCCGCCAGGATCTGTCCGAGGCCTTCACCACCTTCAGGACCGAGGCCATCGAAGCGACGGTAGCGCGCGACGAGGCGCTGGACCGCGCGGCCGAGCTCGATGAGCAGCTCGGGCTCGCCCAGCAGCAGCTGGAGATCGCCCAGGCCGCCGCGGCCTCCCCAGCCGAGCCTGGGGACGCGGGCGAGGAGCTCGACGTTCTCAGCGGTCAGGTCGCGCTGCTCGAGGGAATGCTCGAGGCTGCCCAGCAGCAGATCGAGGAGCTGCAGAAGCGGCCGGCCTCGACTCCGCCCTCTGCCGACGGGGGCTCACCACCCGAGCTCGAGACCTTCCGCGCCATCGTGCTGGCTCACCGGGACCAGACCCGCGAGGACGCCGACAAGTGGAAGACCTCCGAGGTGGCCATCGGCCGCAGCATCAAGGAGCTGCTGGCGTTGGCTCACCGCATGCCCCAGCACCTGGACGAGGTCTACCGCGTGCTCGGCTCCCTGCAGGACGTCATGGACTCGGGCAAGAAGCTGGTCCGCCGCAGCCAGGACCGCGCAGACCAGGAGGTGCAGGCCTTCGGCGAGCTGGACGACCGGCTCGAGAGCTGATCAGCGCTCGCCGCGAGCAGGCCGCGGCGTGCTGCTCGCGGCCGCTGGGCGATCCACGAAGCCCGGGTGGACCATTCGGTAGATTCCGTCCACCTCGGTCACCGTGCCCACGATCACCGTGCTGCGGCTGCCGTCCACAGCCAACAGGCGCAGCCCCAGGGCGTCCCGCCCCACCAACACCGTGCCGTCGAAGCCGGACCCCGAGGGGACCCGGGCCGCGATCTTGTCCAGGCTGGTCTCGAACATGCCGGGAACGCGGCCGTGTATGTAGGCATCGGCTTGGCGCCCCAGGGCCCGCTGGATCTCGAGCCCCAGCAGGAACAGGCCTCGGTAGGCCTGCACATCACCCTGCTGGATGATGTCGAACAACAAGCGCCCCAGCTCGTCCCGGGACCGGGGTGAAGCCCTGGGGATGCGGGGCGGGGCGGTGCTGCGCTCCCTGCGATGCACACGCACGAACAGCAACATCGCCAGCATGAGGGCCACCAGCAGGTAGCCTACGGCGTCTCCCGTACCGAGGAAGCCCCAGGACACCTCGGTCTCCGAGGCCCAGACAGCGGGCATGAGTATCAGCATCGGCATGGCACCCAGAACGTAACGAGCGCTCGACAGACATGAGCCAGTCGAGCGCTCGGAAGTGCGAACACGATCACTAGGGGATGTGACAGCCCTCACAGGCCGTTGGCGCATGGCGAGCGCCGGCAGGAGCCGCGTTCGCGCCCAGGTGGCAGCCGATGCAGCTCTTGTGCTGCGCCGCCTTGGCCGAGAACATGCTGGCGCTGTGGGCGTCGCGGTGGCACATGCTGCAGCCGAAGCTCACCGCCGTGCCTTCGCTCTTGTGGTGGCAGTCGGTGCAGGCGATGTTCAGCTGGTCGCGCGCCGCGTGCTGCAGGTGGTTGAACTGCGCAGCCGGCATCTCCTTGGCGCGCTGGTCGAAGACCATGCTCGCGCGCACCGCGGCGGCCGGATCGGCCCCTTCCGCATGGCCCGTGCCAGGCCCGCGACCGGGGTTGAGCACCGGCACCAGAGGCTCGGCAGGGACCTGGAGCACTGGGGGGCCCACGGTCTCGACGCCGTGGGGCGCCACGCAGCGCTGAGCCAGGGGCAGCAGCACCAGGATGATGGCGCCAGCGGCCACGAAGATGAAGTAACGAATGCGGTCGCTCATCCCTCACCTCCCTGGTCACCACCGCTCTTGCCCAGCTTCATGAGCACGGGCACGAGGGCGACGAGGACCAGCAGGTAGCCGACGATCCAGAGGTACTCCACGCCCTTGGTGGCGTAGATGTTGATGTAGGTGAATTCGCCCATGACTACTTGGCCTCCACAGCGACGGCCTCGCCCACGGGGGCGGCGGATTCGTGGTGCTCACCATCGTCCAGCACCGGCATCCGTAGGATGATCCAGCGGAAGATCCAGAGCTCGGTGGCGATCACCGTGAGGGTGACGACGACCTCGCCCAGGGACGGCCAGTAGTGCGCTGGCGAGTACCACTTGAAGGCGATGACGCTGATGTTGAGGCGGTTGGCCATGATGCCCAGGATGGTCACCACCGCGGCCGCGCGGATCAGGGCCAGGCTGCGCTTGTGCACGCCGAAGCCGAACATGAGCATGGGCACCAGCACCAAGCCGAAGATCTCGAGCAGGTACCAGGCACCCCAGCCGGTGGGCAGCAGCGCCCAGTGGTTGCCGTGCAGGAAGACCGAGCCCTGCATGCCCAGGTAGACAAACATGGCGCCGATGGCGACCTTGGCCAGCCCGAACATCAGGTCGTCGTGCTGCTTGCCGTGCCCCCTGGGGATCAGGTGGTGGAACAGCTTGTGGGTGATGGTGCCCTCGATGATCACCACGCTCAGGCCCGCGAAGACCGAGCTGACCACGAAGAGCAGGGGGATGAACTCGTTGTACCAGAGCGGGTGGATCTTGCCCTTGGCCAGCAGGAACAGCGCCCCGAGGCCACCCTGGTGCAGCAGGGACAGGCAGACACCGAAGATGACCGCGCCCAGGGTCAGGCCCTTGAGGACCTTCTTGATGCGGTCCATGCCCAGCCACTGGGCCACCGCCGGCGAGAACTCCACGGCCTCGGTCATCATGTAGAGCATGAAGTGCCAGGACACGAGGAACAGCACCGAGTTGAACCCGAACTTGTTGCCGATGATGGGGTTGACGATGTTCCAGTACCGGCCGAGGTCCAGCAGCAGCGCCCCCGCATAGAAGCAGTAGGCCAGCAACCCATTGAGCACAGTGGCCCGGACAATGGAGTGGTACTTGTCCATCTTGAAGATGTAGACCATCGCCGTGATGACATAGGCGCCACCGGCGAAGGCCACGCCCGTGACCACGTCGAAGCCGATCCAGATGCCCCAGGGGAACTCCTGGCTCATGTTGGTCATCGAGCCGATGCCGAAGATCAGTCGCCAGGCGATGAAGCCCAGCCCCGCGATGATGATGGGGGCGGCGATGTAGTTGAAGGGGGTGAGCAGCGGGCCCTTGGGCTTGAGCTCAGACAGCAGGAAGGCGATGAGAGGCTGCCCCGGCTTGCGGTTGGCAGGCTGCGCGTACTTGCTCATGGCGCATCCTCCTTCTTGTCTTCCTTGCCGGCCTGGGAGATCCCGAACAGCAGCGCAGGCAGGATGGTGATCACCATGGGCACCGCGTAGAGGAACTCGCGGGTCATCTCGGAGTAGGGCTGCGACCCGAGATCGTCGCGGAAGGCCAGCTCCTCGAAGTCGCAGGGCGCCAGGTACATGACCTCGGTGCCGCCCACTTCACGGCTACCGTAGAGGTGGTGCTCGTAGGCTTCGGGGTTGGTGGAGATACGCCGCCAGGCTTCCTCGTGCAGCTCGCGCCGGGTGCCGAAGACGATGGCCTTCTGGGGGCAGGCCTCGGAGCAGGCGGTGGGGAGCCCCTTGCTGGTCCGATTTTCGTAGCACAAGGTGCACTTGGTGATCAGCGGGAAGGCCTTGTCGTACTCGAACTTGGGGACCTCGAAGGGGCAGGCGATCATGCAGTACCGACAGCCGAGGCAGCGGTTCTTGTGCCAGATGACCGGGCCCTGTGGGGTCTTCTCCATGGCGTTGACCAGGCAGGCCGTGGCGCAAGCGGGCTGGCTGCAGTGGTTGCAGGCCTTCTTGACCCAGACCGGCCCCGCGCTGGTGTCGAAGCGGTTGACGATGGTGTACTGATCGACGTCCGTGGGCCGATCCTCGTTGACCGGCTGGGGGCCGATCGCGGGATAGGTCAGGCCATTCTCGGCCGCGCACGCCGCCTCGCACGACTGGCAGCCGATGCAGCGGGTGGTGTCGATGAGCATGCCGAGGAAGTCGGGGTAGGCCTCCTCGTCAGCCGCGGCCTGCACCGAGCGAACGACGGCGGCGGGAGCCACCGCGCCGGTCAACGCGCCGAGCTTGAGGAACTTGCGTCTGTCCATCCGGATCCTCCGGAAGAGTGAGGTGGGAGATGCCTGCAGAAGCCCTGGGAGGTGGGCTCGGGTACGATGAACCGCGAGCAGGTGAATCGATGCAACGTCTCGAACCAGCGGCCGTCCCTGCGGGGGCAGGAATACTGGCCATCATGCTGGCGGGCTGTATCGAACACCACAGTTCCGATCCAGTCTGCCCCCCTGGAATGAAGTCAGAATTTCTACAATTTCAGTGGCATATGCATCCCGTCGCAGATGCCTCGAAGCAAGAGGCTCTCGGACACAGCTGCACCAGCCACCACGAAGGCGGCGGCCTGGACGAGCACAGCGAGTGGCTGGACGGCCAGCGCCACGGCAGGACCGACCGCTGGTTCGTCGAGGGGCTGCCCAGGGAGCGCAGCGCGTGGCTGCACGGGGAGCGCCACGGCCTGCACGCGCGCTGGGCCTGCAGCGGCCAACTCCTCGAAGAGGGAACCTGGGCGCACGGTCAGCGCGACGGCTGCTGGCGCACCTGGTTCCTCGCCGGAGGCCTCGAGAGCGTCGGCTGCTACCAGCAGGGCCAGCAGCAGGGCCTGTGGGTCAACTGGCACCCCAGCGGCGCGGTGCACCTGGTGCGCTGGTACCGCGACGGCGAGCGCGACGGTCCCCTGCTGGCCTGGGACGAAGCGGGCCTGCAGGTGGAGCCCACCGGGCCGCGCTGAGATCGAAAGGGGGAGGGTCCTGAGGCGACATGAATTCGTGGCGCCCAGCCACGCCCACCAAGGCGGACTGCGCCGCCAGCCTGGGATCGCGCTGGAGGATGCGGGCCACGAGGAACCCCTGCAGAGTCACCACCGGACCCTCCCGAAACTTTCGATGTCAAAGGCTGCCGAGAGTCATCCGAGCAAGCGGCGGCTGATGCTCAGCTTGGCGTCCGAGTAAGGGGGGTAGCGCACCGACGGATCGAACCAGGTCGCGTGGCTCATCACGCTGCGCTGCTGGGAGAAGGTCTCGAAGCCGGCGCGCCCGTGGGCACGGCCCATGCCGCTGGCTCCGATCCCGCCGAAGGGCAGGCCGGCCACCGTCAGGTGGACGATCACGTCGTTGTAGACCAGGCCGCCGGAGCGGGTGGCCAGGCGCACGCGCTCCTTCGCGGCGCGATCCCGGCTGAACATGTAGAGGGAGAGCGGATCGGGCCGACCCTCGACCACGGCCAGGGCCTGGTCCAGATCGTCCACCGGGATCACCGGCAGGATGGGCCCGAAGATCTCCTCCTGCATCAGCGCGCTGTCCAGGGGTGGGTTCCAGACGATGGTGGGCTCCATGAACAGACCCTCCACGTCCACTCCGCCGCCCCTGACCACCGGCATCCCCACGATCAAGGCCTCGAGTCGCCGCAGGTGCGACAGGTTCACGATGCGGGCGTAGTCGGCGCTCTCGGCTGGGTGGGCGCCGTAGAAGCCATCGAGGCTGCGCTCGAGCGCCACTCGGAAGCGCCTGGCCACCTCGCGGTCCACCAGCACGTAGTCCGGCGCCACGCAGGTCTGGCCGGCATTGTAGAAGCGGCCCCAGGCGATGCGGCGCGCGGCCACCTCGATGTCGGCGCTGGCGTCGACGATGGCCGGGCTCTTGCCGCCGAGCTCGAGGGTCACCGGGGTGAGGTGCGGAGCGGCGGCCTCGAGCACCGCGCGGCCCACACGGCCGCCGCCGGTGAAGAAGATGTGGTCGAAGCGCTGAGCGAGCAGCGCCCTGGACGCATCCACCGCACCCTCGAAGACCTGCACGGCCTCGGGATCCAGGTAGGAGCCCAGGCTCTGAGCCAGCAGGGCCGAGGTGGCCGGGGCGTGTTCCGAGGGCTTGAGCAGCGCCGCGTTGCCCGCCGCGATGGCGCTCACCAGGGGCGCCAGCACCAGCTGCAGGGGGTAGTTCCACGGCCCGATGATCAGCACCACGCCCAGCGGCTCCCGCTCGATGCGGGCCGCGCCAGGCTGGTGTACCAGCGGGATCCCCACCCTCTCGGCGCGCGTCCAGCGGGAGAGGGAGCGCAGGGCCTCGCGCAGCTCGCCGCGCAGCACACCCAGCTCACCCGTGACCGCCTCGTAGCGAGGCTTCCCCAGATCGCGCTGCAGCGCCGCGAGGATGGGCTCCTCCTCGGTGGTCAGGAAGCGCCCCAGCCCCTCGAGCTGCGCGCGACGCCAGGCCAGAGGCCGGGTTCGTCCACTGCGAAAGGCCTCGCGGAGCCTCCGGACCACCCGCTGCGCCCGATCCTGCACCCCCGACCCGCTCGCCACGGCGGCTGAGGAGTCGTTGGGGAAGGAGAGGATCTGTGCCATGGGGGCCTCGTTGGGTGGGCCCTACAGGAATGGTGCCGAGAACCAGGAACATCAAGTGAGCGGGACTACGCTTGCGGACGGATGGCCGCGCGCACGCCCGCCCCGCGCCCCGCGAGGCCCCTCCCGGGGGCGGCCCGCGGTGATTTTTTCGATCCTCGATCCATGCGGCCCACACCACATTTTGTGGTCCACCCGAACCTCAACCACAAGATGTGGATGGCTCTTCTCACGTCAAGACTCTATTCTCAACTTCGGACGAGCTAGTCCATCCCGCCCGTTCCCGCTGTCTGTCCAACCCGCTGAGCTGCCGTTCCAGGAGTCCGCGATGGAAGTCGATGCACATCCCGAGGTTCGCTTCGAGAGTCGTCCCCAGTACCGCCCCCTCACCCACATCCTCAAGCGTGACGGCAGCCTGGCGGAGTTCGACCAGAGCCGAATCCTGACCGCCATTCTCAAGGCCGGCCAGGCCACTGGCGAGTTCGCAGACCCCGAGGCGGCGCTGATCACGGCCCAGGTGGTCAAGGTGCTGGGCTACAAGTCCGGCTACGGCCCGCCCCACATCGAGGCCATCCAGGACACGGTGGAGCAGGTGCTCATCACCAACAACCACCTGCGCACCGCCAGGGCCTACATCGTCTACCGCGACCAGCATGCCCGCCTGCGCGACCAGCAGAAGGTCATGGTGGACGTGGCCGGCACCATCGACGAGTACATCGACCGCAACGACTGGCGCATCAAGGCCAACGCCAACCAGGGCTACTCCCTGGGCGGCCTGATCCTGAACATCAGCGGCAAGATGGTGGCCAACTACTGGCTGTCCCAGGTCTACACCCCCGAGATCGGGCTGGCCCACCGCGAAGGCGACTACCACATCCACGATCTCGATATGCTCTCCGGCTACTGCGCGGGCTGGTCCCTGCGCACCCTGCTGCGCGAGGGCTTCAACGGCGTGCCCGGCAAGGTCGAGGCCAAGCCCCCCAAGCACCTGTCCGCCGCCGTGGGCCAGATGGTCAACTTCCTGGGCACCCTGCAGAACGAGTGGGCCGGTGCCCAGGCGTTCTCTTCCTTCGACACCTACCTGGCCCCCTATGTGCGGGTGGATCGCCTGAGCTACGACCAGGTCAAGCAGAGCATCCAGGAGTTCATCTACAACCTCAACGTGCCCAGCCGCTGGGGCACCCAGACCCCCTTCACCAACGTGACCTTCGACTGGGTCTGCCCCGAGGACCTGCGGGACGAGACGCCCGTGGTGGGCGGCGAGGAGCTGCCCTTCACCTATGGCGATCTGCAGCCAGAGATGGACCTGATCAACCGCGCCTACATGGAGATCATGGCCGCAGGCGACGCCAAGGGCCGCATCTTCACCTTCCCGATCCCCACCTACAACGTCACCAAGGACTTCGACTGGGACCACCCCAACTGCGACACCCTCTTCGAGATGACCGCCAAGTACGGGCTGCCCTACTTCCAGAACTTCCTCAACTCCGACCTGTCGCCCAACCAGGTGCGCTCCATGTGCTGCCGGCTCCAGCTGGATCTGCGGGAGCTCGAGAAGCGGGGCAACGGGCTGTTCGGCTCGGCCGAGCAGACCGGCAGCATCGGCGTGGTGACCATCAACTGCGCACGCCTGGGCTACAAGCACCGAGGCGACTGGGACGGCATGATGCGCCGACTGGACGTGCTGCTGGAGCTGTCCCGAGACAGCCTCGAGACCAAGCGCAAGGTGGTGCAGCGCCAGATCGACAACGGCCTGCTGCCCTTCACCAAGCGCTGGCTGGGCACCCTGCGCAATCACTTCAGCACCATCGGGCTGAACGGCCTGAACGAGTGCATCCGCAACTTCAGCGCCGACAGCGACGACCTCACCACCCCCGACGGCCACGAGCTGGCCGTGCAGTTCCTGGACCACATCCGGGAGCGCATGGTGGAGTTCCAGGAGTCCACCGGCCACATGTACAACCTCGAGGCGACCCCCGCCGAGGGCACCACCTACCGCTTCGCCAAGGAAGACAAGAAGCGCTTCCCCGACATCCTGCAGGCCGGCACCGAGGAAGCCCCCTACTACACCAACTCCAGCCAGCTGCCCGTGGGCGCCACCGACGACCCCTTCTGGGCCCTGACCATGCAGGAGGGCCTGCAGCGCCGCTACACCGGCGGCACCGTGTTCCACCTGTACATGGGCGAGCGCCTGCCCGACGCCACCCAGTGCAAGCGGCTGGTGCGGCGGGTGCTGGAGCGCTTCCGGGTGCCCTACATCACCGTCACCCCCACCTTCAGCATCTGCCCAGCCCACGGCTACCTGCTGGGCGAGCAGCCCGTCTGCCCCGAGTGCGGCGGCGAGACCGAGGTCTGGACCAGGGTGATGGGCTACCACCGGCCCGTCTCGGCCTTCAACGTCGGCAAGAAGGCCGAGTACGCCGAGCGCACCTGCTTCGGCATGGGCCGCTCCGGGGTCGCCACATGAGCTTGCCCGTGGGGGGCATGACCCCCCTGAGCACGGTGGACTGGCCCGACCGCTTGAGCGCCGTGATCTTCCTGCGGGGCTGCGCCTGGCGCTGCCAGTACTGTCACAACCAGGACCTGCAGCGGCGCGAGGGCTCCACCCACCGCTGGCTCGAGATCCTGGCCTTCTTGGGCTCACGGCGGGGCTTGCTGGACGGCGTGGTGTTCTCGGGCGGCGAGCCCACCCTGCACCCAGGCCTGGCCGAGGCCATGGCCGAGGTCAGGGCCATGGGCTTCTCCACCGCCCTGCACACCGGGGGCGACCGGCCCGAGCGCCTGGCAGCCCTGCTGCGCGCCGGCCTGGTGGACTGGGTGGGCTTCGACCTCAAGGCACCCCTGGCCGACTACGACGCCCTGACCGGCTCCCCCGGCTCGGGCGAGCGGGCCTACCGATCCTTGCGCACCCTGGTCAGCTCCGGCGTGCCCTACGAGCTGCGCACCACCGTGCGCCGCGACCTGCTCCCCTTGCCCAGGCTGCTGGCGCTGGCCCGCGAGGTGGCCGTCTGCGGCGCGGGCAACCTGGTGCTGCAGGCCTACCGCGACGCCGAACAGCAGCTGGAGCCCCAGGCCCCCAGCACCCTGCGCGAGGCCGCGCGACAGATGGGCAGCCTGCTGGGGCCGGTGGGCGTGCGGGCGGCCTAG
>CALDOK010000097.1 GCA_937912125.1 uncultured Pseudomonadota bacterium
GTCCAGGGTTGCCGGCGCTCCCGGCGCGAGAACCGCCGGCAAGTGCCCACCCTGGCGCCCAGGGTCCAGGGTTGCCGGCGCTCCGGGCGCGAGAACCGCCGGCAAGTGCCCACCCTGGCGCGCAGGGTCCAGGGTTGCCGGCGCTCCCGGCGCGAGAACCGCCGGCAAGTGCCCACCCTGGCGCCCAGGGTCCAGGGTTGCCGGCGCTCCGGGCGCGAGAACCGCCGGCAAGTGCCCACCCTGGCGCGCAGGGTCCAGGGTTAGCGGCTCTACAGCGCCTGGAGCGTGGTAGCGCTCGCCCTCTCGCTCGACCGAGTCCGGAGCAGAAGGGCCTCAGCCGCGCTGAAACCGTGCTACCGTGGGTCGAGGGACCGCCATGATCCAGCCACCGCTCCTGCTCGCCGCTCTCCTCGCCCAGCCGCCCCCGGCCCTGGCCGAGGCCTTCACCCTGTCCGTCGGGCCCCAGATCAGCGTGAACGATCCCCTCCTGGTGGAGAAGGGGCTGGGGGGCACGGTGGAGCTGCCCCTGGGCGCGGGCCTGCACCTGGCCCTGGGCGGCACCTGGTACCACGACGGTGGCCGGGACGACTGGAGCTTCCTGCAGGCCCAGCTCGATCAGAACAACCACGTCAGCGGTAGTGTCAGCCGTATGCGCTGGCGCTCGGACCTGGCAGCTCACTGGAGCCCCTTCACCGTCGAGGCCGGCAGGCTCGACGGCCACCTGGGGCTGCGCACCGGCTTCGGCCTGCTGCGCACCCAGGACGATCTCGCCTTGCTGCAACAGGAGGGCGATCCGTACGCGCTGGCCACCGAGACCGAGCTGCACACCACCATGCTCTGGGGCCTGTTCATGGAGCTGGGCGGGGAGCGCCTCCGAGGCCGCGTGGGCCTGGAGCGCATGGTCTGGGTGGAGACCGTCAGCTCCACCACCCTCGAGCTGCACCGCAACCTGATGCTCGGTGGCGAGGTGGTGGTGCGCTGGGGGCTCGCGTCCCGAGAACCGGCGCCCGCGGAGACCGCCCAGCGGACGGGTGACGAGGAGCGGGGTTCGTGATGCGCCGGTCCTCCACCTTGTCGATCCCGCTGCTGCTGGCCCTGGGCTGCGGCCCTGGGGAGCGCAACTACTACGAGCAGGGCGATCGGGGAGTCAAGGACCTCGACCAAGGCCCCACCCCCCTGATCTTCGTCGATCCGGACCGCATCGACTTCGGCACCGTGGGGCTGGACGACGATGGCCAGCACGCTTCCTTGGTCACCGTCTACAACCTCGGCGAGGCTGACCTGCACATCCAGAACCTCGAGATCGAGGACGCTGACCTCCCCTTCGTCGTCACGCACATCCGGTCGGTGCTGGTGTTCCCCGAGGAGTCTACGAGCTTCGAGGTGATCTTCGAGCCCGAGCAGGTGGGAGCCTGGCAGGGCCTGCTGTGGCTCGAGTCGGACGACCCGGCGCTGCCGGTGGTCGAGATCGAGCTGCTGGGCGAGGCGGAGTAGGGCGGCGGGCTGGCACTAGCCGGGTAGGGTTCGTGGATCGCTGCCCTCATCCCCGATCACTCCACATACCCCAACACCCGCAGCTGCTCGCGGGTCTCGGCGTCCAGCTCGGTCTCTGTCTCCTGCTCGAAGCGTGGTGCCCAGGCGCGGGTGATCTGGTAGCTCAGCTCGCCCTCGCCCGCCTCGAGCAGCAGCCCGCCCGGGTGTGCGCCCTCGCCGACGCTGGCCTGCCAGCGCTGCTCGCCGCGTTCCACCACCAGGGTGAGGCCCTGGGGGCTGGCGTCGAGGGCGCTGGGCTGGACGTACCACTCCCTGGGAACGGGGAGCTGCTTGCTGGCCGTGACCACCGCCCCGCCCGGGGTGAGCTGGGGCTCGGCGGTCTGGCGCTTGATGCCGGGGGTGCTCCAGGCCTGGACGAAGCCGCCGGGATGGGAGACGGTGACGCTGCCCTGGCGCTGTGAAGTGGTCTTGCGCAGGCCCTGGCCCTGGATGCGCCAGACGGGCAGCACCGGCTGGGCCAGGGCTGTCGCCAGACGCTGGACCCAGGGCTCAGTGCGGTGCTCAGGGGCGCTGGCCAGATCGTCGCGCTCGCCCGGGTCGGCGCTCAGGTCGTGCAGGTGTTCCTGCGAGCCGTGGACCCACCACTTGGCGTCGCCCTGGAGCACGCCCCAGGCCTCGTCGCCGTACAGGGTCTGGCCGAAGGCGAGGGGGCGGGCGGCCAGGGCTGCGAGGGCGGCGGGGTCCCCGTGCATGGCCGGGAGCAGGGTGCGGCCCCGGGCCTGGCCGTGGGGGACGCCCAGCAGGTCCAGCACGGTGGGGCCTACGTCCATCAGGGACACCGGCTCCTGGACGTGCCCGGAGGGCAGCCCGGGGGCCTTGATGACCAGGGGGACCGCGAGCAGCTCCTCGTACACGCTGTGGCCGTGCTCCACGCCACCGTGGTCCCAGAACTCCTCGCCGTGGTCCGAGAAGAACACCACCACGGCGTCCTCGCCCGCGGCCTCGATCAGGCGCTGCACCTGGTCGTCCACGTAGCGCAGGTTCTGATCGTAGCGGGCCACCACCCACTCCTGGATGGCCGGATGGTCGGGGCTGGTGGGGTCCAGGGCCTTCAGGCTGTCCGGTCCGATGGTGCCGTGGAACGCCGCCGGCTTGTCGGGGGCCCAGAGGCTGCGGTAGGCCTTCGGCTCGCTGTAGGGCATGTGGGGGTCCATGAACTGAACCATCACGGCGGCGTCCCGATCCGGGTGGGACTCGAGCCAGCCCAGGGCCTGGTCCACCTGCGTCTTGGCCGGGGCCATCAGCTCGAAGCGGTAGCGCGACCAGCCGCGGTCCATGTCGAAGTTGGGCCGCAGGTAGGGGTTCGCGCAGAAGAAGGCGGTGGCGAAGCCCGCGCCACTGAGCTGCTCGGGCAGGCTCACGCTGGAGCTCCAGGCCGTGGGCAGCTCGGCGCTGAGCAGGGCCCGGACCGAGGGCAGGGTCCACGGGGCCGCCGATCGGGCATGCTCGAACACCACGGCGCTCTCGGCCCAGCTGTCGACCCACGGCATGGTGTCGTGGGCCTGGTAGCCGTACAGGCCCATGTGGTCCCGGCGCAGGGTGTCCACGAAGACCAGGACCACCCGCCGGGGCGCGGGCTGGGGGCTGTAGACCGTGGGCTGGGCCAGGAAGAGGTAGTCCAGCAGCGCGTCGTCGCCGGGCAGGCTGCGCAGGGTGAGCTGCACGTCGCGGCCGGCCAGCTCTGCCAGGTCAACCCGGTGGGAGATCCAGTCCGTGTCGGGGGCGACGGCGATGCTCGCGAGGCGGCGGGTCGCGCCGCCGTCCTCGATCTCCACCACCAGCTCTACCCCGTCGGAGCGTGCGCCCACGTCCACGGCTGGACGCAGGATCTTGGCCTGGAAGGCCAACACACCTGCGTGGGGGACCTCGAACTGCCAGGTGGCCGATCCCGGTGAGGGCAGCAGCAGGCCTTGCTGGTCGTCGTTGACCAGCCCGGTGCGGCGCAGGGCGAAGTCTGGGGACGGTGGGGTGGTCGGGCCCAGGTTGAGCCCGTCCTCCCAGGTGGCGGCGCGGGGGTAGCGGATGCGCAGGGATCCGGGCTCTGGGGCCAGGCCTGGTCCGCGGACGAACAGCTCCCGCCCCACCACACGCCAGCTGCGGGCCTCGGGCCCCAGGGCCTTGCGGTTCAGGTGGTAGGGCAGCGCTACCCCCCGGTCGTCCAGCAGCTTCATGCCCACCGGCTCCTGCTTGACCGACTCGCCCAGGTAGACTTGATCAACGGGCAGGCGGGTTCGGTACTCGCGGATCTCGCCGTCTCTCCAGACCTGCTTCCAGGGTCCGCCGCAGGGCACCTCCACCGGGGTCGCGGCGCCGTCGGGCCGGCTGCTGGTGGGCAGATCGAGGGCCACCAGGGCCTGGGCGTCGAGCGCCACGGGCGGCTGGCTGGGACCCGCGGGGGGCTGGCTCTCCTTCGGGCTCACCGCTTGGCTCTCGGCCTGGGTCGCGGCGCGATGCTCAGCGAACTCCAGGGCCCTGTCCACCCGCTCGCGTCGCACTGGATCGTCGTTGCAGCAGAAGTAGAAGCGCTCGAAGAACGCAATGTCCCGCTGCACCTCCTCGAGGGACATGACGATGCTGCGGTGGACCCAGCGGTCCAGCTGGGGCTCGAAGCGCTCGAAGCCGATCTCGGGCGCCAGCTGCTCGATCTGGTCGGCCAGCGCGGCGTCGTAGCGGTGGAAGTGCCACTCGTTGGTCTTGGGGTCTCCCAGGTTGACGGCGGTGGCCTCGCTCCAGCGCTTGGGGCGGTAGGCACGAGCCCGGATGAGCTGCACCCCGCGCCGGTCGAGGTACTGCTGGCGGGCGTGCTTCTCGTGGCCGGGCATGCCGCGCTTGGTCAGGGGGCGGTGGGCCACTACGGGATCGGTCAGCCCCACGACGTCGATGACCTCCATGCCCGAGTAGTAGCCCACCATGCCGATGCCCGAGGTGGCCAGGATCGGATGGATCCCCCGCTCACCCAGGTGCTGCATCAGGTTGTTGGCGGCGCGCCAGTTGTGGTGGCGAATGACCACCCTGGGGAACCACTGCTCCACCCGGTAGTGGCTGGCTTCGTGGCTCAGGTTCCAGATGCCGGGCCCGGGCGCCAGGATCTCCACGCCGCCCACGGTGGCGGCCAGGGCGGCGGCGGCCAGGATGGCCTTGGCGCGGCGTGCGGCCAGCAGCCGGCGCAGCCCGTGGTGGGCCAGCAGCAGCCACAGGGGCAGGGTGACCACGTAGAAGCGCCCGACCATGAAGTCGCCGCCCACCTTGAGCACGTACAGGTTGTAGACCAGCAGTCCTGCGATGCAGAAGCTGCGCAGCAGGCGCTGGGCGCGGCCCCGGGCCGGCGCCGCCAGGCCCCACACGGCCAGGGGCAGCAGCACCCACAGGTGGGCCCCCAGCAGGAAGGACAGGGCGTACAGGCCACCCTGGGAGAAGTACGTGAGGCCGGCGGACTTGGCGTAGTAGGTGTTTGGCAGCCACTCGCCGTAGTACTGCAGCTTCCAGGCCAGGTAGGCGGCGTAGGGGAGAAAGCTGGCCCCGTAGGCCAGCAGGCTGGACCAGGCTGGGCGCTCGGGCAGCCAGCGCCGCCAGCCCGTGGCGGAGCGGGGGCGCAGCTCCACGAGCACGGCCAGCCCCCCAGCGGCCCAGAACAGGCCGTGGTCCGGTCGGGTGAAGGCGGCGGCGATCAGGGCCAGGCCCGCCAGAGCAGCGCTGCGGGGGCCGTCGAGCTTCACCAGGGCCAGCAGGCCCAGCAACACCCAGAGGGTGGCGAGGCCGGTCTCCATGCCCGAGGTGGCGTAGTCGATGCTCCAGTTCTGAAGGGCGAACAGCACGGCGGCCACCGGCAGGGCGGCCCCCAGCAGCCGGCGCTCGAGCAGGGCGAGCACCCTGACGCAGCCGGCATAGGCCAGCAGGCAGCCCACCAGGGCGAGCTTGGGGAGCTCGACGGGGGCGAGCCAGGCCGCGCCCGCCAGCAGGATGGTCCACAGGAAGTTGGTGTAGCCCTCGACCCGCTCGCCGGGGTTCCAGACCAGCCCGTGGCCGTCCAGCAGGTTGCGGGCGTAGCGGAAGCTGATGAAGGCGTCGTCGAAGATCGAGGCCCGCTGGACCGCCAGCACCAGGCCCACCGCCAGCGCCAGCGCGCACAGGCTCGGCCCCAGCCAGCGCCAGCCCGCCAGGCGTGCCAGCCACCGCGGCCGCTCGGGACGCAGCCATGCCCAGCTCAGCAGCGCGCCCAGCAGTGCCGCCGCCAGGATGGTCGAGGCCTCCTGACCGAGCAGCTCGAGGTAGCGCAGGGCCATCAGCCCGGCCCAGCTCCCTTGCATGAACATCCCCTGAAGTTCGTCGGTTGGCGGGGCCCATACTTGCCGGTGATCGCACACAGCCGCAACGGCAGAGTTTGGGTGGACGCCCCGAGCCTCGACCCTCTACTCCCCCAAGCCCGGCATGGAGTAGGCGTGGGGCTTCTCGTCGGCCCCGGGGAACACCGCCTCGAGCTCGCCCACCAGCACGCGGCGGGGGGCGGTGAGTACGGTGGGCAGGCCGGAGTCGCCGTCGGCGTGGCTGCGCAGGGACCAGGCGGCGAGGTAGGCATGCTGCTGCATGCCTCCGCCGGCGGCCAGGATGTCGCGCAGGGCGCGGCGATCCACGTTCTGGAACTGCAGGCTGACCACCGGCTCCTCGTGGCCGTCGGCGTAGCGCCACACGGCGTCGGAGGGGCGGGGCAGCTCACCGGGGCGGCCCAGGCCCAGGCTGCGCACCACCAGGATGCGGTCGAGCTTGGCGGCCTTGGCAGCGCGGGCCACGTCGCGCTCGAAGGCCCGGTCGCTCAGGTTGTGGGCGGGGGTGACCTCCCACTGGGACAGGCGGGCCTGCCAGGAGCCCTGGACCGAGCCGCGGGCATGCCCGTTGGAGCGCGCCAGGTCGTGGCGGGGCACCCGGGACATGAGCAGGTCGTACACGTAGCCGTCCCGCACCAGCTCGACCCGCTCGGCCGGCACGCCCTCGCGGTCGTAGGCGAAGCCGCCGGGCAGGCCGGGGATGGCCCGGGTGGGGTCGTCCACGACGCCCCAGCCGGCGGGCAGCAGGCGCCGCCCCAGGCGGGGACCCCCACGGATCAGCTGGCGGTAGCTCTGGTGGGCGCTGGGCTCCGGCGGGGTGCCGCCGAGCTCGGGGGGGGCCAGGTAGCGGAACAGATCGGCGGCGGCCCGGCCCTCGAAGACCACGGGGCCCTCGTAGTCGTCCACCACGGCGGCCTGGGCCCGGGCGGCCAGGGAGGCGGCCATGGCGTCGACCTCGTCGAAGATGGTCTGGTCGGGGGGCAGGTCGGCGCTGGACTGCACCAGCCACTGGCGCTGGTCGGTGATGCGCACGCCGTCGGGTCGCAGCAGGTTGGCCTGGGCGAAGACCACCACCCAACCCTCGGGCTGCACGATGCGCGCGCCCTCGGAGGTGGCCAGGTGGTAGTGGCCGGTCCAGCCGTGGACCTCGACTCGCCCGGCGCGCAGCTGGGGCACGGCGCGGAAGCGGTCTGAGGCCTGCAGGGCGGTGGCGCGCAGCCGGTCCTGATCGAGGGGCGGCAGGGAGGAGCGGTCGATGGCCACCATGGCGGGGGCCGGGGACCAGTCGGGGGGCGGGGGCTCGCCGCCCAGGGCGGCCAGGGCGGCCTGCTTGACCTGGTGCTGGACCACGGCGGACTTGTAGGCGTGATCCGTCGTGAGCCACAGGTCGCGGTCCAGGGCCAGGGGCACGTCCTCGACCACGAAGGCCGGGCGGACCACCACCTGCAGCGAAGGGTCGATCATCTGGAAGCGAGCGGAGTTGAGGGTGTCGTCGCCCACCACCACCTCGACCCGGCCCGGGCGGCTGTGCTGGGAGGCCTCGGACAGCAGGGCGCCGAACTCGGCGCGCACCTGGAAGGCCTGGAGGTCCACCGCCGCCAGCAGGGTGCGGGAGGGGGGCGGCCCGGAGGCCAGGGCCAGGTCGTGGGCGGCGCGCTCGGCCCAGTGGGCCAGGCGGTCCAAGAGCAGGTCGGGATCGGTCTTGGCGTCCTGGGCCTGGGCGGGGGAGCTCAGCAGGGCCAGCAGCAGCAGAGCGCGGATCATGGGGCCACCTCCTGAGCGACGGCGCCGGGAGGCGGCAGCAGGGGCGGGGTGCCCTGGTCCTTGGCCTTGCGCTGGGTCTCGACCTGGGAGACGAGCATGCTGGGCGCCGCGGCCGCTACCGGCACCATGCCGCTCTCGGCGCCGCACATGCCGTTGAAGACCTCGTGCACCTGGCCCGCGCGCACGATGCGGCTGAGGGTGACCAGGGGGGTGCCGATCAGGTCCACGCCGCGCACGAGCTCGTCGGGGCGCCCGTCCACGAAGACCCGCCAGGCCACCAGCACGTCCACGCTGAAGGCGTTGGGGTTGCCTCGGGCGGTGGTGGTGACGCCGCCCTGGATGCTGTCGATGAGCAGGGCGTAGTCGAGGCCCTGAGCCTCAGCCAGCTCCAGCAGCTCGGCTCGGAGCTGGGCGTCGCTGACGCTGGTGGAGGCCTCGACGATCAGGTTGCCCTGGCGGGTGACCGCGTCGTAGCCGGGCTGCCGCCGGCCGTGGCCGTTGCTGGAGAGGCCTTGCTTGGAGGGGGAGCGGCCTTCGAGGAAGCCCTGCAGCACGCCGTCCTGGACCAGCGTGGCCCGCTGGGCCGGCACGCCCTGGCTGTCGAAGGCGTAGAAGCCGTTGAGATCGGTGTTGGCGTAGCGCGCGAGGCCGGGGTCGTCGTACATGGACAGGAAGGTGGGCATGATCTGCTGGCCCACCAGGCTGCCCAGGGTCTGGGCGTCGTTGACCTGCTTGAGCCGGTGGCCCTCGAGCCGGTGGCCCAGGATCTCGTGGAAGAACACGGCGGTGGCGCGGTCGCTGAGGATGGCGGGGCCGGTGTAGGGGTCCTGCTCGGGTGCGTCTCTCAGCTGCGCCATCAGGGACTCGAGGGCGTCCACCTCGGCCACCAGGGCGGCCCGCTCGGGCAGGCCGGCGGCGCTGTGGGCGCTCCAGGTGCGGGCCAGGGCCAGGGAGGCGCCGTCGTCGGCCACGGTGTTGACGGACACCACCACCGTGTAGCGGCTGGCGGAGTGACGGACCCGGGCGCCCTCGGACGAGGCGAACCAGCGGGTCTCGGCCTGGGCGCTCAGGTGCACCGCGCCGTCGTGGATGACGTGGCTGTCGGCCATGGCGGCGGAGGCCTGCCGCAGGGTCTCCTCCCAGACGGGCAGCTCGAGCTCGAAGGCCACCACGGGGCCCAGCGCCGTGACCGACTCGCTGGCGGCCAGGTCCGGCGAGGGGGTCTCTTCGACCAGCACCTGCTGGTCGCTGGCCACCTTGGCCCAGCGCTCCCGCGCCACCGAGTAACGATGGTCGATCTCGCGCCAGACCACCCGCCGCAGCAGCGCGGGGTCGTCGCTCAGGGGCGCCTGGCGGCCGTAGCGGCCGGGGCGCTCGCCGCGTCCAGAGCGCAGGGTGTGGCTGGAGTCCAGGGTGGGGCTGCCGATGCGCAGGTCCACGTCGAGGTGGCGCTGGTGGGCGGGGCTGTAGCCCTGCAGGGCGCCCTCTTCCGCGCTCATGTCCACGCCTTGCAGGTCCGTGAGCTCCACGGACAGGAAGTAGGGGGGGGCATCTTGCTGGCCCAGCTCGGCCATGGCGCGGTCGATCTCACCGCCGACGGCCTCGAGCACGGGGTCGACCTCGGCCCATGCCGGGGCGCCGGCCAGGGCCAGCAGGCAGGGTAGGAGCGGGGCGTAGGGCATGAACGGGCTCACGGTGGGAGGCAGCGAGCCTGTATCCCAGGGGGCTGGCGGGGTCCTGGCGGCGGGGTGGGAGACAGGCGGCGGCAGCGGGATATGGCTGCAGGTCCTTCCCTGCTCTGGAGAGCCCCGTGTCGAAGCTCCTGTTCGCCCTCTTGCCCCTCGCCTTCGCCTGCCAAGACCCACCCGCGCCCGCCGAGCCTGCCTCCGCAGCGCCCGCCCCGGCGGCCGAGATCCATGCCGTCCATGAGGACGGCACCCATGGCGAGATGGTCGCGGGTCACTCCTTCGCCAACGCCGAGCAGTGGGCCAAGCTCTTCGACGATCCAGGGCGCGACGCCTGGCAGAAGCCCGTCGAGCTGGTGGCGGCCCTCGAGCTCGCGCCCGGCATGACGGTGGCCGACATCGGCGCCGGCACCGGCTACCTCGAGGGCCACCTGGCCGCCGCTGTGGGCGCCGAGGGTCGAGTCATCGCCATCGACAGCGAGCCGGCCATGGTGGAGTACATGAAGGCGCGGGTCCAGCGAGAGGGCACGCCCCAGGTCGAGGTACGCCAGAGTGAAGCCGGCGACTCCAGCCTGGCCGAGGCCGAGGCCGACCTGATCTTGATGGTCAACACCTACCACCACATCACCGAGCGTCCGGCCTACTTCGCGCGCTTGGGCGCCGCCCTGCGGCCCGGCGGGCAGCTGGTGGTGGTGGACTACCACCCCGGCGACGCGCCCCATGGTCCCCCGGCGGTCATGCGCGTGGACCCCTCGGTGGTCCAGGCCGAGCTCGAGGGCGCTGGCTGGGGCCTGCGGAAGAGCCTGCCCCTGCTGCCCGAGCAGTTCGTGCAGGTCTACTCCCTGGGCCCCGTCAAGGTGGAGCCTGTGATCGACGCCCCGGCCCCTGTGGCCCCCGCGGTCCCCGTCGAGTGACCCAGGAGTCGCCATGAGCCAGCCCCCATCCTTCGACTCCCTGCGCCTGGCCGTGGTCGATGGAGACGTCGATCAGGCCGCCGCCCTGGCCGCCCAGGCCCTCGCCGCCGGCATGGACCCGCTCGAGATCATCGAGCGGGGGTTCTCCGAAGGCATCCGCGAAGTGGGCGAGCTGTGGGAAGAAGGCGAGTACTTCCTGCCCGAGCTGATCCAGGGTGCCGAAGCCATGCAGGCGGCCATGGACGTGCTGCGCCCGGCCCTCGAGGGCGGCGCCGGGGGCAGCGAGCCCATCGGTCGGGTGGTCATCGGCACGGTCCAGGGGGACCTGCACGACATCGGCAAGAGCCTGGTGGGCACCCTGCTGGCGGCCCACGGCTTCGAGGTTCACGACCTGGGGGCCGACGTGCCGGTCGAGGCCTTCGTGGAGCGCGCCAGGCGTACCGGGGCCCGCATCGTCGCGGCCTCGGCCCTGCTCACCACCACCATGCCCGTGCAGAAGCGGCTGGTGGACGCCCTGGCGGCGGCGGGCCTCGAGGTCCGGGTGATGGTGGGCGGCGCTCCCACCTCGCCGGCATGGGCCGCCGAGATCGGAGCCCACCACGCGGAGAACGCTCAGCGGGCCGTGGAGCTGGCCCGGGAGCTGTCCGCGTGATCCCGCCCCTCGCCCTGCGCCTGCACCAGGACCGTCCCCTGCTGCTCGATGGTGGGCTGGGCACCCAGCTCATCGCCGCGGGCCTCGAGGCCGGCCAGCCTCCCGAGCGCTGGGTCCTCGAGCACCCGGACCGGGTGCTGGCGGTCCATCGGGCCTATGTGGCCGCCGGGTCCGAGCTGATCCATCCCTGCACCTTCGGCGCCAACCGCCTGCGGCTGCGACCCTTCGGGCTCGAGGAGCGCTTGGTGGAGATCAACACCCGGGCCGTGGCCCTGGCCCGCCAGGCGGGCGCTCGCTGGGTGGTGGGCGACATCGGGCCCACCGGCGAGTACCTGCCCCCGGTGGGGCGCGCTGACCCGGACGTCTGGCGCGAGACCTTCGAGGAGCAGGCCGCGGTGCTGCTGGCCTGCGGGGTCGACGGCTTCCACATCGAGACTATGAGCGATCTGCGCGAGGCGCGCGTCGCCCTCGAGGCCGTGCAGCTGGTGGCGCCCGGTCACCCAGTGATGGTCTCCATGACCTTCGACCGCAAGCGTCGGGGCTTCTTCACGGTCATGGGCGACCGCCTCGCCCCCAGCCTTCAGGCCCTGGCCGCCGACGGCGCCACCGCCGTGGGCGCCAACTGCTCCATCACCAGCCCCGACATGCGGGCCCTGGCCACCGAGGCGCTGGCTGCCGTGGAGGTCCCGGTGGTCCTCCAGCCCAACGCCGGCCAGCCCCGGGTCACCCCGGATGGTGTGGTCTACGACCAGGACGTGGCCGAGTTCGTGCGCGATGTGGCCGCCATGGCCGTCGCGGGCGTGCGGGTGGTGGGCGGCTGCTGCGGCTCCGATCCCGGCTTCATCGCGGCCCTGCGCGCGGCTCTGGACGCGTGAGCCGCGAGGGCCCTGTCCCGCTGCGGCCCCCCGTGGAGCGCGGGGCGGTGCTGCGCTGCCTGGACTACCCCGTCGGACGGGAGCCTCCCGCGCGCACCCGGGCCTTGATCGAGGCGGCCGTGGACGAGGCTCGGCAGCTCATCGACGCCCGGGGAGCCTGGTGTGCCCTCGAGCCTGCTCGCTGTGGCGAGGTGGGGCTCCTGCCCATCGACGCGGAAGGTCTGGCCCTTGGCCTGGTGACCCTGGGGCCCATGCTCGAGGGGCGTGTGGCGCAGCTGCAGGCCAACGGCGCCCTGACGCGCGCCCTGATCCTGGATGCCTGTGGCAGCGCCGCCGCGGAAGAGGCGGCGGACCTGTTGTCGGTCCGTGTGTTGCAGGGGGTGGGGATGATCGCGGGCGGCGGCGGCGCGGTCGGCACCCCCGGCTGTCGGCTGAGCCCCGGCTATGGTGGCTGGAGTCTCGACCACCAGCCAGCCCTGCTGGCCCACATCGGGGCCCATAGGCTGGAGGTCACCCTCACCCCCGGCCACATGATGACGCCCCGCAAGTCCATCTCCTTCGCCATGTGGCTCGGGGCCACCCAGCGCCCTGCCGAGGGCCTGGCGGGCTGCGCGGCCTGTGGGCTGCGGCGGTGTCGGGTTGTGGTTCGCCCTTCGTCCTTCCCTTTCGCTTCGGAGTCCCCATGACCTCCCTCACCCCTCGCTTGCAGCTGTTCTCGGATACCGAGGTCCACACCATCGTCCAGCAAGCCATGGCCGTGCTCGGCCACGTAGGCGTGCTGGTGGAGCATGCCGAGGGGCGCGAGCTGCTGCTCGAGCACGGCGCCCAGCTGCGCGCAGGCCGGGTGATCTTGCCCGAGGCGTTGGTGCGCGGGGCCCTGGCCACAGCGCCGGCCACGGTCACGCTCTTCGATCGGGCCGGGGCGCCGGCCATGGTGCTCGGCACCGGCCGCACCCACTTCGATCCCGGCTCGGCGGCGCTGCACCTGCTCGATCCGGCCACCCAGCGCCGCCGCGAGGTCACCACGGCCGACGCGGTGGCCCTGGCCCGCCTGGTGGACGGGCTGCCCAGCTACCACGCCCAGTCCACCGCCATCGCCCCCGGCGACGTGCCCCGGGAGGTCTGCGACCGCTATCGGCTCTACCTGGCCCTGCGCTACGCCGTGAAGCCCGTGGTCACGGGCACCTTCGTCAAGCAGGGCTTCGCCCCCATGCGGGCCATGCTGGCAGCGATCCGGGGCGGCGAGCAGGCCCTGCGGGACAAGCCCCTGGCCATCTTCGACTGCTGCCCCAGCCCGCCCCTGAGCTGGAGCGACCTGACCTGCGACGCGCTGCTGGGCTGTGCCCGCGCGGGCATCCCGGCCCAGCTCATCTCCATGCCCCTGGCCGGCGCCACCGCCCCGGTGACCCTGCGGGAGTGCGTGGTGCAACACTGCGCAGAGTGCATCAGTGGTGTCACCCTGCATCAGCTGGCCAGCCCCGGCGCGCCCATCATCTATGGCGGCTGCCCCTCGAGCTTCGACATGCGCCACGGCACCACCACCATCGGCGCAATGCAGACCGCCATGATCGACGTGGGCTACGCCCAGGTGGGCAAGCACCTGGGGCTACCGGTGCAGGCCTACATGGCGCTGTCCGACGCCAAGGTCCCCGACTACCAGGCGGGCATGGAGTCGGGCATCGGAGCGGTGCTGGCGACCCTGGCCGGCATCGATCTGGTCTCGGGACCCGGCATCCTGGACTTCATCCTCACCCAGAGCATGGAGAAGCTGCTGCTGGACCACGAGGCCTGCACTCAGGCCCTGCGCCTGCAGGCGGGCATGGCCACCCACGAGACCGACCTGCTCGGGCTGTTCGGGGCGCTGGTGGACAAGGGCTCTCTCCTGGCTCACCCTCACACCCGCCAGCACTGGCGCAGCGAGCTGGGCGTGGCCTCCCCCGTGCTGGACCGCGGCAGCTACGGTGACTGGGAGCTGGGCGGCGGGCTGTGGGCCCACGACCGCGCCGCCCAGCAGGTCACCAGGCGGCTGGCCAAGGATCGGGTCCCCTCGCGGGACCCGACGATCGCCGCGGCGCTGGACGAGCTGATGCTGGCAGAGCTACGTGCCTGCGGCGTGAGCGCGCTCCCCCAGACCTAGGGCCGCCCTCCGGTGGAGCCTCCATGTTTCGTCTCCGTCGCATCGCTGACGTGGTCGTGCCACGAGACCGCGTCCAGATCGGGCGAGTGCAGCAGCTGCTGCGGGAGCGCTTCGACCAGGTGCGCCCGGAGGACATCGACAGCCTGCCCGACAAGCTCCAGGACCCCTTTCGCTTCCGCTTTCGAACCGTCCTGCTGGTGGCCGAGGGCCCCGCGGATGCGCTGCTCGGGTGCGCGATCCTGCTGCACGAGCCTACGCTGCGCTTCTGCTTCCTGGACTTCGTCGCCACGCCACAGGCTGGCACGGGCCGAGGGGTGGGTGGCGCCCTGTACGAGCGTGTGCGGACCGAAGCCCGACACCTGGGAGCCCGCGGGGTGTTCTTCGAGTGTCTCCCGGACGAACCCGCGCTGTGCACCGACGCGGCCACGCTCCGAGAGAACCGCGCCCGGCTGACCTTCTATGAACGCTTCGGCGTTCGGCCCATCACGGGTACGGCCTACGAGACCCCGCTGAGTCCCGAGGACGACTGCCCGCCCTTCCTGGTGTTCG
This sequence comes from uncultured Pseudomonadota bacterium, assembly GCA_937912125.1. Taxonomy (GTDB): domain Bacteria; phylum Myxococcota_A; class UBA796; order UBA796; family JAFGLY01; genus CALDOK01. The sequence continues at coordinate 14,453 of CALDOK010000097.1, forward strand.
ACGACCTGGGATCAGGGGCGCCTCTTCGGGCCCATGCTGCGCGAAAGATCGTGCGGGCCATCCTCGAGCGCAAGTACGCGTGGCTGTGCCCGCAGGACTACATCGACCGCGTGGTCGCGTCGTTCCGGGACGATCCCGTCTCCCTTCGGCCCCCCCGCTACGGCGCCGGTCAGCCCGTCCCAGCCCGCTCCGACATCCCGGCGGACGAGCGGATCGCGCTGGTGGTCAACGACCAGCACGACATCCACCATGTGCGGGTGCGGGGCTACGTCGAGGCGCCCGTCCGCATCGCCTCCATCCTGTCTCGGCTGGAGCCCACCGGGCTGTTCGATCCTGTGCCAGCTCGCCACTTCGGACGGGAGCACATCCTGGCGGTGCACGACCGTGGGTGGGTGTCCTACTTCGAGCGCGTGAGCAGCTCACTGGGCGAGAAGGACAGCGTCTATCCCTACGTCTTCCCCCTGCGAAACGTGGCGCGTCCGCCCAAAGATCTGAGCGTCCGCGCGGGCTATTACTGCATCGATACGTTCACCCCGCTGAACGGCAACGCCTACAAGGCGGCCCGGGGGGCGGTCGATGCCGCCCTGACGGCGGCTGGGGAGGTCCTGGCTGGACGGCGGCTCGCCTATGCGTTGGTGCGTCCGCCGGGGCACCACGCCGAGCGACGCACCTACGGCGGGTTCTGCTACTTCAACTCCGCGGCCATCGCGGCCCAGCGCTTGAGCGCGATCGGGCGCGTCGCCATGCTCGATCTCGACTACCACCACGGCAACGGCCAGCAGGACATCTTCTACGAGCGGGCCGACGTGCTCACCGTCTCGATCCATGGTCACCCCCGGTTCGCCTACCCCTACTTCAGCGGCTTCTCCAACGAGCTTGGCAGCGGTCCAGGGGTTGGAGCCAACCTGAACCTGCCCTTGCCCGAGCAGGTGGATGGCGAGGCCTATGCGGTGGCCCTGGACAAGGCCCTCGCTGCGGTGCGCGCCTTCGAGCCAGGCTTCCTCGTGGTCTGCCTGGGCCTGGACACCACCCGCGGTGACCCCACGGGGACCTGGTCGTTGCGTCCCGAGGACCATCGTCGCAATGGGCGGAAGGTGGGTTCGTTGGGTCGCCCGGTGGTGGTGGTCCAAGAGGGCGGCTACCGCACCCGCACCCTGGGAGCGGCGGCGGCGGGCTTCTTCCAGGGCTTGTACGAGGGAGCCCGCGCACGCTTGGCCGGGAGTCCAACCCCATCCTCCACGGCCCGGCGCGCTCGCCCCCCTCGCGGCCAGCAGCGCCGAGAGGAGTGACCGACTGCTGCGCGCGCGGCTGTCAGGGCAGGGTGGGCTTTGGCTGGCTGCCAGGCTCGACGCGACGCTGACGGCGTCCGCGGACCGGGCCACACTCGATGCCGCCTGGCCTCTCGCTGCTCGGCGCCCTGGCGAGAGGCGGCGCGTGCGTCAGTCCAGCTCGAGGGTGACCCGCCCAGCCCAGGCGCGCTGGACGTCACCGGTCCGGCAGTAGGCCTCGACGGCCGCCGTGGCGTCTTCCTCGAGGGTGAAGCTGCCATGGTCGGCGCCGTTGAGCCGCACCGCGATCGTGTCTCCCGCTGCCCCGCTGGCGGGTCCGGGGGGGCCTGCCATCCAGTACAGATCGAGGGTTCGCACACCAGTGGCCTCGAGCTCGACGGTGGAGCCCACCCAGCTGGCGTCCACCACCGCCGGTGGTGGCTCGGGGTACATGTCCACGCTGTCGCTCACGGCGGCGTCCACCGCCGTGGCCCGCAGCCAGTACGCGCCCGTGTTTCGGGGGCTCTTGATGGCCTTGTGCACTCGGGTGGGCTGCAGGGAGCGCTGGCGCTCGAGCAGCCAGTCCACCATCAGGGCGTAGTCTCTGTAGAACATGGTGCCGTGGCCTTCGCCCTCGTAGCGCCAGTACTCCACGTCGAAGCCCCAGCCCTCGAGCATGGCTACGGTCTCGTCGACGTCCTCCACCGCGCACAGCTCGTCCTCGGTGCCGTGCACCGCCAGGATCCCCACATTCTCGAGGTTCTTCCACAGCTGCTCGTCGTAGCCGGCGGTGCCCGCCGAGACGGGCAGGATGGCGGCCCAGCGGTCCGAGATCTGGATGCCGTGGCTCCACGCGGCGTTGCCCTCGGCGCTCATGCCCCCCACATAGATGCGTGATGTGTCGATGTGGTATCGCTGCGCCAGCTCGGCCAGGGCACCGCCCACCAGCTCGAGGTGGTCCTGGTAGGCGGCCACGAGGGCGAAGTCGGGGTTGTAGTAGACATCGTTGTAGTAGCCGTCTTCGCCCAGCTCCGTGTAGAGCGTGTTGAAGTAGTTGTCCTGGAAGAAGAACATGGGCTGGTCGAGCCGGTTGGCCATGAAGGGCAGCGTGCGGTTGTCCTGCACCGAGTCCACCGGGTGGCCTGGGTCGAGGTACAGGGGCAGCGGCTGCGTGGGGTCGGCGCTGTAGTCCTCGGGTACGTACAGGCTGTAGGTGAAGTCGAAGTCGTCGAGCAAGGAGGTCTGCAGCCCCACCGCGGGCATGGAGTGGCCGTGGCTGACCCCTGGGGTCCAGTCCGCGAGCTTCAGCTCCCGGTCGAGGTCCAACAGCAAGGCCCGGATCGTGGCGGGCTCGGCGCCCTCGAGGGTGGCCAGGCTGTCTGGGTGGCAGTCGGCATCCACCACGGTGCGCAGATCCTCCAGGCTGACTTCGGTCCAGCCCGGATCGAGCCCCGTGTCATCGGCCGCGGGGCAGCCTGGCAGCAGGGCGGTCGACAGGAGGACGGGGACGACGCATCTCATAGCGGCTCCGGCTCAGGGGCGACTCATGCTCTATACTATCCAGGTCCTTGCCCTGGGGAGCCTGCCATGCGTCGCTGTGTCCTCGCCCTCGTCGCCCTCGCCCTGACCGCCTGCCCGGGCGAGCCCGATCCCGACAAGGACGACACGGAGCCCGGTGTCGATTCGCCTGTAGACACCATGATCCCACCGCCAGCCCCCGGCCCCGAGTTCGACGCCTACTGCGGCGACCAGGACTGGCAGGGCAGCCTGGAGGCCGCTGTGGTCCACGAGCTCAGCGGCGGATGGAGCGGCAGCTACACCACCCTCGACCCCGGCACCCTGTTCACCATGAAGTTCATCCCGCCTCACCCCTTCGAGGTGACGGGGGTGCGGGTGGGCTTCGCGGGTGACGACGGCCCGGTCAAGATCCGCCTGGTGCGGGCCTTCGGGCGCACCTACCCCGACCTGGATCGCGACGACGCCGACCTGATGCCACCCATTGAGGCCGTGGCCGACATCCAGGCCGCCGACGGGCTGGTGGACTTCCCCTTCGGAAGCCAGGGCGTCTACCTCGAGCCCACCCAGCACTACATCCTGGTGGTGGAGCAGGTCGATGGCGGCCCCGGTCCCACCACCGAGACCCTGGGCGACGAGGGCTCGTCCCGCGGGTTGATCTTCCTGCCGGGTGACGAGAACGCCTACGGCATGGACGGCAACTTCCGCATGGAGCTGATCGGCAACCAGTTCTGCGCCTGGGAGGACGGAGAGCGCTGGTTCGACGAGGACCAGGACGTGGCCTTCGCCTCGGGCGGCTCGTCCCGTATCGGCGTGGTGGACGTGGACGGAGACGGCCACGAGGACGTCTACACCATGAGCGGCGGCCCTCAGGTCTACCTGGGCGACGGCGCAGGGAGCTTCGAGCACCGCGACGGCATCTGGCCCGAGCAGGCCAGCTACGCTTCTCACGTGGTCTTCGCCGACGTGGACAACGACGGCGACCAGGACGCCTTCTTGGGCCCCTACGTGGGCGCCGATGACGACGACGACGGCACCACCAAGGCCGAGGGCGACTGCAACGACGCCAACCCCGACGTGGAGCCTGGCGACGACGAGATCGACGGCAACGGCCTGGACGACGACTGCGACGGCGTGGTCGACGATGGGCTGGACGACAGCGACGCGGACGGCGACGGCTGGAGCATCCTGCTGGGAGACTGCGACGACACATGCGACACGACACATCCCGGCGCGGATGAGGTCAAGGACAACATGGACAACGACTGCGACGGCGAGGTGGACGAGCACTACGCCAACCGCATCGCGCTGAACGACGGCAGCGGGGTCTTCGCGATCCTCGAGGGCTCGGGGGTGGAGGTGGTGGACCACAGCACCACCGCGGCCTTCGGAGACGGCAACGGCGACGGCGCCCTGGACGTGTACTGGGGCAACTGGCTCGAGCACTACCCCGACGACCCGGCCACCCCGGACCGCTACTTCGAGGGCATGGGCGACGGACGCTTCGTGGACGCCCAGGAGGCCGCCGGGCTGACCATGAGCAGGGACCTGTCCTGCTACGGCGTGCTGTGGAACGACTTCGACAACGACGGCTGGCAAGACATCTTCGTGGGCAACTACCACCTGTACGACAACCAGCTGTGGCGGAACCAGGGCGACGGCACCTTCGAGAATGTGGCCGGCGAGGTGGGCGTGGATCACGACGATGTGCCCAGCGACTACAGCCAGTACCCGGGAGGCCACACCTACGGCGGCGACTTCGGTGACATCGACAACGACGGCGACATGGACATGTACATGTGCAACCTGGCCCACCCCCGCACCATGCCCTGGAGCGATCCCAGCATGTTCGTGGTCAACGGGGGCGAGCCGGACTTCGTCTTCGACAACCTGAAGTCGGAGTACGGCTTCATCTACGACGAGGGCGACGTCAACGCGACCTTCGCCGACTTCGACAACGACATGGACCTGGATCTGGCCGTGGCCAGCCTGTACACCAACCACTACTCGCGCCTGTATCGAAACGACGGCGAGGCGGGCTTCACCGACGTGACCTACCAGACGGGCACCGCGGTACACGACTCGGTGAGCGTGGTCTGGGCGGACGTAGACGAGGACGGCGACCTGGACCTGTTGACCGCCGACCGCTCGGGCGCCCCCTACCTGCACCTGTTCGAGAACCGGGTGGGTCAGGACCACCACTGGCTGCAGCTGGAGCTGGTGGGCGTCACCAGCAACCGGGACGCCCTGGGTGCCCGGGCCACCCTCGAGGCTGGCGGGGTGAGCCAGATCCGCGACGTGCGATCGAGCGGCGGCCACAGCACCAACCAGACCAGCCGTGTCGTGCACTTTGGCTTGGCAGACAACACCAGCATCGACAGCCTCGCGATTCGCTGGCCGGCGGGCGCGGGCAGCGAGACCGTCAGCGGCCTCGAGGTAGACCACCGCTACCGGGTCGTGCAGGGCAGCGGCGTGGGTGAGCTGATCTTCTGAGGCCCAGCCCCCGGGTCGCCCCGGGGAGCGCAGGCGGTGAGGTGCCCGTGGAACTCGTCTCCATCTTCCTGTCTGGCTTGGCTCAGTGCCTGCTGGTGCTGGCGGGCGCCCTGGTGGGCGCGGGGGCGACCGTCGCCATCTGGTACACGGTGCCCGCCTACGCCGAGCTGCTCTCGGGGGAGCACTCGCCAGGGGTGCGCTTCTCGGCCCTGGGATCGCCTGCGCTGTTGCTGGTGGCGGCGCTCATCCACGGCGCGCTGGGGACGGGGTTCTGGGAGGAGTTGCTGTTCCGTGGCGTGCTGGCTCGGCGGCTCATGGCCTGGCTGGGCTTCGTCCCGGGAAACGTCTTGCAGGGCGTGCTGTTCACCGCCATGCACAACGGGCTGGTGGCGCTGACCCTGCCAGGGGCCGGGCTGGCGCTGCAGATCTGCACGGCAGCCTCGACTTCTTCACGGTGCTGACGGTGGCTGCGCTGCTGCAGTTGGCTGCCGCGAGCTGACACCGATGTCGCGCTCTGGCGGCAGGGCGGGAGAAACCCCGGAACGTTGCTCGAGAAAGCGCAGGGGGTACGCTACCAACCGGCCAGGGCTCGCGCTGGCATGAGTTCTGCAGCAGCACACATCATCCCCTGCCACTCTCCGGAGAAGATCATGTCCACGCCCCAGAGCCCCCTCGTCTTGACCAGCCTCGCCGTCGTCATCGCCACCTTCGCCACCCTCATCGCCTCCGGCTGCGGTCTGGTTGGCCCCAGCGCCGAGATCACCGCCGGCTCCTGTGAGGGCAGCCCCTACGAGAAGGACATGGACACGGGCTCCAGCGAGCCCGAGACCACCTTCGGGGCCACCGCCGACGGCGACGACATCGTCATCGCCATCGACAACCTCACCGCCAACTGCTGCCCCAGCCCCGGCGCGGACATCGTCATCGACGGCGCCAACATCGCCGTGGACTTCCAGGATGTCACCAGCGACGAGGCCTGCAACTGCATGTGCGTGATGGACTTCGAGATCGTGGTCCCCGGCGTGGGCCCGGGCAGCTACACCATCGATCTGGACTACAACGGCGGGGATCTGGACACCCTCGAGGTCACGGTCCCGTAGCGCCCCGATAGACTGGGGTCATGCCCTACGAACAAGGCCCCATCCGCCCGCCCTCTGAGGCCCGCTCCCTGCTGGTGCGGGTCTCGCGCAACTGCCCCTGGAACCGCTGCGCCTTCTGCCCGGTGTACAAGGGCGCGCCCTTCTCCCTGCGCTCGGCCGACGAGGTGCTGGCGGACCTGGACGCCATGCGGGATCAGCTGGGCGACCGCTACCGCACGGCCTTTCTGCAGGACGCCGATCCCCTCTCCACCAAGCCGGCGGAGCTGGTCAGGATCCTCGAGGGGCTGCGGCGGCGCTTTCCATCCGTGCAGCGGGTCACCGCCTACGCTCGCTCCCGCTCCCTGGCGCGGCTGCCCCGCGAGGACCTCGAGGGGTTGAAGGCCGCGGGCCTGGATCGGGTGCATGTGGGGCTCGAGAGCGGCTGCGATGCGGTGCTCGGGCTGGTGAGCAAGGGGGTGAGCCGGGAGCAGCAGATCCGGGGCTGCCGCGAGGCCCTGCAGGCCGGCTTGGAGCTGTCGGTCTACGTCATGCCTGGGCTGGGAGGGGTGGAGCTCAGCCGGGCCCACGCCGAAGACACCGCCACGGCCATCGCCGCCATCGGCCCCCACTTCGTGCGCCTGCGCACCACCGTGGCCATGCCGGGGACGCCCCTGCACACCCTGCAGGAGCAGGGATGCTGGCGGCCCCTGAGCGACCTGGCCACGCTGGGCGAGCTACGCCGCTTCCTGGCGGGGCTCGCCGGCGTACACACACGCCTCGAGAGCGACCATGTGTTGAACCTGCTGATGGAGCTGCGCGGGGATCTTCCCCGGGAGCTGTCCGATCTGCTTGCCCTCATCGACGGCTTCCTGGCCTGGCCCCTGCGCCGCCAGCAGCGGTACGCCATCGCCCGCCGAGCCGGGTGGTGCATGTCCCTGACCCACTACGAGCACCTGGGCCTCGAGGGACAGGCCGAAGAAGCCCTGCTGGACCTGGAGACACAGGGGCGAGACATGGAAGATGTGTTGGCCCAGCTGCGGGCGAGGACGATGTAGGGGAGGGCTCGGCGCCCCCCCCCCGCCGCCGGGTCACGCCACGGTGATCCCTGCCTCATCCACCACCTCGCCGATACACGCGGCCTGGGGGTGGTGGGGCGTGAGCGCGGCCAGCAGGGAGTCGAGCCGATCCGGGGCCACGGCCATGAGCAGCCCGCCGCTGGTCTGCGGATCGAACAGCAGCATGCGCGAGGCCTCGTCCAGGGCGTCTGTGAAGCCGACCTTGGGCTGGTAGTAGCCCTGGTTGCGGAACGCGCCGCCGGCGAAGGTGCCCTCCTGGGCCCAGCGCCCAGCCTGGGGCAGCAGGGGGATGGCGTCGAAGCTCAGGGCAGCCCCGACCCCCGAGGGCTCCAGCATCTCGAGCATGTGGCCCGCCAGGCCGAAGCCCGTGATGTCCGTGGCGCTGCGCACGCCGTGGGCCCGACCCGCCTGGGCCGCGGCGCCGTTGAGCTGGCGCATGGCCGCCACCACCGGGGCCAGGCCGTCCTGGGAGAGCAGGCCCCGTTTGTTGGCGGTGGTGAGCAGACCGGAGCCGATGGGCTTGGTGAGCACCAGCTTGTGGCCTGGCTTCAGGCCGCCCTTGGTCATCAGCGTGTCTTCGGTGCCTATGCCGACCACGGCCATGCCGAAGACCGGAGACTTGTTGTCCATGGTGTGGCCGCCGGCGATGACCGCGCCGGCCGAGCGCACCTGCAGCGCGGCGCCCTCGAGGATGCGCGCGCCCACGTGGGGCGGCATGTCGGCGGGGAACAAGGCGATGTTCAGGGCCAGCACCGGGTCGGCGCCCATGGCCCAGACGTCGGACATGGCGTTGGCCGCGGCGATGGCGCCGAAGTCAGCGGCGTCGTCCACCACGGGTGGGAAGAAGTCCAGGGTGACCACGGCCACGCGGCCGCCGCCCAGACGGTACACCGCGGCGTCGTCGACCGCGCCCAGCCCCACGAGCACGTCGGGGTGGGCTGCGTCGGGGAACATGCCGATGAGGGGGCGCATGACCTGCGCCAGGACCTCCGGGGAGGTCTTGGCCGCTCAACCGGCACAGTCCGCCAGGCTGGTCAGCTTGGCGAAGTCGCGCTTGCTCATGGTGAGCTCCTGGTAGGTTCGGCCACCGCGGCCGACCTCACCTATACCCGGGCGTCGGCGTGCTGGCTGGGGACGCGCGCTCAGTAGCGCCGCAGGCTCATGCGGTCGTCGTCCAGCACCACCAGGGTGTAGACGCCGCCGTCCAGGGGGTCCACGGCGTAGTGCCGCCTGGGCCGTACATCCAGGTCACCGTTGGGGGGGCCGTGGGCGAGGGGACGCAGGGACCCCGGGCTCACCGCCACGAAGCGCACGGCGTCGGGGGCGGAGCCATCGCGGCTGTCGGTCAAGGCCAGCACCCACTCGCCCGAGCCTAGCAGCCCCACGGGGCGGGCGTCGACGATGTGAACGCCGGGGAGCGCCAGGGGATCGTGCCCGGGCCAAGCGGCGCTCCAGCTGCCGTTCGCCTCCGCCAGCCCCAGGCCCGCGCCCCAGGGGCTCTGCTGGCCTTCGCCCAGGGGAGCGCCGTCCACACCCTCGGTGCTCATCACCGCGCCGTCGCCGGACAGCTCGAGGGGTGTGCCCTGCCAGCGGGTCTCCTGCAGCATCAGCTCGCTGCCCTCTACATGCGCCAGGTGCTCCTGGCACAGCACCCACAGGCCGCCCGGTCCGGCGGCCAGGTCCACCCCGGGGGAGGGAAGCCGCAGGCTGGTTCCGTCGCCCTTGACCAGGCGATCCGACAGCAGGAACCAGGGCTCGCCCCCCAGCACCGCGAAGGCCCGGGGTCCGGCGCACTGGGCGCACAGGGCGGGGGGCTCGAAGTCGGCGTAGGAGCCATGCCATGCCTCGTCGCCGGGCACGGGGATGCGGGTCGTGCCCGCGACGACCGCGGCGATCAGGATCAGGGCCCAGCGCAAGGGCTAGAGCCCGAAGTGGGTCACGGGGTTCTGCCGCGCGCCCTTGGCGTCCTTGACCTCGAGGTGCAGGTGGTCACCGGTGCTCGAGCCGCTCGAGTTGACGTGGCCCACCACGTCACCGGCCTGCACCTTCGTGCCCACCTTCATGTCGGCGTAGTCCTTCAGGTGGGCGTAGGAGACCACCCGCCCGTCATCCATGGTCAGCTCCACGAAGCGTCCGTACCCTCCGGCCCAGCTGGCGAAGGTGATGGTGCCGGCGCCCGGCGCGAGGACGTCGCTGCCCCGGCTCATGGCGAAGTCGGTGCCCGTGTGGAACTTGCGCTTGCCGCTGATGGGGTGGGTGCGCCAGCCGTAGCTCGAGCTGACGCGGGTGCCCCGGGGCACGGGCAGGGCCGTGTCGGTGGCGGCGGCCGCGGCCAGATCATCCACCACGCACTGGCCGCCGGCCCCCGTGCAAGGGGGCTTGGCGCTGGCGGGGGGCGCCAGGAGCAGCAGGGCGGCGAGCAGCAGGTGGGGCATGGGACCTCCGTGCAGGTGGGATGCAAAGAGGGTGCCAGCGCTACGCGGGCGAAAGTCGAGGTTGGACCGTTGGCGGTGCGGGGCAGAGGGGCCCCAGTGGGGCGCGGACGCCCCCCAGGCGATGCCCTGGTCACGTCGCGGCGGCCAAGCTCCGGCACACCTGGCAGCCCGCCCGCTGACCTCGGATCTCCCCCATCAGCTCCCCCAGGGGGCGCTGGCGGATGTCGCCGATGCCGTCGCGCAGGAAGGGGCAGGACATGACCTGGCCGGTGGGGCTGATGTAGACGAACTCCTGGCCCCCCACGCAGCCGCGGCGGGCCTCCCAGGCGTCGGGGGAGTAGGCCAGGGGGCGGTGGCGCCAGGTAGGGTCGCGGCGGGTGGCGGCGGCGCGCTCCTCGATGCGCATCAGCTCGTCTACGGGCAGGGGCTCGAGGCTGTCGTCGCCGGCCACGGGGTGGGGCGAGTTGAGGCTGACGAAGTGGGCGCCGATCTCGCCCATGTGGATCGTGAACTCCTCGAGCTTGCCGGGCTCGAGCAGCGCGGGCCCCACCATGCAGTTCACGCCCACCACCAGGCCCACGCTGCGGCAGGTGGCGATGGCGCGGCATGCCTCGCCCCAGGCGCCCTCGCGGCCCTTGACGGCGTCGTGGGCCGCCTCGTCCAGCCCGTCGATGGAGATCATCACGCCGCGCAGGCCAGCCGTGGCCAGCGCGCCCATGGCACCGGGCTCCATGCCGTAGCCGGTGGAGACCACCCACACCCCCAGCCCGGGCTCGGCCTGGATCAGGGCGGGCAGGTCGGCCCTGCGCAGCATGGGCTCGCCCCCCGAGAGGAAGACGTTGTGTACGCCTTCCCGAGCCAGATCCCGCATGGCCTGGACCAGCAGATCGGTGGAGAGGAGATCCTCGGGGCCGTGGTCCTGCTTGTTGTAGCAGTGGGGGCAGCGGTGGGGGCAGCGGGGCGTGATGCAGAGCATGGCCAGGGACAGGGGCGCCAGCTCGGGCCCGTGCAGGGAACGCATGTCATCCAGCAGGTGGTCCACGAAGGCCTGGCTGTCCAGGGGGGGCAGGGCCGGGATGCCGAAGGTGCGGCCCCGCAGGCGCAGGTAGCGGTTGCCACCCCCATGGGGGATGGCGCGCTCGTCGGCCAGGTAGCGGCGCAGGCGCCCGGACCCTTCTCGCAGGCCGTAGCGGCGTCGCAGGGCCCGGCTCACGCGCAGGTAGAGCCCCATGTCGAAGACCAGCTTTTCGGGGCCGGAGAGCCAGCGTGGGGTGTCGAACACGGAAGCACCGCGGGTGGAGGGGAGAGGGAGTATAGCCGCGCACTGGCCCGTGGTGGAACGGGACGTGTCAGTGGGTCCTCTCCCGAACGTCCAGTCTTCGGTAGGCCGGCATGGCATGGCATGGCATGGCTCGCCGCGAGTGGTCGTCGCGCTTGGGATTGGTTGTGGCAACAGTGTGATGTTCTTCACGGCTGTGAGACGATCGAGAGCTTCATCCAAGAGGGTTGCGCTTTCTTCGAATTCGATCTACGGTCTTCGCGTGGTGGCAACAATGCCCCACGGCAACAAGATGACGCACTCATGAAGCAATATACCCCCCCCCCAATGCTGTTAATCGACTGATCGTCCTGTTTGGATTGTCCTTGGCCCTCGCTACGCCAGGGATCGCGTTGGGTGCGGACTGTCCTGTCTTCTATGGTGATTCTTCCACGAACTGCGACTCGATCTGCGGCCTGGTCTCCGGCGCTTGGACCTGCGATGTCAGCGGGGCGTCCACCATGGGCAAGGCGGTGATGGTCCAGGACTACTCGGGCGATCACGACTATGAGGCGTGGGGCCACGTTGATGGTGATACGTTCTGCTGTGCCATCGACGACACCAACCCCATCACGGCCTTCGAGATCATTGGCAGCGACGCTGCCGATCAGCTCCACTTCACCTGGAACTCGAACACCGACAATCTGTTGCCCGCCGGTGTGTCGTCGATCACCGCAAAGATCAGGGGTGCAGGGGACGATGACTTGATCACAGGCTCGGACTACGGCGGCGCCGGCTATGCCGAGACGCTCGAGGGCGGGGCCGACGACGATACCATTCTGGGCAACCGTGGTGACGACATCCTGAATGGGGATGCTGGGGCCGACACGATGCTCGGCGGAGCCGGGGTCGATACGATGGACGGCGGCGCAGGTGATGACACGATGCTCGGAGGGAACGACGACGATACGATGGACGGCGGTGCGGACGACGACGGGATGTCCGGCGGTGAAGGTGACGACACCATGGACGGGGGGACTGGGAGCGACTCGCTGTGTGGCAATGGCGCGATATCAGGGGATATTCTCACCGAGAGTTCCGCGGACGGCGCCGTCGACTATCTCTGGGGTGCGGTCAGCTCCGACGAGGAGTATTGCTTCGAAGCGAGCACCTACTGGAGCGGGAACCCGACCATCAACACCTGCACTGGGAACACCGAACTCGACGATCCGCCCGCGGGCTGCCCATAGGAGCGACCGATGACCCGTCACCATCAGGGGTTCGTTGTCGCGGTGCTCATGGGGGTGTCGGTCGGCTGCTCGGAGCAGCAATTGGTGCCCCGGGACTCACGTCCGTCGTCCTCGAACGATAGCGAAGAGGACCCGGACGTGCTCTGTGATCTCCCCCAGGCCGATCTCGCGCTCGAGGTCTGCGATGGTCAAGACAACGATGGTGACGGGTTGGTCGACGAGGGCTTTGGAGATCTCGATGGCGACGGCACGGCGGACTGTGTCGACGGCGCCTGTGAAGTCAGCGGCGAGCTGGAAGGCGAGGATCTCGGAGAGACCCACAGCTGCGAACTCGAACTCACCCCTCCCGTGGAACCCTGGGCCCTCGAGCGGGTCTGGGAGTCAACCTATGAGCTGGGTGGCTGTATGCAAGGCACCGTCATCTTCGACGCCGATGGTGACGACGTCTCGGATGTGGTCTGTTCCAGTGGGCAGGAGATCGTAGCGCACAGTGGGGTGGACGGGCAGATCTTGTATGCCTTGCCCTGCGGAGACTACTTCACCGACCTCGCTGCGGCCGACGCCGATGGCGACGGACGCTGGGAGTTGTACAGTGTGTGCGTCAACGATGCTCACCAGCCCCATGCCGTGAGCTGGGACGCTGACGGAGTGGAGCGCTGGCGCAGGCCCTTGGAGCTCGCCAACTTCTTCTGGACCCACATGCTCTCGGTCGAAATCGCAGATCTGGAGGCGGACGGTGAGCCGGAGCTGATCACCAACCTTCAGATTATCGACGCCGCCACGGGAGGGGGGGGGCCGGCTCTGCTGGCCGATTCATTGGACGAATGCGTCCATCAGCGTGGCCTGGCCATTGGCCAACTCGATGGTCACGGGCCGCTGGAGATCGTCTCGGGCCATCGAGCCTGGCGTAGTGACACGAGCCCCCTGTGGACTGCAGGGCCAGCATCTTGGTTGGGTGGTCAGCAGGTGCCCGTGCTGGCCGCCCCCCTTGGCGACGACAGCCCCATGGTGTTCATGTGCTCGGGCGACGACTCCTGCCTGGTGGTAGACGCCAATGGGGTAGAGCAGGCGTCCATCACATTGGACCTGCCCGGCCACCCGGGCGGTGCCTGTGCGGCTGACATCGATGGTGATGGTGAGATGGAGTTCGTCCAGGTGTCCTATTCCGAGGTGTTGGCGTTCGAGCTGGACGGCAGCCTGGCCTGGTCGGTGGAAAACCACGACCCGGGTGGGATGACCGGCTGCACGACCTTCGACTTCGATCTGGATGGTGCCAAGGAAGTGGTGCACAGCAACGACGAGGCCATCCGAATCCTCGACGGTGCCACCGGCGCAACGCTGTGGGAGGACACGGACTGGGTATCCAACACGGTCCTCGACGTGCCTCGTGTCGCGGATCTGGACGGCGACGGATCAGTGGAGCTGATCGTGCCCAACAGTGGCGGGCCGGGTTGGGGCTACCCGGCTGTGCGCGTGTACCGCAACGCCAACCGGGACTGGCCCCCCGGCAGCCGCATCTGGCCGTCGGCCACATGGTCTGGGACCAGCCACTACGCCGACGGCACCATCCCCCGTGTACCCGCCATGCCCTGGGCCACCACCCGGGTCTGGCGTGGCCAGCCCGAGACCTTCGTCACCGGCTCGGACCTGCACGCCGAGGTGATGGACCACTGTGTCTCGTCCTGCGGTGAAGACGGCATGGTGCAGGTGGTGGTTCGCCTGGTCAACGGCGGTCCAGAAGAGGTCCGCGCACCTGTGCCTGTCTCTGTCTACACCCTGGCGTCGGACGGCTCGCGCACGCTGCTCGAGACCGTCACCTTCGAAGAGTACCTGCTCGTCGGTCATGCCTCTGCCGGCATCACCCTCAGCTTCAACACTGGACAGGTCCAGCCGCAACTGCTGCTGGTGGCCGGCGACGATGGCACCGGGGAGATCGCGGTGGACGACTGCGACCCCAGCGACAACGAGACCACCTGGGTGCTCGGAGAGTGTTCGTCCTGATTCGGGGCGACCTGCGACGTGTCAGCGCCCCCGTTCTTCATCCAGCGCCAACCCCGCGCGGGCGTGCAGGCTCTGCAGCTCGGCCTGGTCGGGGAACAGGCGCGCCACCGGGCGCACGGTGCGGACGGCCTCTGCGTTGCGGCCCACCTCGAGCAGGCAGTCGGTGAGCACCGCCCGCAGCGGCACATGGTAGGGGTCCAGCCGCACGGCGTCCTGCAGGCGCTCGATGGCGCGGTCGGCTTCTCCCTGGGCCCACAGCACCTGGGCCGAGGTGGACATGGCCCACACCGAGCCGGGCTGCTGGATCAACGCCCGCTCTGCGTAGTCGCTGGCTTCGTCCAGGCGGCCATCGGCCAGGGCCAGCTCGGCCCGGGTGAGCAGCAGCTCGGCGTGGTCCGGGTAGATGTCCAGCCAGGTCGCGGCCAGCAGATCGGCCTCGGTGCGGTCACCGCGGCCCATGGCAGCGCGCACCAGGCCCGACATGGCCTCGGGGGAGGCGGGCTGGATGTCCATGGCTTCCTGGTACCAGCCCTTGGCCTCGGTCCAGTCGCCCATGCTGGCGGCGAGGTCTGCCAGCTGCAAGGCCACGGTGGCCGAGGGGGAGCGCATGAAGAGGTCGGTGAAGCGCTGGCTGGCTTCGTGCATGTTGCCCCGGCGCCGGGCCAGCTGCGCCCGCAGCAGGTCCACGCCGAAGGTGTCCGGCAGGCGCTCGTCCAGGCGGTCGATGATGCGCTCGGCCACCCCTGGGGGCGCCGAGGCGATGGCCTGTCTGGCCCGCCAGGTCAGGGGCACGATGTCGATGACATCGCGGGGATCGATCTCTCCGGCTTCGGAGACCAGATCGCCGCCGACGTAGCCGAGGGCTTGCAGCTGAGCCAGGGCCGTGGGGTCCAGGGATGCCTCGGGCGCCAAGCCTGGCTCGAGGGCGGCGGTGAAGTCGGCCAGCATCCTCGCTTCGTCCCCGGGCTCCCAGCCGTCCTGGGGCTCGAAGTCCACGGCGTTGTCCGCGACGTCGTACCAGGCGCCCCAGCCGCCTTCCATGTACCGTCCGCTGGCGTCGGTGTAGGCCAGCAAGGGCGCGAGCCCCAGGCTGTACTGGCCGGTCAACGCCTCGGCGTAGGCGCGCTCGCTGCCCCCTTCGCGGAGGTCCCTGCCTTGCAGCTCGGGGTGGAGGTCCAGCCCCGCCAGGTTCAGCAGGGTGGGGGCGATGTCCACGTGGCTGACGGGATCTTCCACCCGGGTGCCGGGCGCGAAGCCGGGGCCGCGGGTGATGAGGGGTACGCGGATGGTGCCGTCGTGCAGCAGGAAGCCGTGGGTGCGCTCGCCGCCGTCTCCCAGGCCCTCGCCGTGGTCGGCGGTGACCACCACCCAGCTGTCGGGCCGGGCCTGGTCCCACCAGGTCAGGAAGCGACCGAGCTGGTGGTCGGTGTAGGAGATCTCGCCGTCGTACCGGGCCAGGTCGCAGGCATTGCGCTTGGCAGAGCGCTCTTCGTTGGGCTTCTCGGCCTCGAGGCCCTCGCAGGCGGGCTCGTCTGGATCGAAGGGCGGCGGTGGGTTGTAGGGCCAGTGGGGGTCGAAGAAGTGCAGCCACACGAACAGGGGGCCGTCGCCCATGCCGGGCAGGGTGGCCATGGCGTCGTCCACGACTTCGTCGCCCCGGCGCTGATCGCTCCAGTCCAGCTGGGTGGGCGGGCGCTCGAGGGGGTCGTGGTAGACGGCGAAGCCCTGGTCGAAACCCCAGCGGGCCTGGGTGGGGAAGGCCGAGGTGAACGCGGCGCAGGCGTAGCCCGCGTCGGTGAAGCGCTCGGCGAGGGTGATCTCCGACTCGCCCAGGTTGAAGTCGCCGTTGTCCCGCACCCCGTGGGACGGCGGGTTGCGGCCGGTGAGGATGGTGGAGTGGCTGGGGATGGTCAGCGGTGCGGTGCTGTAGGCTCGCTCGAACAGCACGCCTTGGTCCGCCAGCCCGTCCAGCGTGGGAGTGTGGGCCAGGGCGTAGCCGTAGGCGCCGATGTGGTCCGCGCGGGTGGTGTCGAAGGTGACCAGCAGCACGCTGGGGCGGTCGTCCACCCTGGGCGCGACCACCGGCGGAGGGGGCTCGGCGGCCGGCGGCTCGCTGGGTGGATCGCACGCGGTGGTCAGCAGGCCGAGCAGTGGGGCGATGGCGAGCCTGATCATGGGTGTCCTCCCTGCCAGGGTGGGCTCAGCCCCGCCCATGGATCCCTCGGGAGCGAGGGACTCAGCGCCCCTGTTCCCAGCCCTCGAGGGTGCCCGAGATGCGCCGGAGGCTGCGGGCGTCGGAGGCCTGTTCTTCGGGCTGACTCAGCAGGCGCAGCAGGGCCTGGTTGCCCGTGCTGAGCTGGCGGTTCATGGCGCTGAGCAGCAGCCGGCGGAACATGTCGCCCCGGGGCCCGGGATCGTCCACGATGCGCTGGTAGTGGTCGCGGTCCATGATGTTCACCCGCGCGGGGGTGAGGGCCAGGCAGGTGGCGCTGCGGCTCGAGCCGTCGATCAGCCCCATGTGGCCGAACATGGTGGGGGCTTGCAGCTGGGCCAGGTCTTGCTCGACGCCCAGGTAGTCGCGCATGCGGACCTGCACCTGACCCTCGAGCAGGAAGTACAGATCCTGGGAGGGGGCGCCCTCTTGGCAGATCAGGTCGCCGGGCTCGGCGCGGTGGGAGAAGCAGCCGTGGATGATCGCCTCGAGCTCGTGCTGCAGCTCGGGGCCCAGGGCGTGGCTGGCCAGCAGGAAGCGGGCGGCGTCGAGGGGGGTGCTCACAGGATGCCTCCCAGGATCTTGGCCAGGCGCTCGCGGAAGGACGCGCGGCCCCCGGACGGGACGTCCTGGGTGACGCTGGCCTCGGCCCGCTGTTGCTGCCACGCCTTGCGCATGGCCAGGTTGGTGGCGCGGATGCGACGGGCGCTGGTGGCCATCAGGTGTTGCTGGGCCAGGCACAGGGCGCGGGTGCCGCGGGCCTTGTCCAGGAAGTCGTGATCGATGAGCAGGGCCAGGCTGGGTACCTCGGCCAGCACCGTGGCGTTGCGCACGGAGCCGGGCAGGAACAGGCCGGACTCGCCCACCACCTCGCCCGGCCAGACATCGCCCACCGCGCGCGGGCCGCGATCCGTCGCGACCGAGACGCTGAAGCGACCGTCCAGCAGCAGCAGGGCGTAGTCGGCAGGATCGCCCTGGCCGAACACGGGCTGGCCGAGCTCGAAGTGGACCCGCGCGGCCATGCGCTCCAGCTCGGCGAGCTGATCGGGGGGAATGGAGCGGAAGGGGCGCAGGCCCTCGGCAGTGCTGGGCGCCATGGGGATCTCCTCGTCGTCCCGGTCTTAACCCGGCTGCCTGCGACGCTCGGCCGGGTCCTGCCGGAAGTAGCCCTGCAGCACCTCGTACAGCTCGGGCGCCTCGCGGCGCAGGCGCGCGCCCTGCTCGAAGAAGACCTCCACCGCCACGGCGAAGAACTCCTCCGGCGCGCTGGCCCCATAGGGGCGCAGCAGGCCGTCGCGCCCCCGGGCCAGGTCCCGCTGCAGGGCCTCGTACTCCTTCATCATCGTCCGGTACCAGCGCGGGTAGTCGGTGGGTGCCTCGAGGGGCGGGACGCCGTCGGCGGCGCCATCGAGCATGTCCAGCTTGTGGGCGAACTCGTGGTAGACCACGTTGTGGCCGTCGTGGGGCCGGCGCGCTCCCTGCAGCGCGGCGTCCCAGGACAGCACCACCGGCCCCCGCAGCCAGGCCTCGCCCAGGCGCTGGGATGGTTCCTGGGTGACCACGCCGCCGTCGAGCTGGCTGGGGCGTCCCCCCGTGTAGGTGTGCGGGTAGACCAGGATGTCGCGCACGTTTGGGTAGTAGTCGTGCTCGAGGCCCAGCAGCAGCATGGCGGCCTGGCCTGCGATGGTGAGCTTGATGCGATCGTCCAGCTCGAGGCCGGCGCAGCCCTGCCAGCGCTTCTCGGCCAGCATCACTCGTACGATGCCCTCGAGCCGCTCCCGCTCGGCGGGCTCCAGGGTGGGCCAGGGGCCCAGCTCGTGCTGCAGGATGGTACGCCAGCCTTCGGGGAAGGGCTCGGCCAGGAGCCGGGCGCGCTTGCGACGGGTGAGCCAGTGGAACATGCCAGCAGGCTATCCGCTCCGGCGCGGCTCGGTGCGCTCGGCGGCGGGTTGGTTATGGACCCCCCATGAAGCTCATCCCCCGCATGCGCCGTCCCATCCGTTCCATGCGCGCCCGCGTGGGCGATGACGACCCGCGCCTGTCCGAGCCGGAGCGGCGCACACCGGTCACCATGGACAAGCGCGGGGGCATGGCGCGCGACGACCGCGAGCCTTCCGGGGCCGTGTTCGGCCTGGGGTCCCGCTTTCGCCTGCCTCAGCACGGCGTGGATCACATCGATCTGGGCGCCGGGCCCGCGTCGCGTCCGTACCGCGTCACCGTCATCCAGAAGAGCCAGGCCCATCGTATGCTCGGCCTGCCGCTGCTGCGGCTCGAGGTCGTCGTGAAGCGCCGGGGCCAGGCCTACCGGGTGCTCGAGCCCAGCACCTCGCGCTTCCGCATGCGCTCGAAGGCCACGGCTGATGAGGGCACTGATCCGCGCTTCCACACCGCAGGGCGCGGCGGCCCCAAGGTCATGCTCGAGCCCGACGAGGGCGACGAGCGCTGAGCAAAAGCGGCCCACAGGCGCTGAGCGCCCATGGGCCGAGCTCGAGGGCCTAGGCCCTGGCTACTTGCTGGACTTGAGGGGCTTGCCTTCGGACTTCTCGGCGGTGCCGCCGGAGGTCTTGGTGTTGGCTTCCTTGGCGGTGCCAGCGGAGGTCTTGGTGTTGGCTTCCATGGCTTCGCCACCGGAGGTCTTCACCACCGGGCCGGCCGGGGCCGCGGCGGGGGCAGCAGCAGCGTCGCCTTCGGGGGCAGCGTCGCCTTCGGGGGCAGCGTCGCCTTCGGGGGCAGCGTCGCCTTC
>CALDOK010000098.1 GCA_937912125.1 uncultured Pseudomonadota bacterium
GGCATCGGCGTCGGCATCGGCGTCGGCATCGGCGTCGGCGTCACTGTCGGCGTCACTGTCGGCGTCACTGTCGGCATCCGTGTCCGTGTCCGTGTCACCCTCTGAGATGCCCGTGTCGTCGGGCTTGTCCCCACAGGCGGGGAGCATGGCCACGGACAGGGTCATGAACATGACCATCAGGAAAGCGGGGAAGCGAAGCATGGGCGGGTCCTCGGAGAGTGATCGGGGCGAGCCCCGGGATCGTGACATGGATGTCAGGGAAGGTCCATCGTTCGGGAGCCGAGTATCCCCCAAAGACTGCGTCGGCAGAGGGATCACGAAGCTCACGGGCGCTGGGGTGCGCCTACCCGTTTGCAAGCCCCGTGCCACCCGCGCTGTCCCCGGTCTCCCCCGCGCTGTCCCCGGTCTCCCCCGCGCTGTCCCCAGTCTCGCTGCTGGTGTCCTGCGACCCCCAGCTGTCCGCCGTGTCGGCCTCGGGGGGAGGATCAGCGGGCACCAGCTGCATCCATGCGGCTGAGACGGACAAGCCCATGAGCATGCCCAGACCCTGATCGTCCAGCTGGACCCCGTGGTCGTTCTTGAGGTGCAGGGAGGTGAAGCCGAAGCCCACTACCAGGGCCTCGAAGCTGCCGCTATAGCGTCCGAAGAGATCGGCACCCGTGGTGTGCCCGGGGGGCAGATCCAGCTCCACCGTGCGCCCGCCACTGACGGTGAACTCGAAGGCGAACCCGGCCAGCCCGCCACGCAGCTCCACATACTGCTCGTGAAGATCGCCGTCGGTGTCGACGGCGTACAGCCAGGCATGCCCGTCGATGCCGCCCCCCAGCAGCCCCATGGCGGTCCACTCGTACTCCTCCACCCACGCCCGCTCGATCTGGGCGATGGCCAGGCCGGGGGGTACCTCCACGGGCTTGCAGCCCGCCAGGGCCAGACCGAGCGGCAGGGCGGCGAACCTCATGGCGCCTCCTCGAGATCGTCCAGGATCAGCCCGGTGTCCTGGGCGAGCTCGCGGCTGCCATCCACGCGAATGCGCAGCCACTCGTAGGCGAACATGACACCAAGCCCCAGAGCCAGGTTGGCCTGATCGATGCCCACGCCGTGCTCGTTGTGCAGGTGCCGCACATCGACGCCGACGATGACCACGAACTCCTCGGCGCTGCCCCGGTAGCCGCCCAGGAGCTGATCCGCCGTGACGGGCTGACCAGGCAGCTCGAGCAGCAGATCGGGCTCCTCCCGGGTGAAGTCCATGATCGCACCCAGGGCGCCACCCCGCAGCGTCACCGGCACCACCAGCTGCTCTCCGCCCATGCCATCGACCTCCAGGGTGCCCCGGCCCCAGGTACCCCCTCCGACGAGGGCGACGGAGGTCAGGTGGACGTCCACCACGCTGGCCCGCTCCACCTCCACGGCCTCGAGGGCGCTCAGATCCGGGGCGCAGCCGATGATCAACAGCAGTGGCAGTGGCAGGACGCGCATCACACTCCTCTTCTCCCGAGCTCCTCGACCGTCGCGCTCCTCGAGCGTCGCGCTCACGACTTGCACTCCCAGTGTCACACGGGTCGAGGGCTCCCGGTAGCCTCGGGTCCCCAGGATCGGCGCCCACCTTGGGTACACGGCGAGCGCAGAGACCGACGAATGCGCAAACCATGCCACCTCCGATTCCCGTAAAAACGCGAAGTCCGCGATCTTTGGGAAACACTCGTCCACCACATGCTTTTCACACCATGAAACGAAGCGTCGCGCCAAACCGTGGTCTTGACGAGGAAAGACATTTCGGAATAGCGTCGGGCCACCCCCCAATGAGGAGAAGGAGTCATCATGAGGTTCACCGCCATCACCGTCGCCCTGCTGGGTCTCGCTCTCACCGGCTGCCCCAAGGAAGTCGCCTCCCCGCTCGAGGCCGCTGCCGCCGAAGTCGAGACCGCCAAGGTCGAAGCCGTCGAAGCCACCGAGGTCGCCGCTGAAGAGGCCGTCGAGGGTGCCGTCGAAGAGGCCACCGAGGCCGTCGAGGGTGCTGCCGAAGAGGCCACCGAGGCCGTCGAGGGTGCTGCCGAAGAGGCCGCCGAGGCCGTCGAAGGCGCGACCGAAGAGGCCGCTGAGGCCGTGGAAGAGGTCAAGGAAGAAGCCGCCGAGGTCGTGGAGTAGCTCCCGCGAGCTCTTCGCCCGAAGCCAGCGCCCCGGTAGAGCCCCGTGCTCTCCCGGGGCGTGCTGCGTCTGGCATAGGGCTCAAGGTCCCGCAGCCGGGATCCGATAGGGTTCGACTCGAGGAATTCCTGCGCCTCGAGCCCCCGCGCATGCCAACGCTCGCCTCCTCATCTCCTCCCCGGGAGCACCCATGTTCGTCCAGGTCCAGCACGTCCAGCACCCCACCGACCGGGAGCAGGTCTACCGCTTCCGCTACCGCATCCTGGTGGAAGAGCTAAGGCAGGCCCCCGCCAATGCCGACCACAAGCGCCGCATGGTGCGCGACGCGCTGGACGACCACGCCCGCCTGCTGGTGGCCGTGGATGAGCAGAACGGCGCCGTGGTGGGCACCCTGCGCTCCTGCTTCGGCAACGATCATCCGCTGCACCCCAAGCTGGTGAGCCGCCTGGGGCTCGCGCCCATGATCGCAGCCCTGGGCGCCGAGCGCATCTCCACCACCAGCGCGCTCGTGGTGGACCCTGCCTTCGGCGGCGAGACCATCGCCTCGACCCTGGCCACCCAGCTGTACAGCGTGGCCTTGGCCAAGCGCCTCCAGGTGGACGTACTGGACTGTGAGCCAGCCCTGGCCAGCACCTGCCACCAGCTGGGCTACCGCCCCATCGGCGAGCCCACGGCCCGCGCCAGCGACGGCGCCATGCGGCAGCCCTTGGCCTTGGTGCTGCGCCAGGGCAGCTACCTGGGCCAGGTCAAGAGCCCCTTCGCGCGGGTCACCTACCACCCACCGGGCTCTGGTGAAGCCACCGCCGCCCGCCTCGCCGAGCTCTACCCAGCGTTCCAGGACCAGGAGGTTGTGCCCCAGCAGCTGGACAGCTTCTGGGCCGCCCTGGCCCACGTCAACGCCCCGGCGCCGCCCCCTTCCCTGTTCGAGGGCGTAGACCGGGCCGCCATCGATCCCTACCTGGCGGGCCTGTCCAAGGTCTACCTGGGCACCGACCAGCGCTTGAGCGAGCTGACGGAAGAGACCAGCGGCATGGGGATGCTGCTCTCGGGGCGCCTGGGCCTGACCGTGGGCAGCGGGGCCCGCCCGTTCTTCGTCTCCGTGCTGCGCACGGGCGAGGTCTTCGGCCAGATGGGCGGCATGGCCGCCACAGGCGCCGACCCCACCATCGTGGCCCTCGAGGACTGTGAGGTGCTGCTGCTGCCCCAGGATCTCCCCGATCGCATCCAGCAACGGGACCCTGCCCTGGCCCAGCGCATCCGCCGCAACCTCGCCAACATCCTGGTCTACCGCCTGGAGCTGATGAACCGCCGGGTGGCGGGCTTCATGGCCGGCAGCCCCGAGCGCATCGCCCCGGACGCCGACCCTCCCATCCAGCGGGAGCCCACCGCCCAGGCCCAGGCACCCATCGAGCCCGAAGCGGCCGCCGACGCCCTCGTCCCTGCCGACGACGCGCTGCAGCAGGCCGAGGCCCCCGCCCAGGACGAGCCCGAAGAGGTCCCCCCCGAGCTGTTCGAGCCGGCCACTCCCCTGTCGCGCATCCTGCCCCGCGACGCCGAGAGCCGCTGGCTCAAGCGGGTGGGGCTACAGGACATGAGCACCATCCTGGTGCTGGGAGACGGCTCGGGCGAGGGCGTGCTGCGCTTGGCCCAGCTGCTGCCGCGGACCCGGGTGGTCGGCGTGCTGCCTCCGGAGCTGCTGGCCTTGATCCAGGAGCGCCTGGAGGCCGCAGGTGTGGCGGAGCGCTGCACCCTGGTGCCCCTGGTGGCGGGCCGCATTCCC
This sequence comes from uncultured Pseudomonadota bacterium, assembly GCA_937912125.1. GTDB lineage: Bacteria > Myxococcota_A > UBA796 > UBA796 > JAFGLY01 > CALDOK01. The sequence goes on from CALDOK010000098.1 coordinate 3,926, forward strand.
CTGGGCGAGGACACCATCGACCACGCCTGGCTGCGCTTCGCCTTCCACGACGCCGCAGACCCCACAGCCACCCTGGCCGAGCTGCGCCGCGTGCTGCGACCCGGTGGCGTGGTCGCCGCCCAGGACCTGGACGACGGCGGCCTGATGGTCCAGCCCGAGCCGCCTGGTCTGGCTGGCTTCCTAGGCCGTGTGGCCGCCCTGCCCCGCGAAGGTGGCTCCCGCAGCGTGGGCCGGCGCCTGGTCCACCTGCTCACCGCGGCCGGCTTCGAGCGCAGCCGCGGCCTGGTCCTTCCCCTCACCCCAGGCGCCCTGAGCGTGGGCGAGCTGGCCTCGTCCACCTTCGGGCCCATGGCCGAGCTGCTCTACGCTCGCGGCGCCTGGAGCAACGAGGACACCCAGGTGATGCGCGCCCTGCGCCAACTTGGCGAGCAGGAGGACGCATGGATCTGCGTGCCGGTGGTGTGCGCCGCCGCCCGGGTGCCCGCTGCAGAATAGCTAGGCGAGCCACACCAGGTAGCGGGACACCACCCAGAAGTGGCAGAAGCTGCCGGCGATGACGAACAGGTGCCAGATCTCGTGGAAGCCGAAGACCCTTGGGAACGGGTCGGGCCGCTTCAAGGCGTAGATCACCGCCCCCAGCGAGTAGGCCGCGCCCTCGGCGAAGATCCAGGCCATGCCGGCGGGGGGCACGGCGCGCCACAGGGGCACGATGCAGAACATCGCCATCCACCCCATCACCAGGTACGGCCCCACCACGGCCCAGCGCGGCGCCTCCAGCCAGAACAGCTTCATCACCACGCCCACCAGGGCCATGGTCCAGATCACCACCAGCAGCGTCCAGCCCAACACGCCGTGCAGCGGGAGGAGGCAGAAGGGGGTGTAGCTGCCCGCGATGAAGAGGTAGATGGCCGCGTGGTCGCAGCGCCGCAGGCGGCGGGTGCCCTCGGGGGAGAGGTCCAGCAGGTGGTACATGGCGCTGGTCAGGTAGGTGGCCACCATGGTGCCGCCGAACAGCGCGAAGCCGACCACGTGGCGCGGCCCGCCGTGGGTCACGGCGATGTTCACCAGGAAGACGAGCCCGGCGGCTCCGGCCAGAGCCCCGGCCAGGTGAGAGAGCCCGCTGACGGGTTCACGGAGTCGCATGGAGATGGCCATGGCCGGGGTCTATCCCCGACCTGTCACAGGACCTTCACGGACCGCTGGAAATGATGGGCGGCCTGCGCGCCGTCGGCGCCGACGCCGAGGGCTGACGACCACCGTCTACCTCCTGCACCCTGAGGGGGCGGTGGAGATCGTCTTCCATCGCCAGGGCGACTACTTCTCGGGCAGGGCCGAAGAGCCGCAGACGCGAGCTGACGCCCCACGGCCGGTGCCGAGTGAACCGTGCCCCACCTCGCGCAGGGGGCGAGGCCTCGGGCAAGGTGCTCGGGTTCGATATCGGACAGGATCGGCCCGCGGGATCAGGTTCAGGATCGCCCGAGGCGGGGTGCGATTGGCTCGGAGATGGACCGTGGGGGTGGCCTCATCAGCGCCTACGGCGTGCTGGTCGCGCACGGCCTCGTCCACGACGGACGCTGGGGCTCCGGCCGCCGCCCGCTCGAGGCCCTTCATGCCGCGCTTCGTGGTGACGGGGATCGTGTGCGTCTCCATCCCACGGTGGAGGCGGTCGGCCTCGCCCAGACTCCCAGGGTCCGGTGTGACTGCCAGCCCCGTACGGCCCGCCTCGAGAAGGACGTGCAGAGCTTGGCGGCGGTAGGCAACGTGGCGCTGTTTCGGGCTTGCCTGCGCCAGGTCGCCGCGGGTACCAGTACCCGTTTCAGGACGGTTACCGACGCCCCAGGACGGGTACCGCTCGGACGACCTCTCCATATCCCGCTTTGAACGGTCCCTGGCTACCGTCCTGTTCTACTTCGCGTAGGCCAGCGCCATCAGGTCCCAGGCCAGCTCCACCGGCGCCTGGTCGTCCGTGAGCACCCGGGCCTCTTCCCAGCCCTCGACCGGCCCCACGATCTTGCCGGGCAGCGCCCGGCGGATGCGCTTGAGGCCCTCGGAGCGCTTCATCAGGTCGACGTGCTCGGCCCCTGCGTCCATGGGCTTCTCGCGGGTGGTGGCGATGATCACGTCGTTCGAGCGCGTGGCGTCCACCAGCACCACCGTGGGGAACACCTGCTTCATGGTGGCGTAGATCATGGCCGCCAGGTCGCGGCTCACGCCCCGCACGCCGGCCACGTTCACGGCCAGCACGGCGTCCTCGCTCATGTGGTCGCGCACCAGCTCGAAGAACTCCACGGTGACCAGGTGGAAGGGGATGTAGGGCTGCCGGTAGGCGTCCATCATCACCAGATCGTAGGTGTTGTCGGTGGACTGCAAGAAGATGCGGCCATCCATGACGATGGGGGTGATGCGCGGATCGGCGTCGTCGAACCACTTCTTGCCCACCTCGACCACCTGGCCGTCGATCTCCACGCCGTCCACATGGGCCTCGGGGAAGGCCTCGAGCATGTGCCGGGCGATGGTGCCGCCGGCCAGCCCCACCACCAGCACCTCGCGCATGGCCTCGGGATCATCGAGCCACAGGGGGGTGGCCGCCATGTAGGACCAGATGCCCGTGGTCTCGCGGTCCTCGGTCAAGCACTTGACCGAGTGTACCCCCACACCCTCGTTCAGGTAGAGGTGGTAGGCCTCGGGGCACTTTCCGAAGGGCTCTTTGACCACCTGGATGAAGTGGTACAGGCTCTCGCTCTCGTAGATCAGGCCCTCCATGGGCCGCACGGTGCCCTGGGGGATCACCATCAGCAGGGCCGCGCCCGCGGGGGGCAGGGCCGACCGCCAGCCGCCCAGCCAGCCCAGCACGCTGACCCCGAGGAAGGCGGAGCCCACCACCACGAAGGTGTTGCGCACGCCGAACAGGGGCACGAGCACCAGGGCCGGCAGGAAGGAACCCACGATGCTGCCCGCGGTGGACAGGGCGTACAGCCGCCCTGCAGCCTTGCCAGCCGTCTCCACGTCCACCACCGCCAGGCGCACGGCCCAGGGGCTGACCATGCCCATGATGGTGACCGGGGCCGCCAGCAGCACCAGGGTGCCGAGCATGCCCCCCACCAGAGCGCCGATGGCCACCCCGGGCTCGCTGAGATCGGCGCCGGTGAGCAGCGGACGCATGACCGCGCTGGCCGCCCGCAGCATGGGCTGGGCGATGAACGGGATCAGCAGCACCAGGGCCGAGGCGACGGTGGTCATGCGGCACAGAGCAGCCAGGCTTGGGCTTCGGTCGCCCATGCGCCCGCCCAGGGAGTAGCCCAGGGCCAGGAACGCCATCAAGGTGCCGATCAAGGCCGTGGTGACCAACAGCGAGGTGCCGAAGTATGGCGCCAGCAGGCGCAGGCCGGTCATCTCGACGGCCATGACGCTCAAGCCGCTGGTGAACACGAGGAGCTGGAGCAGGCGTTTTGGCATGGTCTCTCCCAGGAGATGCCGGAGCCTATCCGGAAACGCCAGGGGCGACCGCGTAGGACCTACCGAGCGACCTTCCAGCGCCCACGGGTGCGACCGCCCTGGGCCACCCGGCCCTGGATGGCGCCGTCCTCGAGCCGCCCGCTGTAGCTGGTGGTCTCGCCCGCCTCGGTGACCTGCAGCTCGAGCTGGAAGGCCCCCTCGACCTCGCTGACCTGACCCCGCACCTTGGCGGACTCCACCTCACCGCCGCGCTTGAGGCGGGCGCTGCCCCGCACGCTGCCGTCGGGGGCGACCTTCAGATCGAGGGCGAGATCCCGCGCACCCGCGGAGCCCAGCCACAGGCCGTCGAGGCTGGCGGCCGCAGGATGGGGCGGAGGAGGCGGAGGCTCGGGCTCGGGCTCGGACTGCACCGCGGCCAGCGCGGCGACGACAGGCGCGGGGAGCTCGGGTGGCTCCACCACCGGCTCGGGCTCGGGCGGAGCCGCGACGGGTTCCGGCTCGACCGGCGGCGGCGGGGGGATGGGGGTCACCCGGGGACGGGGAGAGGACGCGCGCGCGGGGCTGCGCACGGGCCGCGCCGCGGACGCTGCGGCCAAGGCCGCCGCCTCTTCTTCGCGAGCCTGCTCCGCCGTGATCACCGCGTCGGTCAGGGCGGTCTCCAGGGCCTCGATCTGCTCCCGCAGGGTGGCCACCTCGCTCCGCACCTGGGCGGAGGCCTGGGCCTCCACCACCTCGGCCAGGTCCGGCGACAGCGTGGTGACGACCGGCTGGGGATCGGCAGTAGGCTGCTCGGACCGAGACATCATCCACAGCCCACCCACCGCCAAGACCACAGTGGGCAGCAGGGCGCCAGCCAAGGCCGCGGCCATCAGCACACGCCAGCTCATGCCCACACCGACCACCGCGGGGCGCAGCGCCGCGCCAGCCAGGGCCTCGAGCCTGGGCACGAGCGCCGCGCCATCCGCCGGGCGTGCCGCTGGGTCCTTGGCCAGGCACTCCAAGGCCAAGGCGACCAGGGCCGCGGCGGGACCACCACCGTGGACCAGGGGCTCGAGATCGACGGGATCTCGCTCGACCTGGGCCCGCAAGACCTGATCGGGGCCGCCCTCGAACAGAGGCCGACCCAGCAGGCCTGCGGCCGCCAGGGCGCCGAAGGCGTACACGTCCGAGGCCGGGCTGGCCTCGCCACCCTGCACCACCTCGGGAGCCAGGGCTCCGGCCAGGGCCGGGGAGGGAGGATCGTCGAGCATGGCGCTGACCTGGCCAAAGCCGTAGCCAGCCAAGCGCGCCAGGCTGTCGGCGGAGCCCGGGCCGTTCTCCAGGACCACGTGGGCCGGCCACAGCGCCCGGTGCACCACGCCGGCGTCGTGACACACGGCCAGGCCTCGGGCCACATCCAGCAGGATGCCGGCCAGGCGCTCCGGCTCCACGGGACCGCGCCCCATCAGCTCGCTGAAGGAGAAGCCGTAGATCAGCTCCGTGGCCAGGTAGCAGGACCCGTCGGCGGCCCGGCCGAAGTCCACCACCGACCCCAGGTTGGGGTGGGATCGCCGCGCCACCAGCGCAGCTTCGCGCAGGAAGCGGGCCTCGACCTCCTGCTGGGTCTCCCCGCCACCGAGCTCACCCAGGACGGTCAGCTGCACACGGCGCACCATGGGCTCCTGCACCGCCAGATAGCTGCGGTAGGTGCCGTGAGCCTCGAGCACTTCGTCGACGCGGTAGCGGGAGGCATAGATGGCGCCACGCTGCAGAGGCAGGCCGCGCTCGAGCGGCGCGCTGGGGGCCTCGACCTGAGCGGCCAGAGGCACCACCACATCGGGCTCGTCTCGCTGGTCACCCTCAGCGGGCACCACCCGCACTCGCAGGGCGCGGGGCGGGGCGGCGGCCGGACCGGGAGCCTCGGGCGCGAGCACGAAGCCCACAGGATCCGAGTCTTCTCCGAACTCGAGCAGCTCCTCCTCGGGGTCGTCGGGCGCCAGGGGGAGCGAGGGAGGGGCGCCCAGCTCGATGCGGCCGTCGGCGACGCGAGGAGCCACGGCCCGCGGCAGCTGGAGGGCGACAGGGGAGTAGGGATCGGCATCCACGCCGAAGAGCCGATCCGCGTCCACGCTCTCATGGACGGGCCAGCCGCCATCGGGGCGTGCATAGTCGCAGGCGGGGCAGCGCTCGGCGTCGGGCTTCAAGGGGGTGTGGCAGACGGCGCACTGCACGTCATGGGTTCCGGGCTGGGGCTCCACGGGCGCGCTCCTCATCGAAGGTGCCGGTGGATCCTACACCATCTGCCCCCTCGAGCGGGCACGGCCACTAGCTGATCCAACGCGGGTGCCAGGAAACCAGGGAGCAGCTAGAGACCAGCAACACTCCCCGCGACCGGGGCTGCAGAGGAGCGGAAGCATGGCCAGCACGACCCAACGGAACAACGCCCAGGCCGCCCGGGGCCTGCTGAAGGGCCTGCGCGTGATCGAGATCGGGCAGCGCATCGCAGGGCCCGTGGCCGGCCTGGTGCTGGTGGAGCAGGGCGCCGAGGTGGTCAGGGTGGTCGACACCAGCCAGGCCAGCCGCGATCCCATCGTCGATGCCCTGCTCGCCCGGGGCAAGACCGAGGTCGAGCTGGACCTGGCCAGCGAAGACGGGCGCCAGACCCTGCGCGCCCTGGTGCAGGCCGCTGACGTGGTCATCGAGAACCGGGCCCCCGGCACCATGGCGGAGCTGGGCCTGGACTTCGACGCCATGCGGGCCGACGGCCACCCAGGGCTCATCTCCTGCTCCATCCCCAACTTCGCGCCAGGCGATTCCCGCGAGAGCCTGCCCGACTACGAGGCCATCGTGGGCGCGGCCGGCTACCTCTTCGAGAAGCCCATCGGCGCGCCCCAGGTGCACGACTTCCCCCTGGGCTCGGTCATCGCCGCCCTGTTCTCGGCCACCGGCGTCGTCGGCGCCCTCATCGCCCGCCTGCGCACCGGCCGGGGCCAGCACGTCAGCGCCGCGGTCACCCACGCCGACATCTTCGCGCAGGTGGTGCTGGTGCTGATGAACACCGGCATCCCCCGCGGCTTCCTGCCCCTCAAGATGGTGGGCAGCCCGTTCATGGGCTCCTGGCTGTGTGGAGACGGGCGCTACATCTACATGCACATGTCCCTGCCGGCTCACGCCGCGCTGATCCTCGATGTGCTCGAGCAGGCCGGCTACCGCGACGAGATCGCCAAGCTGCGCGGGATCATGTCCGAGGAGACCCTGAGCGACCCCAGCCAGGTCAAGAGCATCCCCGAGGCCAAGGCCATCAAGGAGGTCTACCAGCGCATCTTCCTGACCAAGCCCGCCATGGAGTGGGAGCAGCTGCTGGGCAAGAAGCTCTGCTGCATGGCCGTGCGCACAGTGGACGAGTGGATCCCCGCCACCATGGAAGCGGGCATGGCCGACGCGAACCTGGTGGACGACCCCACCTTCGGCCCGGTGTACGTGCCCGGCGCCTCGGTGACCATCGAGGAGTACCCCCCCACGATCACGCCCCGTCTGCCCGGCGGCGACGCCAAGGCCATCGCCCGCAAGTGGAAGCGCCGCAAGTGGAGCCACGGGCCGGTGCCCGGCCGCGAGCTCGAGCCCGATCTGCAGCACCCTCTGCAAGGCATCCGGGTCATGGACATCGCCCGTGTCATCGCCGGGCCCTGCGCCGCCCGCATCCTGGCGGAGCTGGGCGCCGAGGTGCTCACCATCCAGCGGCCCACGCGGCTGGACTGGGCGCTGACCTTCCACCTGCTCTTCAACGCGGGCAAGAAGCACGCCACCATCGACATGGCGACCGATGAAGGCAAGCGCCAGCTGTGGGCGGTGATGGAGGACTTCCAGCCCCACGCCTTCATCCAGAACTACCGCCACATGAAGCTGGCGCAGAAGATCGGCGTGGGCCCCGAGCACCTGCGGGCCAAGTTCCCGCACATCGCCTACACCCACCTCAACGCCTACGGGAACCTGGGCGTGTGGGCCGACCAGCCTGGCTTCGAGCAGGTGGTCCAGGCCGTCAGCGGCATCCAGATGACCTACGGCCGCGACGGCAAGCCCAAGCTGCTACCCTCGCCGGTCATCGACATCGGCTCCGGCCTGCTGGGCGCCTTCGGCACGGCCCTGGGCATCTACCACCAGCTCCGCACCGGCGAGAGCGTGGTCAGCACCACCCACCTCACCCGCACGGCGGTGCTGTACCAGGTGCTGCCCGTGGCCGAGTCCCAGCGGGAGCGCTGCCTGGCCGTGGCGGCCGAGCGGGGCATCGCTGTGGACTGGAAGCCCGAAGAGCGGATCGTCGAGGGCATCCTGCGGGGGCGCGACGCCTTCTTCTGCGTAGCCGGCCCCCGACATGACGTGCTGGCCTGGCTGGAGTGGAGCGGCCTGGGCGGCGACCCCGGCGACGGCAGCAACCCGCTGGACAGCGTCTCGAAGAAGGTCTGGGCCCGCTCCGTGGCCCACTGGCAGCAGGACCTCCACAACGCCGGCCTGGCGGGCACCGTGGCCATCCTCACGGTCCCCGCCATCAAGCGCATGCTGGCCGAGCTCCCCCACCAGGACCCCAGCCCCCTGCCCCCCATCGACCGACGCAGCTACTCGGGCATCGAGCAGGAGCTCACCTTCATCCGCAACCCCATCCGCCTGTCGGACACCCCCATGGCCGACGTCGCGCCCGCCCCAGTCCGCGGCGAGCACACCCCCGAGATCCTGGCCCGCATCGGAGCCACCCCGCCCCCCGACTACATGATCCCCTACCCCCAGGCCAAGCCCCTGCACATCTGGACGGCCACGCTGATCCGCTGGGGCTATTTTGCCTGGCGGAGTGGGAACATCTAGGGTTCATCGCCTGCGATCACGCGAGGTCCCCATGCACAGCACGCCCGAAGGCCAGCAGCCCGTGACCCTGCGCGGGCGGACCTTCTCCGGGCCCGACGACGCCTTCGCGCTGCTCGAGTCCGAGCTGGCCGGACGGGGTGGTCTCCCGGGCACCCCTCCCGACTCCTGGCCCGGGTCGTGGATCGGCGACCTGCTGGCCAAGGCGCCCGCATGGCGGGGCGCGCTGGTGAGCGGCATGCTGCAGCGCTGGCCCAGCGCAGATTCCCTCGGCCGCCGCGTGTTCTCCGTCAAGCTCAGCCAGCCTCCCCTGGCAGGCCTGGACGTGCTCGACGGCTTGCTGGCGCTGCTCGAGCAGCAGGGGCGAGGCGAGCCCGATGTCCTGGACCTCTGGGCCGCCGCCCGCGGCCTCGCCGGGACCTACGGCGGCGCCGACGAAGCGCGCCTGGACCGAGCCGAGGCCCAGCTGCCCACCCACCCCGTGGCGGTCTACCTCCTGGCCACGCTGGACTGGGGGCGCGCAGTGGATCGCATCAGCGCCGAGCTGGGGCGCTGCAGCCCGACGGAGATCGAACACATGGGCAACCTCCCCCTGTCTCGGGAGCGCGTCCACGAGATCGTCTCCATCTGCAGCGCGCTGGACCCGCCGCGGAAGGCCGCGTTCACCCGGCCGATGACCTCGATCTGGCACATCTTCGGCCGCGAGGACCGCGCGCTCCGGGAGCGCTTGGTCGCACACTGGCCAAGCTGCGTGCCGCCGGCAGATCGATAGGGGCTAGGTGCCCCAGCGCCCCCAGCTCAACCAATACAACGCCCAGTCCAAGGTGTTGCCCCACAGGTTGCCCACACGGATCAGGCGCATGGCCAGCTCGAAGTCCCGCACGCGCTCTTCGCCGTAGAGCTCCACCACGCGGGCGCGGGCCTCGGGCTCGGGCCGCGCATCCTGGGAGGCCCAGTGCTGGGCGTAGATCAGCGCCGGGCGCTCGGCCTCGGGGGCCCCGCCGATCTCTCCGCCCACCAGCTGCCGCACCTCTTCGTCGGACACGCCGGCCGCCAGCGCTGCGCGCGTGTGGGCCCAGGAGCAATAGCGACAGCCGTTGACCTCGGTGACCGCCAACATCAAGCGCTCGCGCAGCTCGGGGCTGATGCGCCGACCGCGCGCCACGCCCAGGGCGCGACCCGCGCGGGCGGCGATCCACAGGGCATCGGCCACAGGGGCGATGGGGTCGCGGTAGTGACGGCGGGGGAAGGGTCGTGGAGCCATGGCACCCCGGATACCCGGGCCGAGCCCTGGGCGCACGGGCTACCATGGTGAAACCCCTGGAGGAACCCCATGCGCAGCACCCTCTCCCTGGCCCTGATCCTGGCAGGCTGCCCCAAGCCCGGTGACGACACCGGCGGCACCACCCCCGAGGTCCCGCCTCCCCCGACCTGGGACGCCGAGGCCGCCGAGCTGCCCTGCGCCCTGGACACCGTGGCCGGCTACCCGCTGCTGGACGCGGCCCTGGCCGACGCCGGCCTGAGCGTCGAGGAGGTGGGCTTCGACCAGACCGACTGGAGCTACGCCAGCTACGGCCGCTACCTTGACGACCTCTTCCTGCTGCCCTGGTTCTACGAGGTGCACTTCGATCCCCTGCGCCTGCCCTGCTTCGGGGGCCAGGTGGCCGCGGATCTGGACCACGCAGGCGCCGCGCCCCACCCTGTGGCCACCGCCATCGGCGAGGCCATGCAGCGCCTCGAGGCCCCCGCCGTGCTCGAGCCCATCGATCCCCAGACGGCGGCCCAGGACCTGGCGGATCTCGGTGACCTGCCTGCCGACCTGGCCGACGCCCTCACCCCCATCCTGCAGGCCATGCAGGGGGTGGCCACCGCGCGGCAGGCCATGCTGGTCGACCCGCCCACCGAGGCACAGTTCCTGGTGGAGTACGGTCACGGCGGCTGCATCATCGACTACTACAGCGACCCCGACTTCGCCGCCGACGGCGTGCAGGACTGGGTGATGGACCCCACCCAGGGCCCGCGCGTGCTCTACGATCCCGCCCGCGTGCTGGCCTTCGCCGTCGAACACGCTGAGCTGGATCGCTTCGCGGGCACCGAAGCCAGCCTGGACATCAGCAGCGCCATCGGCCGCATCATCGTGGCCGGCCCGGGGGACGACGAGCCCGGCGACATCGGGAGCGTCGCGCTGTACCTGGACCTGGGGGGCGACGACGTCTACATCCACCCCGCAGGGGCCTCCGACGAGGCCGTCCCCGTTGCCCTGCACATCGACCTGGGGGGCGACGACAGCTACGGCTACGAGGAGTGGAACGAGGGCGGCGACGGCCTGCTGCCCAAGGACGAGGACGGCCGCTACGCGGGCGACGCCAACTACGGCGCCTTCTCCCTGTCCAAGATCGGCCGGCAGGGCTCCGGCCGGCTGGGGGTTGGCATGCTCTTCGACCTGGGCGGGGGCCAGGACCACTACCAGAGCCTGCGCATGAGCCAGGGCTGGGGCCACCTGGGGGTGGGCGTGCTGTACGACGACGGAGGCTCGGACACCTACCTGGCCGAAGAGGGCGCCCAGGGCGCCGCCAGCATGGGCATCGGCCTGTTCATGGACGCCGACGGCGACGACAGCCACTCGAGCTTCCACGCCAGCCAGGGCTTCGCCTATGTCCAGGCCGTGGGCATGGCCTGGGATGGCGGCGGCGACGACGTCTGGTACGCCAACCCCGGCAAGGAAGAGGACGGGGGCACCACCGTGTACTACTCGCCCCAGCTACCCAGCGGTGGGAACTCGAGCTTCTCCCAGGGCGCAGGCTTCGGCCGCCGGGGCGACGCCGACGGAGCCTTCCTGTCCGGTGGCCTGGGGGTGCTGCGGGACGCCGAGGGCGACGACGCCTACACCGCGGGCACCTTCGCCCAGGGCTCCGGCTACTGGCAGGCCGTGGGCCTGCTGCTGGATGGCGACGGCCACGACAGCTACGACGCCTACTACTACGTGCAGGGCGGCGCCGCGCACTACGCCACCGGCGCCCTGCTGGACGACGGGCAGGGCGACGACGCCTACAACACAAACATGGTGCCCAACTACATGCAGATCGGCGCCGGCCACGACTTCAGCGTGGGCGTGATCGTGGACGAAGGCGGTGACGACACCTGGCTGTACGGCGGCCTGGCCGCGGGGGCGTCCAACTGCGAAGGCATCGGCCTGTTCGTGGACAACGACGGCGCCGACACCTACCTGCCCCAGAGCCAGTACAGCACCGGCCTGGGCAACCACAGCGGCGAGTGCATCGACACCGCCCGCGTCGCCGTGGACACCATCGGCCTGTTCATGGACTCGGGGGGCGACAGCGACGGCTGGACCTGGCCCGACGGCGACCGCGAAGCGCCCAGCGACGGCGGCAGCTTCGGCGTGCGCTGGAACGATCACGAGACCGAGTTCGGCGGCGCCGTGGACGGCGACGGCGAGACGGGCGTACACGCGGGCGGGGCGGCGGCGGAGTAGGCGCCAGGCGCCCGTCGAGGCCGGGGCCGCTGACCCGCAAGGCTGGAAGCGGTGAGAGCGTGGCTCACTCCCCAGGGTCGACACACTGTACATCAGGCACGGCGGGATCACGGAAGTCGCAGCGGACCTCGACGCCCTCCCGGGACCACTCACTCCAGATGCCGATCTTCTTGCCGGCCCGGTAGGCGCCGCTGCTGGCCCGGCCGCCGCCGACGTACCAGCTCTCCCACAGGCCCGCCTCGAGGCCAAGCTCGTGGCGTCCCCGCACCATCACCCGCCCATCGGCTTCGGTGATCAGGTGCTCACCGTGGGCCTGATCGAGCAGGTACTCGGTGTACATGCGCTGGCCGCCGCCCACATAGACCACCAGCTCCGGCCCCTTCTTGCGGCCGTCGGGCAAGGCGCACCAGGTGCGGGAGTACTCGCCCGCCACCCGCTCGGTCTGGCGCCGGGACTCCATGGGGCAGGCGATCTCGGCGGGGTCGAAGGCACGGTGGGGGCGCTCGGGGTCGACGGACGTCTGCACATCGTGCTCCCGCGCGGCCATCAAGCCGGGCTCGTCCCTCCAGCCCTGCCGCAGCGCCACGCTGGAGCCCTCTCGAGGCGGGGCCAGCAGCCCCAGCAAGCCGGCAGCGGCGGCATCGGCCGCGGGCTTCCGGGTGGCCTCGAGGGCGTCGCGCTCCTCGACGGACCCACAGCGCCCCGGAGAGTACGGCAGCGTGTCGATGAAGAAGCAGTGGCCGTACTCGCGGCAGGCCTGGGAGGCCTGGCAGTGGGCGTCGGTGGTGGTCTGGCAGACCCCCTCGAGCTGCACGCAGTGTCCGTGCTCGGCGCAGGGATCGGCGCAGGGATCATCCTGGGCCAGGGCGAAAGAAACGAACGGCAGCATCAGGGAGAGGAGGTTCATGGTGGGTCCCTATCCCAGCGGGCTACCATGGCCTCCTGGAAGGACCATGCGCTCTACTGCCCTCCTCGTTCCCCTGCTCGCCTGCGCCTGTCCGCAGCCCGACGACACGGGCCACGTGGCCTTGGCCGCGCGGATCGACGCAGGCATCGGATCCCTGGTCTGGGTGAGCTGGGAGCAGGCCGAGCAGGACACCATGGTCGTCGAGTACCGCTTCGACGACGGCGCGTGGATGAGCACCCCGCGGGTGGAGCTCGAGCCCGGCCCCCAGGAGATCCTGCTCCTGGGCATCCCCTTCGACGCCGAGGTGGAGATCGAGCTGCACAAGGTGGTGGCCTTCGGGGTGGCCGAGCCCCTCACCACCGGCATCCACACCGCCGCCCCACCGCCCGGCCTGCCCCAGCCCAACTTACTGGCCAGCGAGCCCGAGCTGCTGGATCCCGCCACCCCCTGGCTGCTCACCAGCATGGACCAGCCCGGCCAGGCGGGCACCCCCGAGGCCACCTGGGTGATCATCCTGGATCGTGCAGGGCGGGTGGTCTGGGCGCGGGAGACCCCGGCCTTCAGGCTCACCATGCACCCCCGCATCAGCGCTGACGGCCACGCCATCCTGATGGACCTGAACAGCCACATGGGCATGTTCGATCGGGGCGCAGCCAGCCAGGTGCAGCGGGTGGGTATCGACGGCATCGTCCAGCGCAGCTGGGACACCCCCGGACTGCACCATCCCTACACCGACCTGCCCGACGGCTCCCTGGCCTGGGGGGCCTGGGGCGACGACCTCGAGACCCTCGAGATCCTGGACCCTGCCGGGGCCCAGCGCACCCTGTGGGCCTGCGCCGACTTCCACGCCGAGCAGGGTATGCCCGAGGCCAACTGCTCCTCCAACACCCTGAGCTGGGACCCCGCCAGCGAGCGCTTCCTGTTCAGCTTCTACACCACCCACACCGTGGTGGAGATCGACGGCGCCAGCGGCGAGACCACCCGCTGGTTCGGCCAGATGCCCGGCGGCTGGGGCTTCGACCCCCAGGACAGCGAGTTCATCTGGCAGCACGGGGCCTACATGCGCGAAGACGGCACCCTGCTGGTCTCCATGCGCGCCCCCGGGGGCGTCGAAGAGACCGTGGCCCGAGAGTACAGCCTGGACGAGCACAGCCAGACCCTGCGCCAGACCTGGAGCTACGGCCTGGGCCAGGGCCTGTACGCCCCCGAGCTGGGCGAGGCCATCCGCCTGCCCGGGGGCAACACTCTGCTCAACTACGGCACCGGCACCCACATCCGCGAGGTCACGGCCGGGGGCGCGACGGCCTGGGAGCTGGTCTTCGACAGCGGCAGCCTGATGGGTCGAAGCACGCCTATCGAGGACCTGTACGCGCTGCTGCCGCAGTAGGGCGCCCCTGGGCCCCCGCGCGGGCTACGGCGCCGGGCAGTCGTCCACGTCGTCGGCGTCGATCAGCTCGTCGCAGTCGTTGTCGAGCGAGTCGTCGCAGATCTCTTCGGCGTCGGGGTGGATCGCGGCGTCGCCGTCGTCGCAGTCCTCCCAGTCCTCCCAGCCGTCTTCGTCGTCGTCGACCGGGTCTTCCCAGGCCATGTAGTCGGCCGTGTAGCCGGTGTAGTCCGAGACCCCGCCCCAGTCGCAGCCGGACAGGGGGCCGAGCAGGGTGGAGGCGATCAGGAGCATGCGGCGCTTCATGGGATCTCCATGGCAGACCATCACTCTAGCGAACAGACGCCCCCGTCGCTACCCCGCCGTGGCTACGGGCAGTCGTCCACGTCTTCGGCGTCGGTGAGCTCGTCGCAGTCGTTGTCGATGCCGTCGTCGCAGATCTCGTCGGCGTCGGGGTTGACGGCGGCGTCGCTGTCGTCGCAGTCCTCGTCGTCGTAGAAGCCGTCTTGATCGACGTCGTAGTACGCCCAGCCCGTGTAGTCCGAGTAGGTCTCGGGCTCGCCGGAGTCGGTGTCCCAGGCCTTGTAGTCGGAGGTCGCGAACAGGCCGCAGCCGGACAGGGTGCCGAGCACGGAGGAGGCGAGCAGGAGCATGCGGCGCTTCATGCGATCTCCCGGGAGGGATCGTGGTCGAGGCTGCGGTTATCGTAACAGCCCGCTGACTCCAGAGTCGACGCGACCGTGAGGACCCATGTCTCCACCCGCCAGCAAGGACCTCATCCACCGCGCCCGCCGGGTCGCCGTGCCCCCCTACCAGCACGTCCAGCGGCAGCTGCACGACCTGCGCATGCTGGTCTTCGAGGTCACCCAGCGCTGCAACCTCACCTGCCGCCACTGCGGCTCGGACTGCACCCGCAGCGCCACCGTGCCCGATCTGCCCCCCCAGAAGATCCTCGAGGTGCTGGGCGAGGTGGCTCAGGCCTACGATCCCAAGCGCATCACCGTGATGATCGGCGGCGGCGAGCCGCTGCTGTACGACGGCCTGTGGGACCTGGGCCGCCAGATCCGCAAGCTGGGCTTTCCCTGGGGCATGGTCACCAACGGCTCCCTGTGGGACCAGGCCACCCTCGAGCGCGCCCGCAAGGCTGGAGCACGAAGCATCAGCGTCAGCCTGGACGGCCCCAAGGACGCCCACGAGTGGCTGCGGGGCAAGGACGGCGACTTCGACACGGTGCTGGCCACCGTGAAGCGGCTGATCGCCGCCGAGTGGCTCAACGTCATGGACGTGATCACCGTGGTGCACCCCAACAACGTGCACCGGCTCGAGGAGACCTGGCGGATCATGCAGGAGATCGGCGCACCGGGCTGGCGGCTGATCCCCATCTCCCCCATCGGACGGGCCAAGACCAACCGCGACCTGCTGCTGAGCACCGAGCAGTTCCAGCTGCTCTTGAAGACCATCATGGATCTGCGCCAGCGCTCGGACATGCCCGTGTACCTGAGCGAGTCCAACTACATGGGCGGCGATCTCGACTTCCGGGTGCGCGACCACCACTACTTCTGCCGGGCGGGCATCAGCTTCGGCGGGGTCATGGTCAACGGCGACATCCTGGCCTGTGCCAGCATCGACCGCCGCTTCGCCCAGGGCAACGTCTTCCAGGACAGCTTCGTGCACACCTGGGAGAACCGCTTCGAGGTCTTTCGGGACCGCCGCTGGATGAAGACCGGTCGCTGCGATGGCTGCAAAGAGTGGCGCCACTGCCAAGGCAACAGCTTCCACAACTGGGATCTGGACGCCAACGCTCCAGGCGCCTGCCAGTTCCACGACCACGCCCTGAGCGACGTGCCCCTGTGCGGCGACCTGCCCCTGCGGAGCAAGCGGCCGGGGCCCAGGCGGAGGCGATGACCATGTTCGGCATCGCCATCGAGCTCCGCGGGGAGTGTCCCCACTGCGGCAATCCCGTGATGGTCAACGCCCTGACCGAGCGCGTCCACTGCCCCAGCTGCCTGACCGATCGCCTCTACCCCTACAGCGAGTGGGCGGACCTGCTGGAGAACGTTTGGTCCTTGCGGCCGGCCAGCGACATCGGCCATGGCGGCAACACCACCATACTGGGCGCCAACTGGCACCTGATGTACGCCCGCTTCGACCCCTACTGCTACGCCTGCAAGCACGACTTCGACATGGCGCTGCTGATCGCCTCCCCAAGCCCCTACGCCTGCCCCGGCTGTGGCGAGCCCTGGCACCACCGGCCAGCCCCCCCCGAAGCCCGGGAGGCCATGCCAGGCCTGGTGCACATCGTGGCCGAGCACCCTGGGCAGATCCCCGGCCTCGAGGCCGACGTGCCCGCACCCAATAGCGGCAAGCCCATCCTCTTCGCCTGCATGGGCTGCGGCGGTGCCCTCGAGGTCGACGGGACCGAGCGTGTCATCACCTGCAAGTACTGCGACGCCAGCAACTACCTGCCCGACGATCTCTGGCTGCGCATGCACCCCGTGGACACCGTGCGCCGCTGGTTCATCTGGCTGGACGAGGACGCACTGCCGGCCGGCGACGAGGACCTCCTGGACTTCTCCCCCGAAGGCGACGAGGACCAGGACGAGGACGAGAGCGTGGCCCGCGCCGAGCTGGGCCTGGCCGAAGTGCTCGACGAGATCGACCCGCCCGAAGACCTGACCCTCGAGGGCGACGACGACCCCGCCCAGTTCGAGCCGCCCTTCGTGCCCACAGCACCCAAGGCGGCGACGAGCCCCCCCAGGTCCAACAACCTGGACTTCTGGCTGAAGACCATCGGAGCCGCCGCGGTGCTGGTGCTCCTGATGAGCTTGTGGGGGCTGCTCTTCGTGAAATAGACGCGCCGGGGGCGCCCCGCCTGACGCTGAAACACGGTGTTACAGAGGGTCCCCTCCCGGCCCTCCGCCGGGACCACCCCCGGCCCAGGTCTGCGCGATGCCCGTCCGGCGCCGCATCGCCGAGAAGCTCAGGCGCCTCGTTCGAGGAGGTGATGACGTGTGTTGTTCCGTCGAGATCCCCGAAGAAGAGGGTGACATCGGTGCCCTGCGCGCCCGCGGCGAGGTGCACCTGCCCGTGCGCATCCTGGCCCCTCCCCAGCAGCGGTCCATGCGCAAGCTGCGCGAGGACTTCCCCATCCTGCAGCAGCGGTTGCCGGGCAAGCCCCCGGTCTACCTGGACAACGCCTGCATGGCCCTGCGGCCCGCGGCCGTGATCGACGCCATCACCGGCTACTACCGCGAATACTCCGGCTGCCACGGCCGCGCCCAGCACGCCTTCGGCGCGGCCACCACCGCCGCCTTCGACGACGCGCGCCGCACCGTGCGCGACTTCCTGGGCGCGGCCGACGCCAGCGAGATCCTGTTCACCCGCAACACCACCGAGGCCATCAACATGGTGGCCCGGGGCCTGGACTGGCGGGCTGGTGACGTGGTGCTCAGCTCGGACCTCGAGCACAACTCCAACCTGCTGCCCTGGCAGGACCTGGCCCTGCGGTCCGGGGTGGAGCACCGCATCGTCCCCACCCTGCCGGACACCCGCTTCGACATGGCGGCCTTCCGGGCGCGGCTGGACGGCAAGGTCAAGCTGGTCTCGGTGCTGGCCAGCTCGAACCTCACCGGGGTCAGCTTCCCCATCGCCGACATCGTGCGCGAGGCCCACCGGGTGGGCGCGCTGGTGCTGGTGGACGCCGCGCAGGGCGTGGTGGGGCACGACATCGACGTGGGCAAGCTGGGCGTGGACCTGCTGGCCTTCTCGGGCCACAAGGCCCTGGGGCCCACGGGCACCGGCGTGCTCTACGCCCGCAGGGACGTCCAGGAGCGCCTGGATGGCATGCTGCTGGGCGGTGAGACGGTCACCGACACCACCTACACCGGCCACACCCTGGGCCCCGCCCCCTACCGCTACGAAGCAGGCCTGCAGAACTACGCCGGCATCATCGGGCTGGGCGCGGCGCTCACCTACATCCAGGGCGTGGGCCAGAAGCGCATCGCCAAGCGGGTGCTCGAGCTGAACGCCCTGGCCACGCAGCAGCTGGGCAAGCTCGACCGCGTCGAGATCCTGGGCCCCGCCGACCCCGCCCAGCGCGGCGGCCTGTTCACCTTCAGGGTGCGGGGCATCGCCGCCTCGGACGTGGCCTGGCTGCTGTCCAGCGGCGCCAACATCATGACCCGCGCCGGCAAACACTGCGTGCATGCCTGGTACAACGCCCGCGGCCAGGACCCCGCCGTGCGCGCCAGCTTCGCCTTCTACAACAGCCCCGAAGAGGTGGACTTCTTCTGCTGGACCGTGAAGGACATCCTGCGGGGCTACCCCGGGTAGCCGCCCGGCCTACAGCGCCGTCGGGGCCGGTGAGACAGCCCGGAAGGGGTGCGCTGAATTGCTCGGGTAGGGTGACGCGACCATGACCCAGGGTTCGGCCAATCGCCAAGATTCAACCTCGAACGTATGGTTGTTTTTCCGGAGCACGGCTGTGCCCCGGCGCGCCAATAGGGCGCGGGGGCTCGGAGGTCCGGTGGACCTCCGAGGGGCGAGCCAGCGGCGGCAGCCGCGGTGCCCGAAGGGCAGGCGATGCCATGCTGAGCGTCAGCGGTGCGGGGGAGGGCAGCCCTCCCCGCCAACAAAGGGAGGCCGTGGTCGTCGTGGAGGCCACGGGATGCGCATCCATCAAACCTTCCCTCGAATGCATGGATTCACGACAAGCACCACGGCACACGAGATGAAGTCTCTCTCACCCGCCGGGAACTCGGTACCCTGGGCGCGAGGGTAGGCACTTGTCGGCGTTTTGGCCCTGGGAAGCGCCGGGAACTCGGTACCC
>CALDOK010000099.1 GCA_937912125.1 uncultured Pseudomonadota bacterium
CGTCGGGGTTGGCGCGGTTGGCGGCCCACCAGTCGGTGCTGTCGTTGTAGCGCTCGACCAGCACACGCTCGGCGTCGGCGGAGGCGACGGCGTCGGGGGTGGGCAGCGACATCCAGAGCTGGGCCACCTTGAACTGGAACTCCGGGTTCTCGGGGTTGTCGGGCCAGCGGGTCTGGAGGTACTCGTAGGACTCGATGGCTTCGTTGTAGCGGGCCTGCCGGGTGAGCACGTCGGCCAGCTGGATGTAGATGTCCAGCTCGTAGTCCCGCTTCCCCACGCCCTCGAAGAACTCTTCGGCCACCTCGAGCGGTGAGATGGGCGCACCGGTGGCGCGGGTCTTCAGGTCGGACATGTCGGCGAAGGAGATGGCGGCGTACTGGATGGCCTCGGGCTTCATGGACGACTGGTCGCCCGTGGCCAGCATGAGCCGGTCCGAGTAGTCGAGCAGCTGGATGAACTGCCCCATGGCCACGTAGTACTCGTCGAAGCGCTCGGCGCTGGCCAGGCGGTAGTGGGACCATGCCAGCTTGTACAAGCCCTTGTCGTAGTAGCGGGCGTCCTCGCCGGAGTCGACGATGCGCTGGTAGTGGACCAGGGCCTCTTCGAGATCGTTGGCGTCGTTGAAGTAGTACTCGCCCAGGCGCATGGAGGCGTCGTTGATGAAGTCCGAGTTGGGGTACTTCGCGACGACGGCCTTCATGGCGGCGAGACCACGCTCGATGTCCACATGCAGGGCGTTCTCTTCAGTCAGGCAGTAGCCCAGCATGTAGTAGACGCCGTCGATGTTCTCGTAGGCGGGGTAGTTGTCGACGATGCCGTCGTACAGCGCCAGGGCCAGGGCGTAGTCCTTCTTGGCGGCCTCGGGGGGCTCGGGGAAGTCCTCGCCCTCGGGGATGCCTTCGGCCATCAGCCGCTTCATCAGCACGTCGTACTCGACCAGCCGATCATTGAAGTTGGCGTCGGCCACCAGGAAGGTGTTCTCGGCGTCCTCGTAGTAGAGCTCGGCCAGCCGGAACATGACGTGGGGCGAGGCGTCGGAGCGGGGGTACTTGGCCAGGAAGTCCTCGAAGCGCGCCTTGGCGAGGGTGCGGAGGGCTTCCTCGTCGTCCCGCAGGCCGGCGATGATGCGGCCGTATCCATCGACGATCTGACGCCGCTTGAGGGTCTCGATGAGATCCACATACTCGCGGGCGTCGTCCTTGAACTCACCCATACGCGTGACATATCGATCGTGCACCGCGTCGAACTCGGCGACGTTCTCGGGGCTGGCCCCGGTGATGCGCTCGACCTGGATCAGCGGCTCTTCGGCCGGGTCCGAGGTGCTGGCCTGCTGCGCATGGGCCACACCCGCGATGGGGAGCAGCAGCAGCAGCATGGAGTGGGAGATGCGGACCACTTCAATCCTCCAGCTTGGCGTGGATGGCCTCGAAGCGCCGGTCCAGCTCCTTCATCAGCTCGACCCGCTCTTCGTTGAGCTGCTCGATGCGGTCGCTGACCTCGACCTTGCGTAGCCAGTAGACATCCACGATGCCCATGTCGGCCTTCATGACCGACTCGTTGAAGAAGTCGGTGAGGTCGGCGAAGCCAGCGCGGGTGGCGTCGACGCCGAGCTCACTGGTCTCGTTCCAGACGCTGGCGACGCCAGCCTCGAGCCGGGAGAGGCCGTTGGCCTCGCGCACGAACTCCTGCTCGAGGCGGACGATCTCTTCCTGCTCGACGCGGGTGAGGAGGGCGGCGATGTCGTCGATCTTGCCGGTGACGTTGTCGATGTCGCCCCAGAGGTGGTCGACCCGGCTGAAGAGGTCGTAGGCCCCGGGGGTGGTGACCTTGGATCGGTACTGCCCGAGCTCGCGACGGACGCCGGCGAAGTTGTCCTTGACGCTCTGATCCATGCCCGCGATCTGGGCGTTGGCGGGCTGGGAGGAGGTGCCCAGGATGCGCCGCAGGGTGGCCTCGCTCTGGAGGGGCCGCAGCTGAGAGATGGCATCGCGCAGGCTGTTCTGGATCTTGTCCAGCTCTTCCTGCAGGTTGCGGACGTCGGCGGCCTCGACGCGATGCTGGCCGCTGTCGAGGTACTCCACCGTGGCCTCGGCCTCGGTGAGCAGCTCGCGGCCGATCTGCTCCACCAGGAAGGCCTGGGACTGCACGGCGCGGACCTGATCGGCCTTGACCTGCTCGCGCTCGGCGGTGGCCAGATCGTCGCGCTGGTCGGCGGAGGCCACGTCGGTGACCAACATCCGTTCCTGCTGGATGGCCCGGACGTGGGCCTGGGTGGAGCCGGTGGTGTTGGCCAGGAGGTAGTCTTCCTCGAGGGCCATGAGATCGCTCATGAGGGCGACCTGATCGACCCGCATCCACTTGAGGGTCTCGTAGGCGTTCTGGAATGCGCCGAGCTTGCTGACACCGGCCGAGAAGGCGGCGTCGAGCTCTTCGGCGATCTCCGCGCTCACGCCGAGCTCGTGACGCTGGGAGTCGAGCTCGCGGCGCATGCCCACGATGGCGCCAAGATCTTCGCGGTTGTAGAGCATCTCGGCGGCGAAGGGGGGGAGGCCTTCGCGGTCGAGGCGATCGAGGGCGTCTTCTTCGGCCAGGCGCTCGAAGAACAGGCGGGGCTGTTCGCGGGAGACAGCCACCGCGGCCACGAGGTCGCGGATGGGGCTGTACTCGGTGACGACCCGCTCGTAGGCGGCGTTGGCGTTCTCGTAGCGCTCCTGCTTCATGTGCAGGTGGCCGCGGACCACCTTGAGCTGAGCGGCGTAGCGGTGCTCGGGGAACGCCAGCAGGAAGATCTCGACCGCGCGGATGGCTTCTTCGTAGGCCGAGAGCTGCCCGTCGCGGGTGGTCTCGCTCTCGCCCTGCTTGATGAAGGTCCAGACGAGCTCGTAGAGCTGGTCGGCGAAGTAGCGGGAGTCCCGGCCGACCTCGAGGTAGGCGTTGGTGGCCTCGGTGTAGTTGCCGAGCTCGTACTGCACGCGCCCGTAGGCGAGGTTGGCCAGATCGACGACCTCACGGATCTCGTTGTTGGTGACAGGGGACTCGGTGACGTGCCTGAACTCCATGGCGGCGTCGTCGAGGTTCTCCTGCAGCACCAGGATCGTGCCCACGAAGTAGTGGGCCTGAGGCGCGTAGTCGCTGCCCTCGCAGCACTCGAGGAACAGGGACTTGGACCGGGCCCAGTCGCCCTGCCGATACAAGGACTTGGCCACCGTGTAGTTGATCAGAGCGTTGGCTGCGACCCGACGGGTGGCGACGAACTTGTTGTAGAGGTCGTAGAAGGACTGGGAGTCGCCGGTGAGGCCGTAGAGCTCGAGCAACCGGCGCACGGCACCCGCAAAGAAGGGGTGCTGTTCGCCCTGATCGACGATCTGCTGGTAGGCGTCCTGGGCGGTGGCGTAGTTCTCGAGCTGGAACAGGGTCTCGCCCAGGTACCACTCGGCGTCGGTGCGGACGGTGTCGGAGGCGATGGCCCCGGACCGGATCAGCACGTCGAACTCGAGGGCGGCGCGCTCGGTGTCGCCCATCAGCGCCGAGAAGACTGCGTCTTCGTAGCGCTTCTGCGCTTCCTGCGCGGACAGGAAGCCGGAGCGGTTGGTCGCGACCGACGCGATGTGCCCCAGAGACTCACGCTGCTCGGCCTGGCGAGCTTCGATCTCGGCCAGCCGGGTGTAGAGGTCCTGGTCGTCGGCGAACGCAGGTGCGGCAAAGATGCCAGCAGCGGCGAGGATGGCGCCGAGCCGCATCAGCGGAGGCGCCAGTCGGGAGGTGGTGGCCATGCCCGCCTCACATGCCAGAGGGGCCGACCCGCGTGCAGCTCAGGTCGTACTCGACCCAGGGACGCTCGACGAAGGAACGGCCGATGCCCTTACGTTCCTTGACGCGGACCCAGACCTCGCAGGACTTGCCGTCCTCGGCGGTGAAGGCGTAGCTGGACTGGACGTTGAAGGTGTACTGGTCCACATAGGAGAAGACACCGAAGCCGTTCCCGCGCAGCACCATGGACACCGCGATGGTGTGATTTCCGGCGGGGATCGGGCCGTCGTGGAGCTTGAACTCGGACTTGCCACTGAGGGACTCGTCCAGCACGGTCTTCGAGTAGATGCTCTGACCGTCGAGGTAGTAGGCCACCGACTGGATGGTGAAGGCCGGCCCCAGCTCGTTCTTGTGCCACAGCACCGCGCGAGCGCCGGAGGTCGAGCCCTGGATCACGATCTCCTTGAGCAGCTGCAGCGTGGCCTTGGCCCTGAACACCTGCTCCTTGAGCCCGTTGACTTCTTCTTCGGCAGTGAGGAGTCGGCGGTTGAAGTCGGGAGAGTCGGTCCCGAGCTGAGCGTCCAGCGGCTCCTCGGCCACCTGAGTGGCCGCAGGGGCTGCGCCGTCGCTGCCAGCTGCCGAGTCATCTGACTGCGCAAGTGCCGTACCGGTCATGGTGAAGATGGCCAAGACCAGCAAGAGGCTCCGCAAGATGCGTTCCATTCCGGGTTCTCCTGCCTTCAGTTCCGACTGCGTAGCCGCAGCCGCCGGCGCTCGAGACATACCCCACCTATACGGGCGGCCGCGAGCTGGGGTCCCATCCTATACCGTCCCGCCCCGAGGGGTGTCAACGAAAGGGAAAAAAGGGTTTACGGCGCTCTGGTGGGCCTCTCGAGGGCCTCGGGCGCGCCCTGAAAGCCACCCAAAGGGGTGCCGTCCGAGGGCGTCACTCACCAGTATCCTCGCTCGACTCGTCCTCCAGAGAGGCCAATTCCAATGAGCCACCATACTCGAGCAGCGCCTCTACGAAGCGGTCGTGAAGCTGCCGCGCCTTGGAGAGCGGGCCGCGGATGTCGTTGACCAGGAAGGCGAAGGCATAGACGTCACCGTCGTTGGCATCCACGAAGCCTGTGAGACAGTGCACACCATTGAGGGACCCGGTCTTGCCCCGGACCCGGCCGAGCTGGTCCTCGTCGCGAAAGCGGGATCGCAGGGTGCCGTCCGCGCCGCCGATGGAGAGGGCCGAACGGAACTCCGGCCCCACCGCCCGGTCGTCGTGCATGTCCACCATGACCGCGGTGAGCAGCTCGGGCCTGATGCCACCGATCCGGGTGAGGCCCGAACCGTTGACGATGGTGGCCTCCGTCAGGTCCAGCCCCAACCCCTCGAGGTAGTCGCGCACCACCTGCACGCCCTTCTCGGTGGTGCCGGGAGCGCCGATCTGCTCGGCCCCCATGGCCTTGAGCACCATCTCGGCCATGAAGTTGTTGCTGTGCTTGTCCACGGTCTGGAGGATCACCCCGAGGGACGCGGACTCCTGCCGCACCAGCAGGACGGCGTCATCGGGGGTGCTGCCGTCGATGAAGTGGCCGGTGACCTTGACGCCCTGCTCCTTGCACAGCGCCGCGAAGGCCCCTGTGAAGTAGGCGGTCGGGTCGCCGACGGACCGGTAGTAGCGCTGGGTGTCGCTGCCGGCGGGGACCACCCCCGTGAGGGAGAAGCGGGTCTTGACGCCGTCGATCTCACGGTCGAGCTCGAGCCAGCGACGCCCGTTGGCGCTGCCGGTGGTGGCCTGGTTGTCGATCTCGATGACCCCCGAGGGCGTCTCGAGCTCGACCCGCGCGGGCGCGCCCAGCTCGGCACCGGGGCCGACGTAGATGGCCACAGTGTTGTAGTTCAGGGAGAGCGCCCCCAGCGGGGGGTAGTAGGCGGGGCCGTTGGCCACATCCAGCGCCTTGTCCCAGCCGGGAATGCCCGCGTTCACGTCGAAGGCGTCGTCGTCGAAGACCACGTCCCCCGCGATCTTGCGCACCCCTTCGAGGCGCAGCTCCTGGACCAGCTTCCACAGGCGCTCGAGCACCAGCGTGGGGTCGCCGCCGCCTCGCACGTACAGGTCGCCGGTGAGGGTGCCGTCGTCGCCGAGCTCGCCCGTGTGCAGCAGGTCGGTGTTGAAGGTGTAGGAGGAGCCCAGGGTGCGCAGCGCGGCCGCGGTGGTGATGACCTTCATGGTGGAGGCCGGCAGCAGAGCCTGATCGGCTGACCGGGAGTAGACCTCCTCGCCGGTGCGCACGTTCACCACATGCACCGCCGCGGGGGAGCGCCGGAACAGCGCGTCGTCCATCAGCGGGTCGAGGACCGCCGCGAGATCCGAGACCGGCGCGACCTCCTCGGTGGCGGCGGCGACGGCCGACTCGGCCGCGAGGGCCGGCCCAACAGGAACGAAAGCCAGCGCGAACGCCACCAAGCTCCCGCCTAGGCAGCGTGCGAAGGTCAGGCCGCGGGGGGCGGCGGACGGGGCGTGTGGCGAGCGGGGTAGCACAGGGGACATCATATACTCGAACACCACAGGGGACCGAAGGAGTCACAGCTCGTGAAAGACGACTAACGACCTCTGTATTTCAGGCTACTCATGAGAGTGCTGACCCATAGGTCTTGTCATGACAAGAGTTTATACCATGTCGCGCACTCTGAGAGGCGGATCGCCAGCAGGCTGACCCGCGATTGCCTTCGACCTCCACCCGTGTCAAGGGTTCCCCTCGGAGGTAGCGCGATGCTTTCCAGACACCGCATGGTGGTACGACCCTCACTGCTCATGGCGGTCCTGAGCATGGCGACGGTCCACGCCGCCGAGCCCGATGCGTCGCGCATCACCACGCCGGGCGTGGGCCTGGCGACCGACGACGCGACCTCGAGCATCGCGACCAACCCCGCGCTGTTCGCCTTCGACCCGGACGCCGGCGCGGCCCTGCGCTTCCAGCAGCGGGTCGAGGATCCCTTGAGCGCCTTCCAGCTGGGCACCTCGGCCGGAGGCCTGGGCCTGGGCCTGTACTACCGGAGCGCCGGCAGCGCGAGCTCCCTGTGGGGCCTGCGGAGCAGCGTCGGCATGCACCTGAGCGAGGACCTCACGCTGGGCTCGAGCTTCTGGTGGTACCTGCCCCAGGGCGCCGAGAACTTCACGGCATGGGACCTGGGCCTGGGCTACCGCCCCCTCTCGTGGCTGGGCTTCGGCGCGGTGGCTCGCAACATCGGCAGCCCGGGCGTCGCCTGGGGCGTGGTGGGCGACTACGGCGTGGGCGTGGCCCTCCGCCCCTTCGGGGACCGCGTCGTGCTGGGCGTGGACCAGTTCTTCACCGACCAGGCCTCCCTCGAGGGTACGGATCTGGACGTCCCCGCGTTCACCACTCAGCTCAGCCTGCGCGCCTCGCCGATGGAAGGCCTCACGCTGCGGGCCTACGGCAACCAGCACCTGGAGCTGGGAGCGGGCGTCCAGCTGGCCTTCGGCGGCACCGCGGTGGGCGCCTACGCGGCTGGGCTCACCGACAGCGACATGGCCGTGATCGGGGCCCTGGAGCGCACCGACTCCGGTGAACGGCTGGTGGGCGTGTTCGACCGCGTGCCGCTGCTGCACGTGAACGCCAGCTACCCCTACGAGTCCCGCGCCACCCTGTTCAGCCCTGCTCAGGAGTCCTACCTCCACCTGCTCCGACGCCTGCGAGAGGCCGCCACCGATCGCAGCGTGCGGGGCGTGGTGATCCACCTGGACAGCTCGCCCTTCAGCTGGGCCCAGATCGAGGAGCTGCGAGGACTGATGGGAGAGCTCGGTGAGGCGGGCCGCCCCGTGGTCGTCTACCTGGACCAGGCCGCCAGCACCCGGGACTACTACCTGGCGGCCACGGCCGACAAGGTCTACCTCCACCCCGCCGCCGAGCTGGACTTCACCGGGATCTCGGCCGAGACCCTCTACTTCCGCGGCGCCCTGGATTTGGTGGGGGTGGAGCCCGAGTTCCACCGCCGCTCCGAGTACAAGTCGGGGCCCGAGACCTACACCCGCCGCGAGCCGTCCGGGCCCGCCTCGGAGCAGATGAACGCGCTGCTGGACGACCTCTTCGGCACCATGGTGGCCGCGGTGGCCCAGGCCCGCGGCAAGAGCCAGGACGAGATCCAGGCCCTGGTGGACGCGGGGCCCTACACGGCCGAAGAGGCCGAAGAGGCCGGGCTGGTCGATGGCCTGCTCTACCCGGACGAGCTGCAGCGCCGCCTGGACGGCAGCTTCGGCCAGACCTACCTGCTGGACGACGAGTACCTCGAGCGGCTGCCCCACAGCGGCTGGCACGCCCCGCGCCGCATCGCCGTGGTGCTGGTCACCGGCGCCATCACCTCGGGCGAGTCCTCCCCGCCCAGCATCTTCGGCGGGGGCAACGCCGGCGCCGAGACGGTGGTCAAGGCGCTGGAGCAGGCGCGCAGGGATCCCACGGTCAAGGCCGTGGTGCTCCGCGTGGACAGCCCCGGCGGCTCCGCCTTCGCCTCCGAAGACATCCACCGAGCGGTGACCCTGCTCCAGGAGCGGGGCAAGCCCGTGGTGGTGAGCATGGGGGGCGTGGCCGCTTCGGGTGGCTACTACGTAGCCGCGGGCGCCGACACCATCTTCGCCGAGCCGGGCACCATCACCGGCTCCATCGGCGTCTACGGCGGCAAGGTGTCCCTGGTGGGCCTGTACGAGCAGCTGGGCATCGGCTCGGCCTCCTGGAGCCGAGGCCGCAAGGCCGGCATGTGGGGCAGCTCTCGCCCCTTCGATCCCGTCGAGGATGCTGCCCTCGAGCACATGATCGACAACACCTACGCCACCTTCAAGGACCGGGTGGCCACAGGGCGCGACCTGGATCCGGCCCAGGTGGAGAACCTGGCGCGCGGCCGCGTCTGGTCCGGCGTGCGGGCCCATGAGCTGGGCCTGGTGGACGAGCTCGGCGGCCTGTACGACGCCGTGGACCGCGCCCGCGAGCTGGCCGGCATCCACGCCGGCGCCCGCTACCAGTTGGTCACCTACGACAGCAACCCCGACCCCCTGGGCGACCTGCCCCGCCGGCTCATCCGCGCCGCCATCTCTCCAGGGATGGCCGCCCCGCAGCTCCCTGAGGAGCTCGAGAGCCTGCGCGCCTGGAGCGCACTCCGGGACGAGCACCTGTTCATGATCATGCCCTACACGGTGGAGATCCAGTGAGCCCGCGCCCTGTGCGCGTGCTGGTGGTGGACGACGACCGCGCAGTGCGCGCCGCCCTGCGGGTCAACCTGGCCAAGGCGGGGATCGAGGTCACCCTGGCCGAGAGCGCGGAGAGGGCGCTGGAGCTGCTGGAGCAACAGCCGGTCGACCTCGTGCTGACCGACGTGCGGATGCCAGGGCTCGGCGGCCTGGAGCTCCTCGAGGCGATGCGGCCCCGCTGGCCGAACATCCAGGTCGTGGTGATGACCGGCTACGGCAACGTCGATGACGCCGTGGCCGCCATGAAGTCCGGCGCCGCGGACTACATCATCAAGCCGGTGAGCAAGCAGGAGCTGCTGGTCATCATCGAGCGGGCCCTCGAGGCGCGGGACCTCCGCGCCGAGGTGGTGGCCCTGAGGCGGGAGGTCAAGGCCCAGTGGGGCCTGCCTGACATCGTGGGCACCAGCTCGGCCATGCAGCGCGTCCAGGACCTGGTCCACGCCGTCGCGAGCACCAACGCGCTGGTGCTGCTGCAGGGTGAGACGGGCACGGGCAAGGGCCTGGTGGCCCGCGCCATCCACCAGCTGAGCGATCGACACGCAGCCCCCTACGTCCGCGTCAACTGCGCGGCCCTGCCCGACACCCTGCTCGAGAGCGAGCTGTTCGGGCACGAGCGGGGTTCGTTCACCGGCGCGATCCGCAGCCACCAGGGCCGCTTCGAGCGGGCCGACGGGGGCACCCTGTTCCTGGACGAGATTGGCGACATCTCCCCGGCCATGCAGGTCAAGCTGCTCCACGTCCTCGAGAGCAGCGAGTTCCAGCGCCTGGGGGGCCGCGAGAACCTCCGCTCCGACGTGCGCATCGTGGCGGCCACCAACCGCGATCTGCGCCAGCGGGTGCTGGACGGTCACTTTCGCAAGGATCTGTTCTACCGCTTGAACGTCTTCGCGATCCGCCTGCCCCTGCTCCGGGAGCGGCCCGAGGACATCCCCCCCCTGGTACACCACTTCCTCGATCTCTCCGTGCAGCGCGGCGGGCGGGCCTTCCAGGGCGTGAGCGCCGAGGCCATGGCTCGGCTGGTGGCCCACAGCTGGCCCGGCAATGTGCGGGAGCTCGAGCACGTCATCGCCCGCGCCGTGATCCTCACCACCGGGGACGAGATCCGCGTGGTGGAGCTGTCCGACCAGTCCCTCTCCAGATCCGCCCCCAGCGGCGTCCTGCCCCCGGGAAAGACCATCGCCCAGGTCCTCGACGACCACGAGCGCCAGATGGTGGTACACGCCCTACGCCAAGCGGGGGGCGTGCAGGCCCAGGCCGCGCGGGCGCTGGGCATCTCCCGCTCGAACATGCACTACCGGATCAAGAAGCTCGGCGTCGACCCGAGCGATCTGGGCTGAAGCCCTAGTCGAGGTACAGGGCGCGCAGCTCGTCACAGCCCTGCATCTCCAGGAGCATGTCGGAGGCCTCTTCGCAGGCTTCGACGGCCAGGCGGACCTCCCGGGGCTCGAGGTCGGCGCGGGTGCGAGCCCAGTCGTTCTCGCACTGATCGCGGAACTCGCTCTGGCTGTCGGCGCCGAGGTCTTCCCAGGTGGCGGTCCACTGCCCCAGGCAGCGGGACAGCCGCAGGGTGACGCGGTAGCAGCTGGTCTCGCAGGCGTCGGCGCCGCACGCAGGTATCCCCACGACGCAACAGGCGACGAGGAGAAGGAGATGAAGGATGGTGGCCCAAGGCAGACTTGAACTGCCGACACAGGGATTTTCAGTCCCCTGCTCTACCAACTGAGCTACCGGGCCATCCAAAGATTTCGGGAGGGCATTCAAATCACCCATCCTTGATCGGCCACTCTATTACCGTAGGCACAGCGCGCTGTCAACGGTGCCACGTGCAGTTCTGTGGCCGCGCGATAGCGAGACTGCTCACCTCGCCGAGCGCACGGCATGCCCTCCCAGCCCAGCCCCCCCTCCAGTCCCGGGATCCAGGCCGTCAGCTTCGACCTGGACGGCACACTCTACGCCACCGGTCCCCATCGGCTGCGGCTGCTGCCCAGGCTCCTCCCCCAGCTCGGCCTGATCCGCGCCTGGTCCCGGACGGTCAACGCGCTGCGCGGGTGCCAGCACCCGGATCTGCCGCAGCGCATCATCGAGCAGACCGCCCAAGGCCTGGGCGTGGCGCCAGCCGAGGCCGAGGCTCGGCTGTGGTTCTTCCTCGAGCGCACATGGATCCTCTCCCTGACGCCGGCCCACGTGCTGCCCGGCGTGGTGGACGCCCTGACCCTGCTGGACGCCCGCGGCATCCCCCGCGCCGTGGCCAGCGACCACCCGGTCGAGGGCAAGCTGACGCAGCTGGGCTTGGCCGCAGGCTGGCGGGCGGGACTGTGCGCCGAGTCCCTGGGCAGCCTCAAGCCCCATCCCAAGGTGCTGCTGGCGGCGGCGCAGGCCTTGGGGTGCCCCCCGGGGTGCCTGCTGCACATCGGAGATCGCCACGACACCGACGGTGAGGCTGCCCGCGCCGCGGGAGCGCGCTACCTGCATGCGCTGGACGAGCACGGCTCCACCGCCAGCCTGCCCAGCCGGCTGGCCGCACTGCTGGACGCCCCGCCCTCCCAGGAGGCCTCACCGTGATTCCCCAATGGATCCTCGTCGGCGGCATCACCAGCCCCCAGGACGCCCGCGTGGTCGAGGGCCTCGGCGCCGAGGCCATCTCGGTGTCGATCATCCCGGGCGACCCCCGCGAGGTCCGCCTGGACCTGGCCGCAGAGATCGCCGCCAGCGTCACCATC
This sequence comes from uncultured Pseudomonadota bacterium, assembly GCA_937912125.1. Lineage (GTDB taxonomy): Bacteria > Myxococcota_A > UBA796 > UBA796 > JAFGLY01 > CALDOK01. The sequence goes on from CALDOK010000099.1 coordinate 11,728, forward strand.
GAGACCGTGCTGGAGATGCGCGACCCGAGCACCGAGGGCCTGCGCGAGGCGGTCCTCACGGTGGAGCCCACCCGGCTGCTCCTGCGGGGCGCGCCGGTGGGCGACGAGCCCCCTCCCCTGCCCTGGTTCCGCAGCTTCCGCTGCAGCGGGCGCTCCGTGCTGGCGGATCTCAAAGACTTCCCCGGCGATCGTTTCCTGCTGGAGGTCCAGCCCGACTTGCTGCCCGGCCAGCCCGCGTGGCAGCGGGACCGCTCCCTGCTGCGGGAGGCGGGCCGCATGGGCGCCATGATCCTGGGGGGCGTCACCAGCCTGGACCAGCTGCCCTCGGTGCTGGAGAAGGCTCAGCCCTGGGGGCTGCGCCTGCGCACCTGCGTCGAGCGCGAGCCCGGCTGGCTGGACCACGAAGCCCTGCAGGCGGCCATGCTCACCCTGCGCGGGCGGCGCCGCTAAGGGGCCGACGACCGCCACTCGCGCCAGACGCGGTAGGTCTTCGCCAGGCGGATGGGGGTGGTGATGAGCACCGCCAGCCACAGGGGCGGCCCCAGGATGTGGATGCGGAAGGCCTCGAGGGGCTGGAGGTGCCCCATGAAGGCGAAGGAGCGGGTGAGCCCACAGCCCGGGCAGCGCCAGCCGGTGAGCCCGCGCCACAGGCAGGTGGTGGGCAGCTCGTAGCCGAAGATGCGCGTGGCTTCGGCCGAAGGCTCGAGCACCACCGAGCCCACCAGCATCAGCAGGAACAGGCCCGTGAAGATCAGATCGCCCTGGGTCAGGGGGTGGGGTCGCCACACCCTCGGCGCCGGGCCGACCGGTGAGCCCGCAGGCTCGGCCACCATCAGGCGCGTCGTGGACCGCGGCCGCCACGGCCGATGTCGTGGGCGACCCGGTCGAGGATGCCGTTGACGAAGGCGCGGGAGTCGTCGCCGCCGAAGCGCTTGGCGAGCTCGACGGCTTCGTTGATGGTCACGCTCACGGGGATGTCGTGACAGGCCAGCAGCTCGTGACAGGCCAGCCGCAGGATGTTGCGGTCGACCACCGGCATGCGCACCAGGCGCCAGTTGAGGCTGGCTTCCTCGATGAGCGCGTCGATGCGCTCGAGGTTGTCGTGGACCCCGCGCGCCAGGCTGCGGGCGAACTCGGACTCGTCGGAGGCCAGGCTGCTCTCGCCCAGCGTCCCGTCGTCATCCAGCAGGGCCGCCCACAAGGACGAGAGGGCGTCGTAGGACTTGATCCCGGCGAGATCAGCGTCGTACAGAGCCTGCAGGACCAGCTCGCGGGCGCGGCGACGGCCAGGCACGACTACAGGCCCTCGATGGCTCGCACCAGGTTGGCCATCTCCAGCGCGGAGAGAGCCGCTTCGGAGCCCTTGTTGCCCATCTTGGTGCCGGCCCGGTCCACGGCCTGTTCGACGTTGTCGGTGGTGAGGATGCCGAAGGCGACCGGCACGCCCGAGTCGAGGGACACGGAGGCCAGCCCCTTGGCGACCTCGGAGGCCACATAGTCGAAGTGCGGGGTGCCGCCGCGGATCACGCAGCCCAAGGCGATGACGGCGTCGTAGTTGCCCTTGGCGACCAGGCGCTGGACCACCAGCGGGAGCTCGAAGGCCCCGGGGGCCCAGATCACATCGACGCGCTCGGCCACGTCGACACCATGGCGATTCAGGGTGTCGAGGGCACCGTCCACCAGGCGCTGGGTGATGAAGCTGTTGAAGCGGCCGACGGCGATGGCGAAGCGTCCGCCGGTGTCGGCGAGGATGCCTTCGAAGGTGTGGGGCATCAAGATCTCCAGGGAGAGGGGCCAGCGAGGGGCCTGCTATCTCATTGCTGCCGGAAGCTCACCCCGAGCTTCGCTGGATCAGGTGACCCATGCGCAGGCGCTGGGCCTCGAGGAAGGGACGGGTGTGGGCGTCGGTGCCCGCCTGCAGGGGCACGCGGTCCACCACGCGCAGCCCGAAGCCCTCCAGGGCGACGATCTTGCGCGGGTTGTTGGTGAGCAGACGGAGCTTCCGCACCCCGAGGGTGCAGAGGATCTGGGCGCCGATGCCGAAGTTGCGAAGCTCGTGCTCGCCGGTGCGGATGGGCGCGTCGTCGTCGCCCACGCGAGGCTGGAGGTGAGCGCGCAGGCGCTCGAGCAGCGCATCGGGCTCGTCGGACTGGTCGTGGTGGAGGTAGAGCACCACACCGCGATCCTGCTCGGCGATCTGGGCCAGCGACGCCTCGAGCTGGGCGCCGCAGTCGCAGGTGAGGCTGTGGAACACGTCGCCGGGCAGGCAGCAGGACTGCACCCGCACCAGGGGGGGCTCGCCGCCCACCAGGTCGCCCCGGGACAGGGCGAAGTGGAGCCCAGAGTCCACCGAGGTGCGGAAGACCCGCAGCCGGAAGGCCCCCAGGCCGCGCACCGGGAGGTCGGTCTCGAGGGCCACCTCGACCGTGTGCTCGTGGCGCAGGCGCCAGCGCACGATGTCCTCGACGGTGACGATGCGCACCCGATGCAGGGCGCCGAAGCGCTCGAGATCGGGCAGCCGCGCCATGGTGCCGTCGTCGTTGAGGACCTCACAGATGACCCCAGAAGGATCGAGGCCGGCCAGGCGAGCCAGGTCCACCGAGCCCTCGGTCTGGCCTGTGCGCACCAGGACGCCACCGTCCCTGGCCTTGAGGGGGAAGATGTGCCCGGGGGTCTCGAGATCGTCCGGGCCGCAGGCGGGGTCGATGGCCACCAGGATGGTGCGGGCCCGGTCCTGGGCGGAGATGCCGGTGGTCACGCCGGTGCGGGCCTCGATGCTCACCGTGAAGCCGGTGCCGAAGCGGCCGCGGTTGCGGGCGGCCTGCATGGGCAGCTCGAGCTGCCCGACCCGCCGCTCGGTGAGGGGCAGGCAGATGAGGCCGCGGGCGTGGGTGACCATGAAGTTGATGGCCTCGGGCGTCACCTTCTCGGCGGCCATGACGAGATCACCCTCGTTCTCGCGATCTTCGTCGTCCACCAGGACGACCATGCGGCCGGCGCGGATGTCCTCGAGGGCCAGCTCCATGCGGCGCTGCGGATCCGGGTCCATCACCACAAAGCGGTCTTCGGCGGGGGGGTTGGGGACCATGTCCACTCCAGGAAAGGGATCGAGAGTCTAGAGGAAGCCGTTGCGGCGCAGGCTGTCGAGATCGAGACCGCCGGAGGCGGGCGCATCGGGCTGGGGCGCCAGGAGCCGCTCCACATAGCGCGCGAGCACGTCGACCTCGAGGTTGACATGATCGCCAGGGCGCAGCCCGGGGATGCGGGTGTTGTCGGCGGTGTGGGGGATCACGTCGAGCCGGAAGGCCCCGCCGGCGAGCTCGTTGATGGTCAAGCTGACGCCGTCCACCGCCACGCTGCCCTTGGGAGCCAGGTAGCGCAGCAAGCTTGCGGGCGGACGAACCCAGATCACCCAGCTCTCCTGCCGGTGCTCGGCCCGCTCGACCTCGGCGACGCCATCGACATGCCCCTGGACGATGTGTCCCCCCATGCGGTCGCCCACGCGGAGCGCACGCTCGAGGTGGACCCGACGCCCCGGGCGCCAGCTGCCCAGGGTGGTGCGCTCCACGGTCTCGCGGCCGGCCACCACCACGTAGCGGCCGGGCCCAGGGAAGGCCGTGGCGGTGAGGCAGATGCCGTCGGCGGCCACCGAGTCGCCCGGGGCGATGCCCTGGGTGTCCAAGGCGGTGCGGATCTCCAGCCTGCGCCCCCCGCCCTCTGGATGGACGGCCTCGACGGTGCCGACGTCTTCGACCAGGCCGGTGAACATGGGACCTCTGGGTGCCGGCCGCGCCGGCGGACTGCGGGGTGGGGCCGGCTAGCTATCCCGCCGGACCAGCTCGAGGAGCAGGTCGGGAGCGAGCATGGTGACCTGGACCAGATCCATGTCGAAGCCATCGGCCAGCCGCTCGATGCCCGGACCCGCCACCCAGCCAGGCCCACCCGCGAAGATCTTGGGCGCCAGGTAGAGCAGCACCCGATCCACCAGCCCAGCGTCCAGGAAGGACCGATGGACGGCGCCGCCGCCCTCGACGAGCAGAGAGTGGACGCCGCGGCGGGCCAGGTGGGAGAGCACCGCCTCGAGATCCACCCCACCCTGGGCGCCGGCGGGCACCTGGATCACAGTGGCCGGGTGATCAACAGGCGGCTGCCGGGTGCTGTACACCAGCGCCCCGGCGCCCGAGGCGAACATGCGGGCGGTGGAGGACACGCGCAGGCGCGCGTCCAGGAGCACCGGCACGGGATCCCTGCCCCCCTCGAGGCGACAGCTGAGCTGGGGGTCGTCGGCCAGCGCCGTGCCGGAACCCACCAGGATGGCGTCGTGGCGATCCCGCAGCCCGTGTACGTGCTCGCGCGCAGCGGCGCTGGTGATCCACTGGCTCTCACCGGTGACCGTAGCGATGCGGCCGTCGAGGGTGGCGGCGGCCTTGAGCACCACCAGCGGACGCCCGCGCTCCATGGCGGTGACGAACGCCTGGTTCAGCTCGCGGCAAGCCTGCTCGCCGACGGAGCGCTCGACCTCGAGGCCGGCCTGGCGCAGCCGGGCGATGCCGCGGCCGTCGACCTTGGGGTTGGGGTCGCTCATCCCCACCACCACCCGCGCCAGGCCCGCCCGGAGGATGGCCTCGGTGCAGGGCGGGGTGCGGCCGTGGTGGCTGCACGGCTCGAGGTTCACGTACAGCGTGGCGCCGCGGGCCAGCTGGCCCGCCTGGAGCAATGCCCCCACCTCGGCGTGGGGCTGGCCGGCGCGGGCATGCCAGCCCTCGCCCACGACCTGGCCGTCTCGGACGATCACCGCGCCCACCATGGGGTTGGGGGAGGTGCGCCCCTCGGCCTGCCGCGCAAGCGCGATGCAGCGCTCCATCCACTGCAGGTCGCTCAAGTGGGCTCCTCGAAGGTCATGCCCCGGACCAGCTCCATCAGCGCCTCGGGGCTCTCGAGCTCCTGGTACACCGACGCGAAGCGCAGGTAGGCCACCGGGTCCATGCCCTCGAGGGCCGCCAATACCAGGCGGCCGACCTCGATGGAGTCGATCTCGCGCTCGCCCAGCTCGAGGGCTGCGCGCTCGACCGCGTCGACCTCTTGGTCGATGCGGTCCGCGGCGATGGGACGCTTGCGGCAGGCGAGCCTGAAGCCCTGGCGGACCTTCTCGCGATCGAAGGGCTCACGCCGTCCGTCCTTCTTGACCACCATGGGCAGGCGCACTTCGACGCGCTCCTGGGTGGTGAAGCGACGCCCACAGGCCTCACATTCCCGACGCCTCCGAATGCTGGCTTCGGAAGCCCGAGAGTCGATGACACGGCTGGCGGGATCGCCACAGAAGGGGCAGCGCATGGGGGCACCTATCCGTTCTGGACCTCGCTGAACATGCCCACGCGCTGGGCATGTCGGCCGCCCTGGAAGCGGGCCGTGAGGAAGGCCTCGAGGCAAGCCTCGGCCAGGCCGGAGCCGATGACCCGCTGGCCCAGGCAGATCACCCGGGCGTCGTTGTGCTCGCGGATGGCTGCGGCCGAGAAGGTGTCGGACACCACACCGGCGCGCACGCTCGGCAGCCGGTTCGCCGCCATGGCCATGCCCTGCCCGGTGCCGCAGACCAGCAGCCCGAGATCAGCGCTGCCAGCGGCCACAGCTCCCGCCACAGCGGCGGCGTAGTCGGGGTAGTGGCAGCTGGCGTGGTCGTGGGTGCCCAGATCCTCGACCTGGTGACCTCGGGCGCGCAGCCAGCCGATCAGGTGCTTCTGGAGGTCGATGCCGGCGTGATCGCAGGCAGCGGCGATGCGGAAGATGGCGGGCTGAGAGCTCATGGGGTGTCCTGTTCGTGGAAGCGACGAAAGACCAGGCAGGCGTTGGTGCCGCCGAAGCCGAAAGCGTTGGAGAGCGCCACCTCGACCCGGGCTGGGCGCGCGTGGCGAGGGATGTAGTCGAGGTCGCAGCTCGAGTCCGGCTGGTGCAAGGTGGCGGTGGGCGGCAGCAGCTCGCGGTGCAACGCCAGCGCGGTGGCCACGGCCTCGAGCCCACCGGCGGCCCCCAGCAGGTGACCCGTGACGGACTTGGTGGAGGAGACCGCCAGCCCCTTGGCGTGGTCGCCGAAGACCGTGTGCAACGCAGCGGTCTCGGCCGAGTCGTTGGCCTCGGTGGAGGTGCCGTGGGCGTTGACATAGCCGACGAGTGAGGGCTCGATGCCGGCGGAGCGCAAGGCGGCCGCCATGCAGCGGGCCGCGCCGTGACCGTCAGCAGGTGGCGAGGTGATGTGGTGGGCGTCGTTGCTCAGGGCGTAGCCCACCAGCTCGGCGTAGATGGGCGCGCCCCGGTCGAGGGCATGGCCGAGCTCTTCGAGGACCAGCATGCCTGCGCCCTCGGACATGACGAAGCCGTCGCGGTCCCGATCGAAGGGCCGGCTGGCGGTGGAGGGATCGTCGTTGCGCCTGGACAGGCTGCGCATCACCGAGAAGCCCGCCACCGCGATGGGCGTGATGCAGGCCTCGGCCCCGCCCGCGATGACGACGTCGGCTTGATCGTCGCGGATGCAGCGCCAGGCCTCGCCGATGCTGTGGTTGCCCGCGGCGCAGGCGGTGCTGACGCACAGGCTGGGGCCTCGGGCGCCGTGACGCAGCGCGATGTTGCCCGCCGCCATGTTGGTCAGGATGCGCGGGAGGAAGAAGGGCGAGAGCCCCTTGTAGCCCTGGGCAGCCAGGGAGCCGGCGCCGCGCTCGATCTCGGAGAGCCCCCCGATGCCGGTGCCCACGTAGACCCCAACCCGCTCGGGGCTGGCCCCGGGGAGGGAGAGCCCGGCATCGAGGACCGCCTGATCCGCGGCCACCCGCGCCAGCTGGGAGAAGCGCTCGAGCCGCTTGAGCTCGTGGTGTACGAAGTGCGCCTTGGGATCGAAGCCCGGCAGCTCACCCGCGATGCGCACCGGCCAGCCCGTGGCGTCGAACTGGGTGATGGGGCCGATGCCGGACCGGCCGTACACCAGCGCATCCCAGGTGCTGTCGACGTCCAGCCCGCAGGGCGACAAGGCACCCAGGCCCGTGACGACCACCCTACGCATCACGCGCCCGCCCGTGACGGCCGAGGGCGAGACGAGGCCCACCGCCTAAGAGTGGTCCTGGATGTAGTCGATGGCGTCTTGGACCGTAGAGATCTCTTCCGCGTCTTCGTCGGGGATCTCCACGTCGAATTCCTTCTCGATGGCCATGACCAATTCGACGATGTCGAGGCTGTCGGCCCCGAGGTCGTCGATGAAGGCCGCATCGGGCCGGACCTCATCGAGCGCGACGCCGAGGTTCTCGGCGATCAGACGCTTGATGCGATCGACGATGTCTTCCTTGCCAGCCATACCAACCTCACTTGTCGCGGGGGTCGCCATTCCAGGGTTTCGGACCGGCGGCCCCCGAATATAGCCGGGGCGTCGAGGATCGCAACCGCTAGCTGGACCACCCGCGAGGAGGCTTACCGAGCCACCGGAGTCAGACCACCGAAGCGCCCACGAGAGGGCTAGTCGGTGTCCTCGACCTCGAGGACCTTGCGCCCGCGGTAGGTACCGCAGGACACGCAGACGTGATGGCGCAGCTTCATCTCACCGCACTCTGGGCACAGCTCGACGTTGGTGGGAGCTGCAAGATGGTCGTGGCTGCGACGCATGTTGCGGCGGCTGGACGAGGTACGCTTCTTGGGGACGGCCATGGACGCCTCCGTGTGGGCCGGCAGAGCCGACGAGCAAGTCGGGAACGATGTTTCCCACGAAAGTACAGCCCCAGGAAGGGGCAAGCCGCCGGCTTCTATTGCAGCCGCTCGGGTTTGTAAAGCGAAGGGCGCCTAGTCGGGCCGGAAGTTCTTCAACGCCGCCAGGCGTGGGTCCACCCGGGGCTCGCCCTCAGCCTGCTTGGCGGGCAGGTCACAGGCGCCCTCTTCGACCCGTTCGATGCCTTGATCACCGCAGATCTGGCGGTTGGGCCCCTCCAAAAGGAAGAACTCTCCCAGGGCGGCGCCCAGGTCGAGCTCGCCGTTTTCGAGAAAGCCCACGTCGAGATCATCTTCTTGCAGCCCGATGTTGGCGTCGCCCTCGAGGCGCCCGTTGTCGAAGTAGAGGTCCACCTCGCCCTCGATGCGCAGGCGCAGGGCAGCGAGGCAGCGGTCGCAGCGCTGATCGACGACCACCTCGGCGTGGCCGTGGACCGTGGCTCCCTTGCCCACCTGCCGGATCCGCAAGCTCCCGCCCAGATCCAGCACGCGGCCTTCGAGGGCCAGGGCCACGCCCTGGACAGCCCAGTCGCAGTCCATGCCCAGCTCCACCACGAGGCCCTCGGGCCGAATCTGATCGATGTGCACACGCATTGGGGTTCTCCAGACGATTTCTAGCGGGGGCTCCAGGGCGGCGCGAGGCCCGGAGGCACGAGCTCCTGGTGGCGGCAGCGGCGCGCACAGCTGTGCACCGCGTCGAAGTGCTCCCGGCCGCCGGCCCAGGCCTCGGCCACACCGGCGCCAGGCTGCAGACGCCCCATGGAGCGATGGAAGGGACAGGACCCGAAGCGACCGCAGCCGCGCACATCGAGCCGCAGCCCGGCCACGGGGCAGCGGGTGGGGCCGTGGCCGCCAGGGCCGCCGTCCCCCGCTTCCCAGGTGGAGCGCAGGCCCTGGACCGTGCCCCGGGCCGTGCGATGGAAGGGGTCCTGGCTGATCTCGAGGGCCGCCACACGCCGAGCCAGCGCGTCGTCCAGCTGCACCGGCGCGGCCGGCGCCAGGAAGGGCGGCGAGACCGCGAAGCCATCCGCCCCGGCTTGCTGGGCCCACCCGAGCACCGCGGCGAGATCCTTGGCGGTGCCGGGGGTGCAGGGAAAGTCCACCACCACGTCCAGGGCCACCCGCCGCAGCTCCCGGGCCCGCACCAGGGCGCTGACCGCCGCGGTGGTCCGCCCGACGCTGCGGCCCGAGACCTCGGCGTGCAGATCCGGGGTGACCCCACCCAACACCAGGCAGGCCCGGCTGAGGCCACAGTCCACCAGGCGCAGGGCCAGATCGTCGTCGATGCCGCCGTCCACCCCATAGATGGACGCGGCGCACTCGAGGCGGTTGGCGAAGCGGACCAGCTCGGGCACCAGCGGGGAGAGCTCGAGGCTGCGGGAGAGGAAGGTGATGGGCACCGGGCCGAGCCACTCCACCGCCGAGAGCAGGATCTCGTGCCAGTGCTCCATGGGCAGCGGGTTGGGCTGGGGCACGCCGCTCCAGCTGCGGCTGGGATCGACCACGATGCGACCGGGGACGGGAACGCCTCTCTGCAGCAGCCATCCGCCGAGCCGACCCCTGGCTCCGGGCGGATCGGCCAAGAAGGCTCGGCGAGCATACCGGGCGCGCCGGGCGATGTTCTCGATGGTCTTCAAGTCCACACCGTGGTTTTCGGGATATACAGCTCAACCCCCGAGGGCCTGACGCCAGGGGCGATTCGCCGCAGCTGTGGGCGATTGCTTCCCGAGCCGATAACCCATGGGGTGCCTGGCGACGCCCAGGCATAGACGTGCTCGTCAGGAAGACCCCACCATGGCCCGCCCCTCGCGCCTCATCGCCTTGGCACTGGTCGCCATGCTCGGCTGCGGAGATCCCGTAGCCGACGATGTGGCGGCCTATCACGCCGCCATGGACCCCCTGATGAGCGAGAACACCCGCCTGGCCAGCCAGTTCCTGGTGCTCGCCAAGGCCGTCCACAAAGACCAGCAGAACATGGACGGCGTGGTGCAGCAGCTCGAGACCCAGGTGATCCCAGCCGCCAAGGAGCTCCAGGCCGGGATCTCTGCGGTCGAGCCCGGGATCGAAGAGCTGCAGGACATCCACCAGCAGGCCATCACCGCCTGGACGCTCCAAGCCCAGGCCTACGACGACATGGTCAAGGCCTTCGGTTCCAACGACCCCGCCGCCTTCGCCGCGGGCCAGAAGAAGCTCGGCCAGGCCAAGGTCACCATCGAGAGCTACGTCAAGCAGGCCAACCGGCTGCTGGAGCCCTACGGCTACCACCTGGACGAGTTTCCCCCGCTGAAGTAGCTGGCGGCCGTCCTTCACCTCACCGGCTCCTCCTGGGACCGCCGGTGGGAGTTCGCCTGGAGCGACCCATGACCTCAACGCCCATCCGCGTCCGCTTCGCCCCCAGCCCCACCGGCCACCTGCACATCGGCGGCGCCCGCACCGCCCTGTTCAACTGGCTGCTGGCCCGTCGCCACGGCGGCGTGTTCGTGCTGCGGCTCGAGGACACCGACGCCGAGCGGTCCACCCGCGAGAACGAGCAGGAGATCCTCCGGGACCTGGCCCTGATGGGCCTGGACTGGGACGAGGGCCCAGACGTCGGCGGCCCCTACGGCCCCTACCGCCAGACCGAGCGCACCGAGCTGTACCAGCAGGCCATCCAGCAGCTGATCGACAGCGGGCATGCCTACCGCTGCACCTGCACGACCGAGCGCCTGGAGCAGCTGCGGGCCGACGCCATGGCCGCCAAGCGGGACCCCAAGTACGACGGCCGCTGCCGCGACCTGGAGCTGGGCGAGGGCTGCGGCCCCCACGTGGTGCGCTTCCGCATGCCCACCGACGGCGAGGTCGTCATCGACGATCTGGTCAAGGGCCGGGTGGCCTTCGCCAACGCCCAGCTGGACGACTTCGTCCTGCGCCGCACCAACGGGGACCCCACCTACAACTTCGTGGTGGTGGTGGACGACCACCACATGAAGATGACTCACGTGATCCGGGGCGACGACCACCTGGGCAACACCCCCAAGCAGGCCCACCTCTACCGGGCCCTGGGGGCCGAGCCCCCGCGCTTCGGGCATGTGCCCCTGATCATGGGTCCGGACGGCAAGCGCCTGTCCAAGCGCCACGGCGCCACCAGCGTCGGCGCCTACCTCGAGCAGGGCTACCTGGCCGAGGGCCTGGTGAACTACCTGGTGCGGCTGGGCTGGGCCTTCGGGGACGAAGAGCTGTTCTCGGTCGCCGAGCTGCTCGAGAAGTTCTCCGTCGAGGGCGTCGGCCTGGCGGCGGGGCGCTGGGACTCGGCGAAGCTCGACTGGGTCAACCAGCAGTGGATGGCCCGCCTGAGCCCCGAGGCCATGGCCGAGCGCCTGGCTCCCCTGCTGCGCGCGCGGGG
>CALDOK010000100.1 GCA_937912125.1 uncultured Pseudomonadota bacterium
GCGGGGGCAGCCCAGCTTCTCGGTGGGGGCGTCGAGATCGATGCCCTGGGCCTTCAGGGCGGCCTTCTCGGCCAGGAAGGCCGCGCGTTCGTCCTCGGCTTTCTCGATCTCCGCGGTCTTGCGACGCTGGAAGCTGGGATCCTTGGTCTGGACGAACCCGAACATGGGCTTCATGGCGGCGCTCCTCGTGGGGTCACGGCTTGGGACATGGTATCGCGCCTGGGGGTTCCGCGGGTGATCCCAGCCCCTGCCCACCGCCGAGGGATCGGGCTATCCTCCCACCCCATGAAGCTGCTGATGGTCGCCCGCAGGTATCCCCCCGACGTCCGCTCCGGAACGGAGACGGTGTTCGAGAACCTCTACCTGCAGGCCAGCGAGCACAACCAGGTGCGGCTGGTCGTGGGCTATCGGCAGGCCCGAGAGCTCGTCCCCGCCCAGGCGGTGGCGGTGGACCTGAGCCGTGGGCATCGGCTGCGTGGCTACGGGGCGCTGTGGTGGACCACCCGCCGTGAGATCGCCCGGTGGAAGCCCGACGCGGTGCTGTCCAACTCCATCGAGGTGCCCGTCACCAGCGTCCCCACCGCGGTCATCGTCCACGACCTCAACTTCGGTCGGCCCGAGAGCGATCAGGGCCTGGGCATCAAGGGCCGGCGCTTGTTCTACCGCCTGCAGGCCCGCAGCCTGGCGCAGGTCATCACGGTGAGCGAGGCCAGCCGCCGCAACCTGCTGGCGGCGGGGATGCCCGCCGACCGCACCGTGGCCATCCGCAACGGGGTCGATCTCAGCCGCTTCCTGCCTGCGCCCGCCATCACCCGCGACGATGGGCGTTTCGTGCTGGCCTACCCCTCCCGCATCCTCGAGGGCAAGGGCCAGCACCTGGCCATCGACGCCGTGGCGCGCTTGCCCGCGGCCCTCAAGCGGCGGGTGTTGCTGCGCATCGTCGGCACGGTGGCCGACGCCAAGTACCTCGAGTTCATCCGCACCCAGGCCCGTGATCAGCCGGTGGAGATCCACACCGACGTGCCCGACATCGTGCCTTGGTACCAGGGCTGCGATGCCGTGCTCTTCCCCACCATGATGACCGAAGGCTTCGGCTTCACCGCGGTCGAGGGCATGTCCTGCGGCCGGCCGGTCATCTGGAGCGACCAGCCGCCGGTGCGCGAGGCCACGGGGGGCATCGGCATGCCCTTCGCCCAGGGCGACGTGCTGGCCCTTCGGGATGCCATCGCGGTCTTGATGGACGATCCCGAGCGCTGCGAGCGCCTGGGGCGGGAGGGCAGGGCCTTCGTCGCTGGCCACTACGACTGGTCGAGCGTGTGGCGCCGCTACCAGTCGGTGCTGAGCGCCATGGGGTGAGCATGCACAGCCGCTACGACATCCTAGGCACCCCCGTCGATCTCCACCGCGCCTGGACGCGCGACGAGATCGAGGCCGCCATCCAGGCCATCCTGGAGTCCCGCGCGGCGTCCCTGCCCGAGCGCAAGGACGCGCGCATCGTCATCAAGCCAAACCTCAACAACGATCTGGTGGCGCTCACCGGCAACTGCGTGGACCTGCGGGTGCTGGGCGCCTTGATCCGGGGCCTGCAGGCTCGGGGCTACACCGACCTCACCGTGGCCGATGGCTCCAACGTGGGCATCGACCGCCGGGCCATCGACAGCTTCGCCCGGCTGCGGGTGGACGCGCTCTGCACGCTGCTCGGCGTGCGGCTGGTGAACATCAACCTCGATCAGGGCAGGCCGCTGGTGCTCCACGCGGGGGCGCGCCCGCTGGTGTCCAGCACGGTGCTGGACAAGGACTTCCTGATCTCGGTGCCCAAGATCAAGACCCACGCCGAGATGCAGCTCACCTGCGCCATGAAGAACTGGGTGGGCATCGTGGTGGGGCAGGACAAGCGGCAGGTCCACTACGATCTGGGCCGCAACATCCTGGCCCTGAACGAGGCCGTGCGCCCAGACCTGATCATCGTGGACGGCTTGGTGGGCATGGAGGGCAACGGCCCGGGCGACGGCGATCCCTTCCGCCTCGGGGTGCTGCTCGTCTGCGACGACGCGCTGATCAACGATCTGGCCGTCGCGCGCTTGGTGGACATGCCCTGGCGTGAGGTGCCCTACCTGGCCCACGCCGGCGCCGCGGGGCGGGTGCCACCGGCCCTCGAGGCTGCGGTCGCCGCGAGTGTCCCGGTGCTCCGCGCCATGCGCCCGCCGCCGCCGCGCAGCCTGCAGGCCAAGCTCAGCGAGAAGCGCTGGCTGATCTGGCTCAAGCTGGCGGTGCGGCCTCTGGTGAACCGGCCCGGGGTGGCCCGGCTGGCCTACAAGCTGCGCATCACCCAGGATGTCTACGACCGCTCGGACGACACCCTGCGCGTGGAGGCTCGCCACGCTGAGCGCTGCGGCGAGTGCCACAAGTGCGTAGACTTCTGCCCCACGGGCCTGTCCCGGGAGCAGATCGGTGCGGAGACCGAACCGCCTGCCTGCATCCAGTGTCTGTACTGCTGGTTTGTGTGTCCCCACGACGCCATCCGGCTACGGGGCGAGCCCCATCATCTCGAGCGCCAGGTTTCCCGCTATGGCGAGGCCATCCGCAATCTCTAGCTGCCTGGCGCTGGCCCTGGCGCTGCTGGTCTCCGGCCCCGTCCGGGGGGCTGGCGATCCGGCCGATGCCTTCCCGCCCGCTCACCTGCGGGCGGTGGAGCAGCCCCCTGACGCCTGGCGCGAGGTCTTCGCCCAGAAGCGGTCCGTGCGGTTGTTCTGGAACGGCGGTCAGGTCTTCGGGGTCGAGCGCGCCACCGACGATGGCTGGGTCTTGGTGTCCAGCCACGCCAGCCCCGGCTGGATCAGCCAGCGCTACGCCCGGGGCACTCGCTTCAGGCTGGTGGACCCCCAGGGACAGGCCAGCCCGCCCATCCGCGCAGACTCGGTGGTCACACCCCTGCAGATCGCGCAGCTGGCGGGTCCAGTGGGCGCTCTGCCCGGCGCCCAGGTGGTGGACCTGACGCTGGACGGCCACGCCACGCCCTGGGTCGCCAGCCTGGGGGGTGGCATCGCCAGGCTCGAGCGCGATGGTCTCCAGGCTACGGGGCTCGGGGTGGCCCAGGGGCTGCCCTCCGAGCGCGTCATCGCCGTGGCCCCCACCGAGAGCGGCGCCTGGATCGGCACCGCCCTGGGCCTGGTCCACGTGGCCGCCAGCCAGGACTCGCGCGGCGATCTGCGCTTCGAGGTCAGCGACGTCATCGGCCGCGGCGAGGGCTTGCCCGACGACTACGTCCAGGCCCTGGCCACCGAGCCGGGGGTGGTGTGGATCGGCACCTACCGGGGCTTGGCCCGCATGGACGCTCAGGGCATCGACAAGGTGCTGGGGCCCTGGTCCGTCTTCTCCCTGGTCCGAGGCTCCGATGAGCGCATCTGGGTGGGCTACGAGGGCCTGCTGGGGCTGCCCGAGGCCGAGCCCATCGAGGGTGTGGATCCGGAGCTGGATGTCTACGACGTCGAACCGCTGCCTCGCACCGGCACCCTGCTCGCCACCCTGCAGCGCGGGGTGGTGCTGCTGAACGAAGGCGAGACCACCACGGTCTGGCCTGGCAGCAGCACCGACGGCGCCTACGCCCTGGCCCGGGTCGCGGGCACCTACCTGGCGGCCGGGGCCGAGGCGGGCCTGGTCACCCTCACTCCCCAGCGCGGCGTGCTGAGGCAGTGGAGCGTCGAGGACGGCCTGCCCTCCGCGGTGGTGAACGAGGTGGTGCCGGACCTGCCCTGGCGTAGCGACGACGCTGCGCGCGGGGCGCTGAACGCCTCGGCCGCCTGGCTGGGAACCGACAAGGGCGCCGCCTGGCTGGATCCCGGCCTGGGCACTGTGCGCACCACGCGCCTGTCCCGCGTGCCCGCTGGCGCATCCTGGACCGACGCCTACCGCTCCGGCAGACACCTGTATCTGGTGGGCGAACCGGGCCTGGCCGTGTTGGGGCCGGCTCGGCCGCGGAACGACAGGCTGGTGGATCGGTCGAGCGACGATCTGGTGGCGCTGCTACGCCGGGGCGGCGAGCGCTGGATCGTCCACCACGACGGCGTCGAGCAGGTGCCCAGGGTCGGCCGTGATCGCCTGCACGAGGTGCCCGGGCCCATCCGCGCTGCCGCCATGGTCAAGGGAATCCCTTGGGTGGGAGGCGACCAGGGCCTGTTCCGCTACGACCCCGAGCAAGGTCGCTTCGAGCGACTCTCCAGCATCGGCCCGGTGCGGAAGCTGGTGGCCGGGGAAGACGGTGTGCTGTGGGCCATCGCGTCCGAGGTGGTCACCTCCATCGGCCAGGATCTGCGTGCGCGGCCCTACATCGGCACCCACAGGCCCCTGGACCTCCAGCCGGACGAGGGCGTGATCTGGGTCGGCACCGACAATGGGATCGACGTGATCTCCATCGACAGCGGCGAGGTGGTGGACCTGCTGCGCAGCGCGGACCGCAAGGTCGTGGTGCAGGCCATCGCCGCCGACGGTGAGGGTGGCTGCTGGGCGGGGACCGACACCGGCCAGGTGATCCACCTGGATCCCAGCCTGCTGGGCGGCGCCACCATCATCGATCTGGCCCCCGAGCACCCGCCGGTGGTCAACGGGCTGGTGGCCCTGGACGCTCAGCGCGCCTGGGTGCTCACCGACGGCGGAGCCTACGCCGCGTGGAGGCCGCGAGCACCCGCGCCATGACCCGGGCGTTTCCCAGCAGGTAGCGCTGCCAGAGCCGCTGGGGGTCCACCCACAGGCGGGCGAGCCACTCCTGGCGTTCGTAGAGCCACTGGGGTCCACGGTCCACCCGCCCAGAGACGAAGTCGGCAGTGGCGCCAAGGGTCCAGACCACCGGAGCCTCGAGAGACGCCCGGTTGGCCAGCACCCAGCGCTCCTGCAGGGGAGTGCCCATGCCCACCAGCACGATGTCGGCCTGGGCCTGGTTGACCTGCCGGATGAAGCTGGCGTTCCCGGGCCCCTGTTTGGGGTGGTACCCGTGGTGGGCCACGATCTCGAGGCCCGGATGCCGCGCCTGCAGCACGGCAGCGGCCTGCTCCGTCACGCCCGGCTCGCTCCCGATCCAGCACAGGCGCCAGCGCCCCTCGGCCTGGGCCGCGAGATCCCAGATCCAGTCGGCCCCGGTCATGCGCTCGGGCAGGTGGTCGCCCTGGAGCCGCGCGGCCAGAACCACGCCCTTGCCGTCGCAGTAGCAGAGGTCGAGCCCACGGAAGAACGGGAGCAGGTCGGGGTGGGCGCCGAGCTGGTCGAGCACGTGCATGTTGACGTAGCCTACGGTGCTCTTGGCCTGGAGTTGTACCAAGGCCTCGATCCGGACCAGCAGATCGGCTCGGGTGAGCACGTCGACGGGGACGCCAAGCAGCTCGACGCGGCCAGCGGGCTTCGCCCTCACTGCGACATCACCAGCCCAACGTTGGCGTAGGAGCCGACCACCCGGCTCTCGCTGTTGTTGTAGGTGACGGTGCCGCCTTGCTCGACCATGCGCTTGACCACCACCTGGATGTAGCGACCGGAGCTGAAGCCGGACCAGGCTGACGAGGGGATGGTGAAGTCGCCGTCGTCGTTGACCACGCAGTAGACGCTCTGATCGATGGCCGTTCCCGCGGCGTTGTACATGTGGGCCATGATGATGGTGGCGTCGCCGCCGCTGCCGGACCAGCGGATGTTGAAGCTGGAGCGGCTGACCCGCGCGGGAGCCGATCCCGTCATGGTGGGGGCGGTGATGTTGAAGGTCGCGGGGGTCTTGGCCAGCCGGGTGACCTCGATGGGCACGAAGTCCGAGGACTCGATGGTGTCGAGGTTGTAGGTGGTGTTGGCCTGGTACTGGGCGGCCGAGAGATCTTCGTAGGCGTACTGCAGCGCGAAGGAGTCCCAGGTGAGGGTGGTGCTGCTGCCTGAGCTGGGCCGCATGACGGCGGTGCGGGAGTCCACTTCGTAGACGTAGATCTTGCTGGTTGGACTGTAGGAGTCGTCGACGCAGTTGTCGGTGCCGGGCGCGTACCACTCCCAGAGGTGGAAGTCGTCGGGGACCATGACGGAGAACCAGGCCGCGCCGAAGGGGGTGGGGTCCTTCCAGAAGTTGCCCAGGTAGACGTACCAGCCGATGTCGCCGACGAGCCCAGCCTTGCCCGCGCCGTCCTCGAAGTAGAGGAAGGCGTCCTGAGCGGAGCCCGAGCCGTCGTCGGTGGTGACGAGGACGTCCACGGTGCCTTCGCCCGAGGCCGAGGGGGTGGTGACCCGGAGCGAGCTGGTGCCGAAGTTCTGGATGGTGGCGGTGTTGGCGCCGAAGCGCACCGTGGCGCTCGAGTCGAAGGGGCCGCCGGAGATGGTGACCGTCTGACCGCCGACGGTGGTGCCGTAGTAGGGGTCGAGGCCGGTGATGCTGATGGTGCCGTCGGTGTCGGCGTCGGCATCGGCGTCGGCGTCACCCTCTTCGGTGTCGAAGATGGGATTTCCCTGGGAGTCGAAGGCGACCCCCTTGAACTCGAGCCCTAGGTTGCAGGCCGAGGCGAAGAGCCCGGCCAGTGCGGTGAGGGTCGAGAGCGTGCGTAGTGAGGTTGCCATGGAGGCCTCCAGCCCACCCCATAGATAGACGTCTAAAAGCGGGTACGCAAGGCCAAGAAGCTGTCAGCGAGACAGTTTCAGTGCGCGCCGGAGCCTCTGATGACCGCCGGAATGGTCTTGAGGAGGATCTGGAGGTCCAGCCACAGGGACCAGTTCTGCACATACTGGATGTCCAGGGCGACCATGTCGGCGAAGGTGAGGGAGCTGCGGCCGCTGACCTGCCACAGGCCTGTGATGCCGGGCTTGACCTTGGAGCGCAGCTCGAACCAGTACAGGGCCTCGGGGTCGCGCTCCATGTCCCGGAGGTCCTCGGCGGGCAGCGGCCGCGGCCCGACCAGGTTCATGTCGCCCCGCAGCACGTTCCACAGCTGGGGCAGCTCGTCGACACTGAACTTGCGGATGAAGCGCCCAAAGCGGGTGATGCGGGGGTCGTCCTTCATCTTGAAGAGCCGGCCGTCGGACTCGTTGTGCTCGCGCAGATCGTCCTTGAGCTGGTTGGCGTTGGCCACCATGGAGCGGAACTTGAAGAAGGGGAAGTTGCGGCCGCCCTTGCCCACTCGGGGGCTGGTGAAGAACACGGGGCCAGGGGAGTCCAGCTTGACCGCGCCCGCCACCAGCAGCAGGCCCGGCAGGAGCACCGCGCCGCCGCCGAGCACGGCGAAGAGGTCGAAGGCGCGCTTCATGTTCTCGGCGAAGCTGGGGTAGCTGAGCTGCTGCAGATCGATCAGCTGCAGCCCGCCCAGGGACGCGAAGCCGAGCTTGGGGCTGGCGAAACCCCAGGTGAAGGGCATCTGCAGCACCCGCAGCCCGAGCTGGTCACAGAGCCGGGCCAGGCGGAAGGCGTCGCGGCGATCGATCTGCCGCGACGCGATGATCACCATGTGGAGGTTCTCGTCGTTGACCACCTGGGGAAGATCGTCGACGGTCCCCAGCACCTTGTCCGGGGGCACCATCAGGGTGCGCTCGCCGGTGGGGATCAGGTAGCCCGCCAGGGTGTAGGCGTGGCGACCGTGGGTCTCGAGGCGCTGGGTCATGGACAGCGCCTCGGCCCCACCGCCGAAGATGGCGACGGCCTGAGACGCGAAGGGGCGGGGCATCCGCAGCTGGACCTGGAAGAAGCTCAGGCGCAGCACCACCATGATGGAGAACCCGCAGCCGATGAACAGCAGCATCAGAGAGCGGCTGTAGGTGCGCTGGGTGAACAGGAACTGGAGCACCACCAGCACCAGCATCACGTAGACGGCGGAGCGGGTGAGCAGGGTGGTGATCTTCGCCGAGCGCTCGAGCTTGGCGGGGTTGTGCAGGCCCAGAAGGTTGTTGGCCAGCATCCAGGCGGGAATGAGCACCAGCAGGGGAGGCGCCCAGGGGTTGGGGGGGAACAGCTCCCACAGCTGGACCTGCACCACCCAGGCCAGCTGGGGGTTGTACCAGAGCCACAGGGTGTGGGCGATCCAGCTCGCGGCCAGCAGGCCTACCGCGTCGAGCGTTGCCAGGATGGCGGCGTGGAGCCAGGGACGATTCACGCGGAGAGCTCCGGTGCAGGGGCCTAATCGCCGAGGGCGGAGGAGGTGCCCTGGGCCCCTCCGGAGACCGCGTTGCGGTAGATGGCGGAGCCGCCCACGAAGGGGGCCAGCACGGACTGGATGCGGCGGAAGAAGGTCTCGACGTTGGCGATGGTCTTGGTGGGCACCACCACGATGTCGCCACGCTGCAGGTAGACCAGCTGGGTCATCTCGCCCCGACCGTAGATGGCGCCGACGTCGACCGTGAACAGCTCAGGCTCGTCCATGCCGCCGCGGATGAGCAGCACGTTGTCGGTGCGCGCGTCGTCCATGATGCCGCCGGTGCGGGTGAGGGCCTCGAGGATGCTCATGTCGTTCTCGATCTGCAGCACCATGGGGGTCTTGACCTCGCCCAGGACGAAGACCTTCTGGTTGGAGACCTCCTCGACGTTCACGGCGACGGAGACGTCCGTGTAGTACTCGGACAGCGCGGTCTCGATGGTGGCCACGAGCTGGGGGTAGGACATGCCCGCGGCCTGGAGGCGACCCACCAGCGGGTAGGTGATGCCGCCGTCGGGGGCCACCGTGACCTCCATGTCGAGCTCGTCGTGGCGCCAGACCTTGATGGACATGCGGTCGCCGGGACCGAAGATGAACTCGGCAGGGGCGGGAGCGCGGATGGTGGCCGCGTCAGCGGCGGTCTCGATGTTCGGCGCGGAGGTCATGGTGGTGGCGCAGGCCGACAGCACCAGCAGCAGCGTGAAGATGGCGGGACGCACGAGGGCCTCCAAGCGGCGGCGGGCGGGGACCTCGAGTCGAGGTCGTGGGGATGGCAGACGCAGGGGCTTGGTAGCCGGATTCACGCTGCGTCGTCAAGCTCCCAAGGGCCGGGCTTTCGAGTGGCAGACCCTAAAGCTCGGGGCTATGGTGGCGCGGCTCTCGGGCATTGCGCCCTGCGTGGGTGTGGTGCACCTCTCTTTTGCGCTCCGTACGCTGGTTGTTCATGGAGATCCTGCACCTCTACAGCGCCCTGCTCCGCAGGAAGTGGCTGATCATCGAAGCCGTCGCTTTCTTCCTCGCGGCCGCTGTGGCGATCACGCTGCTGCTCCCCAAGCAGTACCAGGCCACCGCCAAGCTCATCGTGGAGAGCTCGGACACCACGAACTCCATCCTGTCCGAGCTCGGCCTCGAAGAGGTCGCGATGAGCCTGACCTCGGGCAGCGACGACATGATGAACAAGATCGCACTGGCCACCGTGCGTCCGGTGCTCGAAGAGGTGATCTGGAAGCTGCAGCTGCGCGACGACAACGGCCGCCTGCTGGTGGCCGACAAGCTCATCGTCGCGGGTGCCCTGGACGAGCTGATGGGCGCCCCCCAGGTCAAGGTCACCCAGGCCCAGGGCACCGACATCCTGATGGTGATGGCCAGCTCCAACGACGCTGAGCAGTCTCGCCTCATAGCCGACACCCTGGCCCAGGCCTACATCAGCCAGACCCAGGAGCGCGCCCGGTCCGACGTGCGCGAGGCCCGCAACTTCGTCACCGACCAGCTGGTGCTGGTGGAGTCCGAGCTGGACGCTGCCCTGGGCTCCATCGCCGATGCGCAGCAGGCCGAGCAGATCATCGACCTCGAGTCCGAGGTCAAGGCCGCTGTGGCGCGCATCTCGGACATGATGATGGCCATCGAGCAGAGCGGCGCCCAGATCATGGGCCTGCGTGCCCAGATCTCCGAAGAGCGGCGCAACCAGGCCCTCGAGGGCACCGACCTGGTCAGCCCCGCCTCCATCTCCAGCAACAGCCAGGTTCGCTCCCTGCGCGATGGGCTCGCCGAGCTGCGCCGTCACCGTGAAGCCGAGCTGCTCGAGAAGACCGACAAGCATCCCGACGTGCTGCTCATCGACCGGCAGATCGAGTCCACCACCACCGAGCTCGAGCTCGCCCTGCGGGAGCAGCACGAGCTGTCTCCCGCCGTCGCCCAGCTGCGAGGCCAGCTGGTGTCCGAGCAAGAGCGCGCCCTCGAGCTCAAGGCGGGCATCGAGCGAGCCACCACCGAGTTCGGCCACTACCCGGACAAGATGCGCCGCCTGGCGCAGCTCGAGCTGGCGGCTGCTGCCACTGAGAAGCTCTACACCGAGCTGCAGATGCAGGAGTTCGAGATCGCCATCGCAGAGGCGCTCACCATGAGCGATCTGCAGTTCGTGGAGCCCGCGGTCCAGCCCGAGCGCCCTGCCAAGCCCCGCCTGGTGGTCAACGTGGCGGCCGGCCTGATGCTCGGTCTGATGTTCGGCATCGCGCTGGTGTTCGGCTTCGAGTACCTCGACGACAGCATCAAGACCCCCGACGAGCTGCGCGAGGTCTGGGACATCCAGCAGCTGGGGGCCATCCCCCACTACGGCAAGAAGGGCACCAAGCGCCTGATCACGGATCTACCGGCCCACGCGCCGGTGGCCGAGGCCTTCCGCACGGTGCGCAACAGCATCGCCTACGCCACCCTCGACAAGCCGCCACGCTACATCGCGGTCAGCTCGGGGGTACCCGAAGAGGGCAAGTCCACCGTCTCCATGAACCTGGCCATCTCCATGGCCCGGGACGGCAAGCGGGTGGTGCTGGTGGACTGCGACCTGCGCCGCCCCACCCAGCACCGCTTCTTCCCGCACACGGCCAACCGCGTCGGCGTCACCAACGTGCTGCTGGGCGAAGCCAAGCTCGAGGACGCCTACCAGGAGATGCCGGTGCCCGGCTTCCGGTTGCTGGCTGCTGGCACCCTGCCCCGGGACCCAGGCTCCCTGGTGGAGTCCCTCAAGATGCGGCAGCTGCTCATGGACGTGGCGCGCACCTGCGACATCGTCATCGTGGACACCCCGCCGGTCATGGTGGTCAACGACGCCGTGGTGCTCGGCCGCCAGGTGGACGAGTTCGTGCTGGTGGTCGAGGCCGGCCGCGCCTCCCGCAAGGTGCTGCGCGACGTGCGCAACCGCATGGAAGGCGCCGGGCTGCTGCCGGTGGGCTTGGTCTTCAACAAGCTCGACACCTCCGACTCGGCCCTGGGTGGGTACTACCGGTACTACCGGTCCTACTACATCGCGGACAAGGACGCCGACGGCAAGCCTATCAAGAAGCGCAGGCGCTCCAAGAGCTCTGCCAGCTCGGATCAAGCCGGCGAAGGTGGAGGTGCCGCATGAACGCCCGCCTGCCCCTCGTCGCCCTGGCGCTGCTCGTGGGCTGCGGCCCCGCCGCCGAGCAGGTGGTCACCGGGCTGCGCTCGGACAACCCCGCCGTGCGTGAAGACATGGCCGAGTTCGCCCGCAAGTTCGACGAGCCCGTTGTGGTCGACGCCCTGATCGACACCCTGCACGACCCGTCGTCCTCCATCCGGCTGGTGGCGGTCGAGAGTCTCGGTGAGCTGGGTCACGCGGCCGCTACCGCGGATCTGGTGGATGTGATGGCCAACGACGCCTCCGCCGAGGTCCGAGCTGCGGCCGTGGAGGCCCTGGGCCGCATCCAGGACCCGGCCGCGGTGGCTCCGCTGATGATCATCCTCGAGAGCCACCCCCCCGAACAAGCCCCGCTCAACATCATCTGGGCCCTGGGCAACATCGGCGACAAGCGGTCCCTGCCGCTGCTGTCCTCCCTGCGCGAGTCCACTGAGGATCCCTACGTGATCTACAACGTCAACGTGGCGCTCCGAAAGATCCGCTAGGCCTCTGCGTGGGCCGCGCGGGCTCGTCCTCGGCTTCCTTGGGCTCGTCCTGCGTCACGCCAGGAGGCTCGGGCAGGGCGCTCTGGGCCTGCACCGGCTGTCCCTCAGGCTCGGCCGGACGGATGGGGCCCGGTGCCCCGATGCGCTGGCCCAGCGGCCAGGCGCCCGCCTGGACAGGCGCAGGGTTGGGTGGCAGCCAGCGCACCACCAGGCGCAGGTTCCACTCTGTCTGATCCTGGTTCGGCAGCGGGATGTCGCGGCGGTAGCGCAGCACCGCACTCCACCAGCGCGTCTTCGGCAGGTTCCAGGTCAGGCCGGCGCCCCACTCCTCGGGCAAGGGGGACAGGGGCAGGCTGGACACGGCCGCGGCCGCCGACAGGCCGCGCACCACGCGCTGGCGACCGGACAGCTCCCAGGTGTGGGCCAGCAGCAGCCCGCGCAGGGTGATCTGGTCCAGCCCCATGTGCTGGCTGCGCAGCCACGCGGCGGCGTCCACTGTGCGCTTGCGCTCGGTCAGGCTGTCCAGGTCTGCGATGTCCAGGCCCGTGCCCAGGGTCACGGTGGGGACGGGGCTGGCGTGCCGCTCGAACATGCCCTCCTGCAGCTCCTTGCGCTCCAGCGCAGGGCGCATGCGGATGTCCGGATCGTTGGCGCGGGCCTTCCAGCCTTCGGGCCTGCGCTGCAGCTCGAGGTTGGGAGAGACGAAGGTGCGCATGAAGCGCACGGCGCCCCCCAGCTCGGGTGAGCGCCCGATGGTCTCCCAGAGCAAGGCCTCCCCGGCGATGCTGGCGCTGGAGATGGCCATGTCTCGCCACAGCTCGGGGGTCTGATCGTCGGCCGTGGGCTGCTCCCAGGTCCCGTCCCACAGGGCGTAGTACACCGCGCTGGCGGCCATGGGCTCCCTGAACACGGGGGAGGCCCTCGAGCCGGCGGCACGCTCCGCATACAGCTCGTTGTACCGGGCCCAGTAGCTGTAGCGGACCGGGTGGAGGTCGAGCACGACGGGGTCCGCATACCAGGCGACGCTGGCCGCTTGGAGCTGTGACACCAGCAGGAGACAGGACAGCATCGGGCACAGCCTATCATCCGGTTATGCCAGCGGTGATGCGTACCTCCCCGCTCGGCCCCTGGTCTCTGGCTGCCGCCTCCTGGCTGCTGGCCGTGGCGCCCAAGGCTGCGCCTCTGGACGACCCCACGGCGCTGGCCCTGGGCATGGCCGCCCGCGGGGGCTCCCACGACCTGTTCCTGGGAGACGGGGAGTGGCAGGCCATGGCGATGGCCTGGAAGCTGGACGTCATCCTCGACGCTGGCGCCGAGCCCAGCCATGTGAACCCGCGGGCCTTCCTGGCCACCCTGCAGCCTACCCTGGCGTCCGAGCTGGGCGCGCTCCGCCAGCCCCGTGTGCCCGCGTGGGTGCTGGTCCCTGGCGCGGCGGCCGCCATCGGCGACCTGGTGCCCGCCAACGTCGGCGGCGACGAGGAGCCCGGGCTGGTCTCGCTGCGCGGCGGGGCGCAGATCCGGGCCTACGCGCTGGGCTTCGAGGCCGTGTTGGAGCCCGAGCTCGACGTGGAGCTGGGCGGCGCCCCCTTCGACGCGGGCCTCGTGCCGCGCCAGGCCTGGGGGGGATGGCGCGGCGAGCACCTGCTGGTGGGCTTCGGGATGCGGGATCGCTGGCTGGGGCCAGGTCGCCGTGGCAGCCTGCTGCTGTCCGACAACGCCAGGCCCGCTCCCCTCGGCAGCTTCGCCGCACAGGGCAGGATCCCGGGCTGGCTCGAGCGCATCGGCCGTTGGCGCTTCGAGACCTCCTGGGGCTGGCTGCAGCGTCCCCGCGATGACGTGGCCAACCCTGGGCTCATGCTGATGGACCTGCGCTGGCTGCCCGTCCCCTGGATCGAGATCGGGGCCACGCGCCTGGGCCTCTTTGGAGGCGAGGGACGGCCCATGCCTGGCTTCTGGGAGCTGCTGGTGCCCATCGAGCCGCACGTCTACGACGACCCCGACAAGGAAGAGCCCGACCAGAACGAGCAGGCGTCGTTGGACTTTCGGGTCACCCTGCCCATCGCTCGCTGGGTGGGTGGGCCGGTGGACTATGTCGAGGGCTGGTGGCAGTACGGCGCCGAGGACATCATCGCGCGCCGCCTGGGGCCCGTGCCCTACCCGTCCCTGGCGGGGGTGGCCAACCTCTGGGGGCTAGAGGGCGCGGTGGGCCCCTGGGTGCTCAGCTACGAGGGCAGCCACATCCTGGACGACTACTTCAGGTGGTATGTGAGCCACCGGGTCTACCACCAGGGCTTCACCCAGGACGGGCGTACCATCGGTCACCACATCGGCGGTGACGCCGAGAGCACGTGGCTGAGGCTCGGCTGGTATCCGCTGCCTTGGGGCGCCGACCTGGCCTACGAGCAGGTGCATCGAGTAGGGGTGATCGAGTCCCTAGAGTCCAACCTGCTGGCCCTGGCCACGGACGAACGCAGCTGGGGCCTGAGCGGCCGCCTCTGGCGTGCCGGGGCGGACGGTGGGCGCTGGTCTGTGGGCTACGGCTTCACCCAGGTCCAGGGGCAGGACTTTGTCCCCGGCGACGACGCTTGGCTCCACCGGGTCAGCGTGAGCTGGGGCTCGGCTCCGCTGGGGGGCGATCCGGAGCGTCCGGGAGGCTGAGGCCCAGCACGGCGATGGACGAGACCACATCGGCGGCGGGCAGCAGGCGCGCGTTGGCCCGCAGGCAAGCGCTGGGCTCGGCGCGATCCCACGGCGGGTCGATGGGGACTGCGTCGATGACCTGGCCCAAGCCGTCGGTGGCCACCAGCAGGCGGGGAGGCTGGAGCTGGGAGGGCATGACCGGCGGCTCGCGGCTGGGCCTGCGCAGGCTACCCGCGTAGTAGGCGCGCATGCAGAGCCCCGTGGCGGGGGCCAGGCCGAGGGTGGCCGTGCTGATCCACGCGGGCTCGATCAGGGGCTGGCCACCCATAGCAGGCGCGGTGGTGGGCCAGCCCAGGTCCACCAAGACACCATCGTCGCCCTCGACGCGCACCGCCAGGAGCTGCATGGGCAGCAGCACCTGGACCCGGGTGTAGGGCATGAGCTGGGGGGGCCAGGCGTCGGCAGCGACCCCTGCGGACAGGGGCTCCACCAGGGGCGGCCCCCAGGGCTCCACGAAGGGCTCCACGCTCGGGCCGGGGGCGCCTGGGGCCACCAGGATCTGGGCCAGTCCAGCGCCCATGACCGCCTGCGTGCCTTCGGGCAGTGGGATGCGGACCCAGCTGGCCTTGGGGTTGGTGACCATCGAAGGTCCGAGCATCGGCGTGACCGGCTCCCCCAGCCCATAGGGGAAGCGGGGCAGCAGCAGGGACGCTGGGCTGTCCTCGACCGCCGGCAGGACCATGGCGGGGACGGGGACCAGCTCCACCAGGGGCTGTTCGCTGGCTGGCTGTATCCTCATGACCTCGCAGTCCTGAGGGTCGTGCGCAGCTACGCAGCCGAGCTCTCCCGCCAGGCCCACCAGCACCGCGGTGTCGCCTGGGACCAGGCGCTGCTCTGCTGCCGCCAGCTCACGCAGCTCTCCGTAGGGAGCCGCGAGCGCAGCGGAGATGAACAGGGCGAAGGCCAGCATGGGCTGGCTTGTAACAAGCCGATGAGCCCCGGGCGGGGGAGCGGCCGCTTCTTGGGGCGCAGCTGGGTCGCTTCGGGCCTGGGAGGGCAGGCTGGGCCGCTGGCGCAGGTGGGGGCTGTCTGCTACCATCGGCCGCTCTGGACGGCGCCCCGTGCAAGGGCCGCCTCGAGCCAGGAAAGGTAGCGTCGGGAACGTGCGCAGGATCCTGCTGGGCATGGCAGCTGGGCTGGTGGCTGGCCCCGTGGTGGGGATGGCCGATGCGGTCTATGTCCTCACCGCAGGCCCGCCCGCCGACTACCTGGCCCTGATCTACGCCGTCCTGATCTACGCCGTGGCCGGGCTGGCCCTGGGCGCTGTCGCCGGGGTGGGGCTGGTGCTGCTGGGCTTGGTGGCGCGAGACTACTGCGATCCCCCGCGCTGCTACACCCTGGGCTTCGTGGGTGTGGCCGCCGTCCTGTCTGGCGCCGTCGCCACCCTCGAGGTCGACCGGGTGGTGTACCTGGACCAGGGCTTGCCCCGCGGGGCCCAGCTGGCCATCGCGGGCGTCTTGGTGGTGCTGGTGGCGGCGAGCATGTGGCTTGGGCCCATCCTGCTCACCCGCACGCCGTTCAAGATCGTGCTGCGTCGCCGGGGCACCGTCGCTCTGTACGGCGTGCTCGTGGTGCTGAGCGCCGTGTTCAGCTTCTCGCCTGTGGCGGGGACCGACCCCGCCGGCTGGATCTCTCCCGAGCGTCAGCCCAGCTCCGGGCTGGAGAGTGACTTCAACGTGCTGGTGGTGGTGGTGGACTCCCTGCGGCCCGACCACATCGGCGCCTACGGCAGCGCGGGAGCCAACACGCCCTCCATCGACGCGCTGGCTTCCCAGGGGATCCTCTTCGAGCAGGCCATCGCCCAGTCCAACTGGTCCCGGGCGGCCATCAGCTCGCTGCTGTGCGGCCAGCAGCCATCGGCCCACGGGGTGGTGGACCGCCGCGATGCCCTGGACGAGTCCGTCGAGACCCTGCAGGAGGTGTTGCAGGAGCGCGGCATGGTCACCGGGGCCCTGTTCAACCACCCCGACCTGGTGCGGCGCTACGGGCTGCAGCAGGGCTTCGACTGGTACCCCTACCTCGCGCCTCGCTTCCCGCTGCTGGCAAGCCAGAGCGCCAGCCACCTGGGCCTGTACCGGATGGCGCGCCGCTTCCGCGGGCGGCACACCCCCGTGGTCCCGGGCATCGAGGAGTACTACCAACCCGCCGAGGCCGTGCTCGACGAGGCCCGGCGCTTCATCGACGCCAACCAGCGGCGGAGCTGGTTCCTGATCGCCCACCTCATGGAGGCGCATCCCCCGCTGCTGCAGGAAGGCCCCGAGGGCATGGAGGCCGTCTGGGAAGTGGGCAGGCCGCCGCTGGCGGTTCAGCAGGACGCCGCCAGGCAGGCCTATGCGACCGCCGTCACCCACGCCGACGACCACATCGGGCAGCTGATGGCCTGGCTCGAGGAGCAAGGGCACTCAGGGCGCACCATCGTGGTGATCACCAGCACCCACGGCATCGCCCTGGGGGAGCGGGACGGCTGGGGCTCCGGGGGAACCCTGTACGACGAGCTGCTGCGGGTGCCGCTCATCATCCGCCTGCCCGATGAACGCCTCGCGGGCCTGCGCGTGCTGCACCAGGTTCGGCAGATGGACCTGGCGACGACCATCGCCCGCGAGGTGGGCGCGGCCGTGCCCGCGCGCTGGCAGGGCGTCAACCTGATGGAAGATCTGCCCTTGGCGGTCGAGGGGGACCAAGCCTCCTCTGTCTCCTTGGGGGCCTGGGAGAGCAGCGCCGCCAGCCGTCCCGCGCTGTCGGAGTCGGGAGTCATCGGGCGCCTCACGGTCGCCCTGCGTGCCGAGGGCTGGAAGCTGCTGCGCGTCGGTCGCCGGGATCCCCACTCCACGGCCAGCCTGCAGCTGTTCCAGGTGAGCCGGGATCCCGGCGAGACCGTGGACCTGGCCGAGCGCGAGGTCCAGGTGCGGGACAGGCTCGAGCGCATGATGATGGAGCAGCTCACCCAGGCCCAGCACATCCACGAGGGCATCGGGCTGGGAGAGATCGACCTCGAGGCCAGCGAGCGGCTGGAAGATCTCGGGTATGAGGAATAGCCGCGCCCGGGGTGATATTCCCTTGGTATGAAGCCATTCCATCTGCTCTCTCTCTCGTTCCTGCCGCTCACCCTGCTCGCGGCCTGCCCCGCGTCCCAGGACAGCGGCGAGGTCCCGGCGCCCACCGTTCCCGACGGCCTGGACGGGAGCGCCCACATCGCCAGCTTCCAGGCCTGGTACCTGGTGGGCAACGCGCGCACGCCGGGCGGCGACACCCTGGCGCTGGTCGTGGACCCGCCCGCGGGCGCCGATGGCGTCGAGCTGTGGATCGATGGCCAGCACAGCGGCGCGTGGCCCGCCCAGCCCGGGCAGCTCATCGACGCCGACCTGTCCGCGCTCGGGGCTGGGGAGCACGAGCTGCTGCTGGCGGCCAGTGGTGAGGGCCAGGCCTTCGCCCGGCTCGCGCTGCAGCGCAGCCACCCCCTGTACGTGCTGGTCACCAACGACTGGGACCGCTCCTACAAGGAGGACTCCTGGCTCGAGCGCCAGGAGCAGCTGCATGCCAACCACCCCGCCATGAAGATGACCCACTTCGTGGGGCCCTACACCTTCACCGATCCCGAGGTCAGCGCGCAGCATGCGGCCGACCTGGTGGCCTGGCTGCTGGGCATGGTGGCCGACTTCGACGACGAGATCGGCCTGCATGTGCATCCCTACTGCAACTTCGTCGAGACCACCTCGGTGCCCTGCCGCCATGAGCCGTCCTTTGGCTATGTCGAGGACGAGACCGGCTACACCGTCGAGCTGTCCAGCTACAGCCTCGAGGAGACCGAGATCCTGCTCGAGCAGGCCAAGTCGTTGTTCGACGCCAATGGCATCGGCACGCCCACCTCGTTCCGGGCCGGCGGCTGGACCGCGGCCATCCACACCCTCGAGGCCTTGGCCAACACGGGCTTCGTGGCGGACACCAGCGCCGCCAACTGGGCGCGCCTCGAGGAGTGGGAGGGTATCCCCGACGCCGGCCTGTACGAGTGGAACCAGGAGCACTGGGCCACCATCGACGACACCAGCCAGCCCTACTACCCCTCCCAGGACGACATCCTCCTCAGCGAGCCCCCCTTCGTGCCCATCCTCGAGGTGCCCGACAACGGCGCCCTGGTGGACTACGTCGATGTCTACGAGATCATCGAGATGTTCGAGGCCAACTGGCCCGGGGGGGCGGCCCTGCAGCAGCCCACCACCTACGTCACCGGCTACCATCCGGTGTCCTACGACTTCATCAACTCGGTGGCCCTCGAGGGCGGCCTCGACCACATCGACCAGTTCCTGGCGGCCGACGGCACGGGTCCGGTGGTCTACGAGACCATGAGCGCCATGGCCACCGTGTGGCCCCAGCCCTGACCAGGCCTGGGCCCCCGTGATCGTTCAGTCGCTGTCGCCCACCTTGCCTCGCAGCTGCTTGACCTTCCCCCGCTGCTTCTTGCCCTCGAGGCGGCGGCGGCGGGCGGCCAGGCTGGGCTTGGTGGCCCGACGGGGCCGGGGCGGCTCGAGGCAGCCGCGGATCATGGCGGCCAGGCGCGCGCGGGCCTCCGCCAGGTTGCGGCTGCGCTCGCGGTGGGTGTCGCAGGCCAGGACCATGCGGCCGTCGCGGGTGATGCGGCTACCCCAGCTGGCTCGCACCCGGGCCTTGACCCCAAAGGTGAGGGCCTCACAGTCTTCGAAGTCGAAGCTCAGCTGGACCCGGCTCTCGGTCTTGTTGACCTTCTGGCCCCCCGGGCCGCCAGCACGGCTGTAGCTCACCTCGAGGTCGGACCCTGGGATGACGATGCGGCTGGTGATGGCGAGGTCGTCAGGCATGGCGGGCTCTTAGCGCGAAGGGATCGTGCTTGCAGCATCAGTGCGTGCGGGAGTACGGGGTGAGGGAACGCCATGCACACTCCACGACGCCTCGACCGCATCCATCTGTCCCTGTACCTGGGGCTCGCCTTGCTGCTCACTCAGCTGCACGGTGAGTGGATCAACATGGGCCCCAAGGTGGGCAAGCGCGCCGAGCGTCACGCCCAGATCATCAGCGGGGCAGGGGAGGCGCCCTGGGTTCATCGCCTGGTGGTGCCCTGGGCGGCCGAGCTCACCGGCCGTGTGATCGCCGAGCTGGGTGGCCTGCCCAAGCAGCGCTCGGTCGAGATCGGCTACCTGGTCTGGCGCTGGGTGTTCACCTTCGGCCTCTTCCTGCTGTTCCACCGCTACCTGGGCCACTGGGTGCCGCCTCCCTGGCCCCTGCTGGGCACGCTGCTGGTGGTGGGCCTGCACGGCCCGTCCTATGTCCACTACTGGTTCCAGCCGGCATCCTCTCTGGACCTGCTGCTCTGGGTGGCCTGCGCCGTGCTCACCCTCGAGCGGCGCTGGCTGTGGATCTTCCCTCTGATCCTGCTGGGCAGCCTCAACC
Organism: uncultured Pseudomonadota bacterium; assembly: GCA_937912125.1. Taxonomy (GTDB): domain Bacteria; phylum Myxococcota_A; class UBA796; order UBA796; family JAFGLY01; genus CALDOK01. Next base: position 19,896 of record CALDOK010000100.1, read on the forward strand.
GCGAGACCTCGGTCTTCATCGTGCTGATCCATGGCGCCTTGCTGTGGGGACGCGAGCCCCTGCGCCCGGTGGCGCTGCGCATGGCGGGGTTGGCGGTGTGCTGGGCCTTGCCCTTCCTGGCGCTGCGCTGGCTGGTGCCCGGCGCGGGCTGGGCCCACGGCACCAGCCCCTGGGGCATGTTCCTGGCCAACCTCGGCAGCCCAGGCTGGCTGCTGTACGCGGCCTGCTTCTGGGGTGTGCTCTGGGCCCTGCCCCTGCTGAGCTGGCGCACACTGCCCCAGACCCTGCGCGCGCTGCTGGTGGTGCTGCTGCCTTACCTGGCCTTGCAGCTGGCCTTCGGCAGGATCCGCGAGGTGCGCCTGCTGCTGCCCATGGCGCTGGCCTTCGTGCCCGTGCTGGTGATCGTGCTGCGGGCCCGCCAGCGGGAGCAGGCGTGATCGCCCGCGCCGCGGCGTCCCTGACACTGCTGCTGGTGCTGGTGCTGGTGCTGGCGTGTACCCCTCCGGAGCGTTCCCAGGCTGACAACATCGTGCTCATCGTCATGGACACGGTCCGCGTGGACCACCTCAGCGTCTATGGCTACCCCGAGCCCACCAGCCCCTACCTCGAGCGGCTGGCGGAGCAGGGTACGCGCTTCGATCGTGCCTGGTCCACCTCCAGCTGGACCCTGCCGTCCCACGCCTCCATGTTCACCGGCCTGCTGCCTAGCCAGCACGGCGCCACCCAGTCCCACCTCCAGCTGCGGGGCGACCCCGATCTGCTCGCCGCCCGGCTGGCGGACGCCGGCTACCAGTGCGCCGGCTTCTCCAACAACCCCTGGGTCTCTTCCAAGACCGGGCTGCACAGGGGCTTCGAGGTTTTCGGCGAGCTGTGGCGCGAGTCCGAGCGCCCCAGCAGCCTGCTGGCCGATCACAGCTCGGTGGCCGTGGAGCAGTGGTTCGCGGCGCAGCGCGACCGGGAGCGGCCCTTCTTCCTCTTCGTCAACCTGATGGAGGCGCACGGCCCCTACGAGCCCGACTGGCGCTATGCGTGGCCCGTGCTGGGAGGCCCGGTGGCCATCGCCCGTGCCCACAGGGCCTACGACCCTGTGCAGGACCACGGCTTCGTGCGGGAGTGGTACGCCGGTGACCAGCCGGTGGAGCCCGAGGTGCTCGCCGCTGCGCGGGCCCTCTACGACGCGGAGATCCGGCAGGTGGACGCCTCGGTCGAGCGCATCGTCGCCGCTGTGGACCGCTACGCCGACCCGGCCACCACCACCCTGGTGGTGGTCACCGACCACGGCGAGGGCTTCGGAGAGCATGGCCACGTGGGGCACGCCTTCTCCGTCTACGACACCCTGCTGCGGGTGGCCGCCATCGCCCGAGGGCCTGGCTTCGAGGCAGGCACCGTGGATGGGCGGGTCGTTCAGCTCACCGACCTCTACCCCACGCTCCTACAGGCCGCGGGCCTGACCGCACCCGAGACCCAGGGCCGCGACCTGCACCGACAGGACGACGAGCAGCGGCTGCTCGCCGCCTCCTACGCCTACCCGGCCCAGGTCCTGGGCACCTTTCCCCCCGCGCTGCGCGACAGCGAGCGGCTCGAGCCCCACCGTCGCAGCTTCGGCGTGGGCCTGGACGGCCGCTACAAGCTGATCCTCGACTCCACCGGGCACCAAGAGGTCTACGATCTGATCGCGGACCCAGGCGAGGCCACGCCGCTCACCGATCTCGACCCCACCATCTTGGCGCGCCTGCGCGCCGTGGCCGCGGCGAGCGTCACTCAGGGTGCCGCAGCAGGGCAGGGGGAGCCGCTGGGCGATCTGGACCCCGAGACCCTCCAGGCGCTGCGGGAGTTGGGGTATTTGGAGTAGCATCTGGGGTTGATTGCGGACGGTTGAACGTCTGTTATCGAAGACTCAGAGGGGCTGTGCCCGGCCTTGGACGGCCTGTGCCCGCCTGTTTTGGGCATTGTGCCCGGTGATCGGACATCGGTGATCGGGAGGGCGGAGATCGGGAGATCGGGTTGGCGGGGATCGGGATCGGCCGCGCGGAGATCGGCCCCCTGCGTGACGTAGGGGCGGGGTTTGCTCATCCGTTACGGCGCCCGCTTTGCTCGAGGCTCGAGGGGATCGGGATCGGCCACGCGGAAATCGGCACGGCGGAGATCGGGTGCTGGGGCGTTGCGTCTGTGGCTACCGATCCCCTCCCTCGCCCCCCACGGCGCTCCAGCTCTCGTGGGGGATCGGCTGACTTGCTGCATCGGCACCTCCTCCAGACCTTCGGGCTGGCTGTGTGCGGCCCCCCTCACGGGGTGAGGGGCCGCCCCCATCCATCCCTGCGGCCCTCCGGAGGCACCGATGCCGCAGACTTCCTCCTTCTTCCCACACGAAACCCTCCGCGCCTACAAGCTGGCGGTGCAGGTCAGCCGCTGGGTGTCAGCGGCCAAGTTCCCCCGCGGGATGGCGTGGCTCAAGGATCAAGCGCAGCGCTCGGCTGGGTCGGTGGCGCTGAACATCGCTGAAGGTCGGGGCCGGTCGGGGCAGGCCCGGCGGAACCACTACGAGATCGCCTACGCCAGTGCCAGTGAGGCCTGCGCGGCTCTCGACCTCTTGGACCTGCCGGGGGCCGCCGAGCAGCAGCAGCAACTGCGGGACATCGGAGCGATGTTGGCGGGACTGATGAGGTAGAGCGCGAGCCCTGCTCGCCCGCCCGACAAACGCGATTCCGATCGCCGCAGGGCGATCTGCACGGAGCCGATCAGCGATCCTCCGCTCTCCGATCCCCTCCGACCGCTCCCGCCAGACCGATCTCCGACCCCGATCACCGGCCTGACCGGCACTTCCCACGCCACTTCCATACTTCCATAGACCACCGTGGAACCTTCTGGAAGCCCGTGGTGATCAGCATGGTAGCTATGGAAGCCCTCTCGGTCAGAGCCGGTCCAGCACCATCTTGCGGAGCGCTCTTCC